>DASRJI010000169.1:0-69389 GCA_035649535.1 Acidimicrobiales bacterium | reverse complement strand
ATTCGCTCGGTGTATTCGGTGACCGGTCACGAGATCGTCAAGCCCGACGCGTTGTGGATCGCTGATCCGACGCCCACGCCGACCGCCACGATCTTCGGTTGCCACCCGCCGCACTCGGCCAGCTACCGGTACGTAGTGCGGGCGTCGCTCGTCGAGCAGTAGTCACCCCACCGCGCGGCGGATGGCCAGCGCGATGACGAGGACCGAAAGGGCGACGATCACCGCGACGATCACGCCGACGACGACGGCGAGGATCGCCAGCGTCACCGCGGATTCCACGCGCCGGTCGCCCGGCGGCGGTTCGGTCAACCGCGTCGTTCCGGTGATGACTTCGTCGAGATCGTCGTCGTAGTACTGCTCTTCGTCGGCCGGCGGTGCGTCGGTGACGACGGGCGCCTGCTGCGCGGCGACTTCGACTGGTGCAGCGGGCGGCGCGACCGGGACCGCCGCCGGTGGCGCCGCGGTCGGCGGCGGTGCCCACACATCGGCCCACACCGGCTCGGTCGACGCGTCGACCGGTAACCCGATTGTCGCGACCGGCTCCTCGACGACGCGCTCGGGTTCGGGCGGCGGCGGCGGGGGCGGGGGCGGGGGAGGCGGCGGGGGAGGCGCGATCGTCTCGACGGGCTCGTCGACGGCGCTGACCTCGGTCCAGCCGCCGAAGGGATCCTCTTCCTCCGGCGTCTCCACCACCACGGCGCGGACCGGCTCCGGCTCGGGCTCCGGTTCCGGCTCGGGCTCGGGCTCGGGCTCGGGCTCCGGCTCGGGCTCCGGTACAGGGATGACGGCCTCTTCTTGTTCGGCGCGCAGCTTGGCGAACAATTCCTCCACGTTCGGGCGCGTCGTCGGCACCGACTCCGGCGTCGGCACCACGGCCGGCGGCGGATCGGGGAACAGTTCCGCCGCGCCGTCCTCCGGCGCCTCCGGCTCGGCCTCGGGTTCCGGTTCCGGTTCCGGTTCCGGCTCGGGCTCCGGCTCCGGCTCGGGTTCCGGCTCCGGTTCGGGTGGCGGCGGAGGCGGAGGCGGCGCGGTTGCCGCGAAGGGGTCGGCGAGCCAGTCGGGGTCGGACTCTGGCGACGCCGCGAGCCAGTCGGGCTCGTTGCCGGGTTCGTGCGGCGTGCTCACTGGTCCACCATCCTTCGGATGGCGAACCAGCCTGTGCTTGCCCGATCGCCTTCCGGCTTCGCCTTCGGCTCACTCACTGCGGGGGCGGAGCGGGAAGCCCACAGGTCCATGGCAGGCTGGGCGACTACTTCTGCCATGGAGAATTCGACGAGCGACGTGGACACGGCTGAGCCGATCGTACTGCCGTCGCCCGCGCCCACATGGGCGTATGCCCAACCGGGCTACGGCACGCGTTGGCTCTGGTGGGGGATTCCGCTGGCCCTCGTCACCACCCTGCTCATCGGGTCGCTGTTCATCACGCTGCCGTATTTCGCCATCGCCCCAGGCACGGCCCCGCCGGTCGGCGCGCAGCTACAGGTCCCGAAGGACAACAACTATCCGCCGCAGGGCAAGTTCCTCCTCACGACCGTTTCGCTGTCGCGCGTGCGGCCCTTCGGCGCACTCCGCGGGTGGCTCGACCCCGACATCGACGTCGTCCCCGAGGAGCAGATCCTGGGGCCCACGCCGCCCAAGAACTTCCGGCAACAGAACGTGCAGGAGATGGACGAGTCGATTCTCGTCGCCGAGGTCGTCGCTCTCCGCAAGCTCGGGTACACGGTCGCCGAGGGAGGCGTCGGTGCCCTGATCGTCACGGTCGCCAAGAGCTCGCCGGCCGATGGCCACCTCAAGTCGGGCGACGTGATCAAGGCGGTCGACAACAAGCCGGTGCGGCTGTCGACCGACTTCATCAACGCCCTGGCGCCGAAACGCTTCGGCGACACGGTGACCCTGAACGTCGGCACCGACGGCAAGCCCGACCGCGTCGAGAAGATCCGCATGGGCGGTGGCAGCGCCGACAAGTCGACGTGCTCGATCGACCAGCAGCTCACCGGCAAGGGTTGCCTCGGCGTCAGCGTCACCACGAAGAGCCACACGTTCGACAAACCGATCGACGTGCGCATCGACGCCAACGGGATCGGTGGACCGTCGGCCGGCTTGGCCTTCGTGCTGGCGATCATGGATCAGCTGCGGCCGGGCGAGCTCACCGGCGGTCACACCGTTGCCGTCACCGGGACCATCGATCTCGACGGCACCGTGGGTGATGTCGGCGGCGTCGCGCAGAAGACCGCCGCCGTGCGGCACGCCGGCGCCGAGTACTTCCTCGTGCCGCCGGGTGAGTACAAGGACGCGCTGGCTCACGCCGGCAGCAAGCTCAAGGTCATAAAGGTCGCCACGCTCGACGAGGCACTCAAGGTTCTCGGCGGTCTGGGTGGCGACCTGGCTTCCATCGCCCCCACGACGACCACGACGGCTAAGCGGGCGAGGCGCTGAGCGGCAGTACCATCTAGCCGGTCCATGGACGCCACCGCCCAGTACCAATTCGCGGCTGAGTTCGTGACCTTCCTCGCCTGCGCGGCGGGGCTGGCGATCGTCGTGCTGCGGTCTGAGTTGATCACGCACACGCGGTGGGCCAAGTCACTGCTCGCCGCCGGCTTCCTCGTACTGGGCACGGCCGCGTTCATGCACGGGGCCCTGGTCGGGGTGTCCGATCAACTCATCTTCAGCCTGCGCGGCGCCGGCGTTGTGGGGCTGGCGGCCGGCACGCTTGACTGGCACGGACCGGCGTCGGCCCGCCGTTTGCTGTGGCTCGGCCTGGCCCTGGCTGCCGCGTCGCTAGCCATCGCCACGACGTCGGCCGACTCGTTGGCCAACCTGTCGCTGGGCCTGGGCGCCGGCGGCATTGGCGCATCGGTACTTGCAGTCAGTCGCCGGTCGATCGCGGCGCGCGTCGCCGCCAGCGCGGCGCTCGTCCTTCTCCTGGTCGTCCTCGTGCTCTCCCTCGCGCTGTCGACCGTTATCTCGAGCACCGTGCGCGAGGAAGCGCTGCGGCGGCTCAGCGAGCGGGGGAGTGTCGAGTCGGCGCTGATCGAGAACCGGGCGGGCGACGCCATCCGCGGCGCGCGCTTGTCGGCGGTGAGCCTGGGCACGGCGACCACTGCGGCCGACGAGTTGCTCAAGCTCTACGCCAAGCCGCAGCACAGCGCGCTGATCGACAAGGCGCTCAAGGATCTGTCCGAGCAGTTCCTCGGCGGGCTGCCGCTGGCGTACCTGTCTTTCGACCGAACCGTGCTGGCGTCGTACAAGTTGGACTCGCGCGAGGCGTTCGTCGTGGCCGGCTCGCAGGCGGTGAGCGAGGCGATCCGCACCCAAGCCGAGGTGGGTACCCCCGCCGTCATCGGCCGGGCCCTGGCCGTCGGCATCTCGCCGGTGGCTTACCGCCCGGCGTCGGGCGCGCAGCTCCCGCTCGGCCTCGTCGTCGCCACCTACGCCCTCGACAACGGCTACCTCGAGCTGCGGTCGCGCGACAACGTGGGCCTCTCATTCAGCCTCCGCAATCTCAGCGGGACCCTCGCCCGGTTCGGCCGCCAGCCACCGGCTGGCGCGGCCAACGGTCTCGTGCGCCAGGTTCTCGAGGACGGCCAGCCCGCTACAGCGACAAGTGGTGGCCGCTTCATCGCCGCCCAGCCGGTGATGGCGTCGGACGGCCGACCGGTGATGGCACTGATTGCGGCCACGCCGACGACTGTCGTCGACAAGACCCGTCACGACCTGTACCGCACGCTGTTCTTCATCGCGCTCGGCGGCACCCTTCTCGCACTGCTGCTCGCCGCGGTGATCGGCGACCGCATCGGGTCGGGCGTGCGGAAACTGACGGTGGCCGCCGAAGCGATCCAACGCGGGGACTTTGCGGTGCGCGCCGACGTAGTGAGCGACGACGAGGTCGGCGTTCTCGGCGCGACGTTCGACTCCATGGCCGCGTCGATCGAGGAGAAAACGTCGGCCTTGCGCCAGGCCGCCGATGATGAAGCGCGCCTGCGCGACCGGCTGGAGGCGGTGGTCGCCGGCATGGGCGAGGCGCTGGTCGCCGTCGACGCCGAAGGTCGCATCACCGACTTCAACCAGGCGGCCGAAGAGCTCACCGGTCTGTCCGCCGTGCAAGCGCGCGGCAAGGACGCGGCGCGGTTGCTGCCGCTTCGCAGCGAGGCCGGCATCGAGTTGGGCCCGCGTTTGCGCAAGCCGCTCATCCGCAGGTGGACGACCGTCGCCGTGCTGCACCAACGCGACGGCGCCCAGATCCCTGTCGCCGTGTCGGCCGGCGCGCTCCGCGGTCCCGAAGGCGAGCTGGCCGGTGGCGTGTTCGTGTTCCGCGACCTGCGCGGTGAGCGCGAGGTCGAACGCATGAAGACCGAATTCCTGTCGCACATCGGCCACGAGTTGCGAACGCCGCTCGCCGGTGTCATCGGCTTCACCGAGATCCTCACCCGACGGGAGCTCACGCCCACCAAGGCGCGTGAGGTGCAGCAGGACATCCTCCTGTCCGCGCACCAACTTGCCCGCATCGTCGAGATGCTCGAGTTCTTCGCCACGACCAGCGCAGGCCGGTCCCCGTTGCGACCCGAGGAGGTCGCGGTGCGGGGCGTCGTCGACGACGTCGTGGGACGTTGGTCGGAGAAGGTCGACGGAGCCCATCCCATCACCCGGCGCGTGGCGCGGCGGCTGCCGGCCGTCGTGGCCGACAAGCGCTGGCTGGCCAAGTCGCTCGACGAGTTGATCGACAACGCGGTGAAGTTCTCGCCCGACGGCGGGCGCATTCTCGTCAGCGCCGAGCCGGCGACCAACGGGCGGACCGCGGGCGTCGAGATCTCGGTGCTCGATCACGGCAAGGGCATGACGCCCGACGACCACGACCGCGCCTTCGCCGACTTCATCCAGGGCGACGGTTCCGACACCCGCCCCTACGGCGGGCTGGGCCTGGGTCTGGCCATGGTCAAGCGAGTCGCCGAGGCGCACGGCGGGCACGTCGACGTGGTGTCCGAGCCAAAAAAGGGCGCCAAGTTTTCGATTTTCCTCCCATCCGCGGCCAAAGTGCCGAAACAGAAGAGGAGATGAGGGGATTCGTCTGTTGTGCCGCGTTGGTAGCAATGACCATGGGCATCGCCTGTGACGCCGACCGGTCCCCGGGCGAAGCCGGACTGAGCCTGAACGGGCGGGCGCAGCTCGTGTCCGCGTCGGGCCGCAAGACCTCCGTGTTCCGCGACCAGACTGTCCATCGGGGCGAGACCGTCCGAGTCACGAAGGGCACCGCCACCCTCGAGCTCTCCGATGATCGCCGGATCGAGCTCCGCCAGGGCAGCACGATCAAGATCGACCGCACGCCCACGCTCCAGGGCGGGGACGCATTGCTCGTAGCCGGCGCCACCCGTCTGCTGATGCGCTCGGCCGGGTCGAGCGTGAGTGTCGTGAATGGCGCGGCGCGGCTGCGGCGGGCGCTCGGGCTCGAAGCCGCCACCTACAAGGGCACGGTCAACATGACGTCCACCGGGCGGGTCTTCCACGTACCCGAACTACGCCAGGCCACGATCCCGTCGCTCGGTGTCGTGCCGGACCGCGCCGAGCCGCTGCGCATGCGCGCCGCCGACGCCTGGGACCGGCGCTTCCTCGGTGAGGCGATGGAGTTGACCGAGCAGCTTCAAGCGCGCAGCGACGGCCTCACCGGCCAGTTGCCGGCCGGACAAGGGCGCTCGGCGGGCTTCGTCGCCGCCGTCGTACCCGAACTGGCGGCGCGCGCCGGGTTCGATCCGTCGCTCGTCGATGGCACCCGCACTCCCGGTGAGTCGGTGGTCGGCGCGTCGATCGCGGCGGCCGGCCACGGCGCACCGCTCGCCGAGCGGTGGCGCGCCGTGTTCTCCTTCCGCGACGAAGGCGCGGCGTGGGGCCTCGTCGCCCTCGACCAAGGCGTGACCGACGCCGCCAACCTCTCCTCGACCGTCGACAACGCGTTGGCGCTGGCCCACGACTTCACCGTCCAGATGGCCGCACCGACGACGAGTGACATCGAGGCCGCCCAAGCCGCGGCGGCGGCCGCCGCGGCCGGCGACAAGCCGGCGGCGACACCCGCGCCGGCGCAGAAGCCGACGACCGGCCCCACCGGGCCACCCCCCGCCCTGCCGGCGGCCGAACCCGACGCGCCTCCCGGCCCGCTCCAACCCGTGGTCGATACGGTGGGTGATCTACTAGGCGGGCTCGTCGATGGGCTGGGAGCAAAGTAAATGGCCAAAGCAGGGAAGGTCCTCGTCGTCGACGACGAGGAAGGGATTCGCGTGCTGTGCCGGGTCAACCTCGAGCTCGGCGGCTTTACCGTGTTCGAAGCGGGCGACGGCGTCGAGGCGATCACCGTGGCGCGCCAGGAGCGACCCGACGTCGTCTTCCTCGATCTGATGATGCCGAAGATGGACGGGTGGGACACGATCGTGGCTCTGCGATCCGACGCGGCCACCGCTGAGATTCCGATCATCCTGCTCACCGCCCGCACCAGCGAGGAGGACCAGATCCGGGCGTGGGGCGAGGAGATCTTCGAGTACCTCCCCAAGCCGTTCAACCCGCAAGTGCTCGTCGAGTGGGCGACCGCCGCGATGCAGCCGGTCGATCCCGACGCCGCCGCCGCCCGGCGCAACCGCGCCGTCGACCAGCTGCGCATGGTCCAGGAGCTACGTAGACAGCAGTAACGCTGCCGCCGGGTAGCGGGCAAGTACAGATCCCAGGATCGCAGGGCGTGCGGTCCTAACCTTGCATCCGCATGGCCGACGAGCGTCGATACACCGCGGCCGATGTCCCGGTCACCGCTGAAGAGGTCGCGCACCGCGGCTTCGGCACGACGTTCCGCGGCTTCGACCCGAACGAGGTACGGCTGTACCTCACGCGCGTGGCCGAGTCGCTGCGCACGTCGCGCGATCGTCAGCGCGAGCTCGAGCAGGCGGTCCGCGACGCCGAGGCTCGAGCCGCCAAGCCGCAGCTCGACGAAGCGACACTCACCAGCGCGCTCGGCGAGCACACAGCGCGGATCATCCGGAGCGCGCACGAGGCCGCCAGCGACATCCGGGCCAAAGCCGAGGAGAGCGTCGAGCAGATACTTAAAGACGCGCACGAGGAAGCCAGCCGGCTGCGCGCCGAGGCTGAGCGGGCGCTGGCCGACCGCGTCACCGAAGCTGAGGCCGAGGCCAACGGCGTCCGCCAGGCGGCGGAGGCCGACGCCCAAGGGATGCGTCGGCGGGCGCAAGAGCAGGCCGACCGGCTCATCCATGGGGCGCGAGCGCAGAGCAAGGAGATGGCCGCCGAGGTGCAGGCCCTGCGCAATCGGGTCATGGGCGACCTCATGCGCCGGCGCCGGGTCGCGCTCGTGCAAGTCGAACAGCTACAGGCCGGACGCGATCGTCTGCTCGAGGCGTACCGCGTCGTTCGCCGGACGCTCGACGAAGCGACCGACGCCTTGCAGCGGGCGGAGGCCGACGCCCGGGCCGCCGCCGAGGCCGCCGCGCACCGCGTTGCCGCCGAGCCGGAGCCGACGGCGGACGAGTTGGGCCTGACGACGGGTGAGCCCGGGCCCGCGCCGGAGCCCGAGCCGGAGGCCGAGGCAAGTCCGGAACCCGTGTACTCGCGGCCGCCCGACGTGTCCTCGTCAGTGCGCGTCCTGCGTTCGGTGCCCGCGGATGAGAAGGCCGACGCGCCGACCGAGCCAGAAGACGTCCGACCGACACTGAAGGTCGTGCAGCCGCCATCCGATGTCGAGTCGGTGCGCGTGTTCAAGGCCGACACACCCCCGCCCCCGCCCCCGCCCGCGCCCGTACCTGAACCCGTACCTGAACCCGAACCAGAACCAGTGGTCGAGGCGGTCGTCGAGCCCGAGGTCGTCGAGCCCGAGGCGGTTGAGCCCGAGCAGGCCCGGCCCGAGGTCGATGAGCTGTTCGCCAAGTTGCGTTCCGATCAGGACGCGCCGGCCGAGTCGGCGGAGACGAGCGAGCCGGAGCCGGTCGCCGACGCCACGCCCGAAGACGAGCTGGTCGCCCGTCGCGACGAGGCGCTGGCTCCGGTGATCGTCGCGGTCACGCGCAAGCTCAAGCGCGCGCTCCAGGACGAGCAGAACGAGGTTCTCGACCGGCTCCGCCGTCACGGCGGTCACCGCCCGTCGCTCGCGGTCGCGTTTCCCGAGGCGTTGGACCATCGCGCCCGCTACATCGACGGGGTGATGCCGGACCTGGCCGACGCCATGGTCGCCGGCATCGCGTTGGCGGGTGGGAACGCGGCGAGCGATGAGGACGTGGTGCGCGGCGTGGCCGACGAGCTGACCGACGCCCTAGTGGGGCCGCTGTCGAGGCGCCTCGAGGGTGCGCTCGACGAAGCGGCGTCGATGGGCGACGACGAGTCGGCGATCACGGCGCGAGTGAGCGCCGCATATCGCGACTTGAAGGGCAACCGGCTGGAGCGTCTCGCCGCCGACTACGCAGGGAGCGCGTTCGCGGCCGGCGCCTTCGTGGCCTTCGCGCCGGGGACCCCGCTGCGCTGGGTGGTGCGCGACGTCGACGGTCAGTGTCCCGACTGCGACGACAACGCGTTGGCCGGGCCGACGCCTCGAGGCGAGGCGTTCCCCACCGGTCAGTTGCGGCCGCCGGCCCACGCCGGGTGTCGCTGCCTCCTCGCGCCAGCCAGCGCCTAGGGTTTTGCACTAAATGAGAGTTCCTACTGACCGTCCAGCCCGGCGCGGTCGGATTCCCGCCAGCCGCATCTGGATCATCGCCGCCGCGGTCGTCCTGCTTTTCCTCATCACGTCGCTGCGCGGCATCGCCGGCTTCTACACGGACTACCTCTGGTTCAAGGAGCTGGGCTTCACCAAGGTGTGGCGCGGCGTGCTCGGGTCGAAGGCGGCGCTGACTCTCATCTTCATCGGCGTGTTCTTCGCCGCCATGTGGGCGAGCTTGGCGATCGCCGAACGCCTCGCCCCCCGCTTCCGCGCGCTCGGTCCCGAAGACGAGATCGTCCAGCGCTACCGCGACGTTGTCGGCCCGCACGGCGGCAAGGTCCGCGTCGGCATCTCGCTGTTGTTTGCGTTCATCGCCGGCGGGGGCGTGTCGTCGCAGTGGTCGTCGTTCATCCTGTATCGCAACCACGTCAGCTTCGGGATCAAGGATCCGCAGTTCCACCGGGACATCGGGTTCTACGTCTTCCAACTGCCGTTCCTGAAGTTCGTCGTCGACTGGCTGTTCGTCGCCATCGTGATCATCACGTTCATCACGCTGGTCGCGCACTACCTCAACGGCGGCATCCGGTTGCCCCGGTCGCCGATGGAGCGAGTGACCCCGCAAGTCAAGGCGCACATGTCGGTGTTGCTGGCCTTGCTGGCCCTCGTGAAGGCCGCCGGCTACTACCTCCAGCGTTACGGGCTGGCCAACTCGCACCGCGGCGTCGTCGACGGCGCCAGTTACACCGACGTCCATGCGCAGCTGCCGGCGATCAACCTGCTGATCTTCGTCTCGCTGATCGCGGTCGTGCTGTTCCTCGCCAACATCCGGCTCCAGGGGTGGCTGCTGCCGGGGATCGCCGTCGGCCTGTGGCTGTTCTTGTCCGTCGTCGTCGGCGGCATATACCCGGCGTTCGTACAGAAGGTTCGGGTGGTTCCCGCCGAGAACGCCAAGGAGCGGCCGTACATCGAGCGCAACATCGCGGCGACGCGGGCCGCCCTCGGTCTCAACAAGGTCAAGACCGTGCCGTTCGACTACCGCGAGGACCTCGACGCCGGCGGGCTGGCGGCCAACGCCGACACCATTCGCAACCTCCGGCTCTGGGATCCCAAATACACCAAGCGCACGTTCGAGCAAGACCAGAAGCTGCGGTCGTACTACCAACTGAGTGACCTCGACATCGACCGGTATGTCATCGACGGACAGCTGACGCAGGTGCTGCTGTCGGCGCGCGATCTCGACCCCGAAGGTCTGGCGACGCAATTCGGTTCGTGGGTCAACCGGCGCCTCCAGTACACCCACGGGTTCGGCGCGGTCGTCGCCCCGGCCAACGCGGTGGTCGACGGGAAGCCCAACTTCATCCTCAAGGACGTCCCGCCCATCGGGAAGCCCGAGATGAAGCAGCCCCGCGTGTACTTCGGCGAGGGCTTGTCGGGCTTCGCCATCGTCCGCAGCAACCAGCGCGAGCTCGACTACCAGGACAAGGGCGCGGGCGGCAGCGTGTACACCACCTATAGCGGGACCGGTGGCGTTCCCATGGGCTCGGTGATCAGGCGGGCCGCCTTCGCGTTGCGGTTCGGCGACATCAACCCGCTCATCTCGAACCTGGTGACGTCGAAGTCGAAGATCGTCTACGTGCGCGACATCCGCGATCGCGTGCGCAAAGCCGCGCCGTTCCTCCGGTACGACAACGACCCGTACCCGGTCATCACTAGTACCGGCCGCATGATGTGGGTGCAGGACGCGTACACGGCGACCAGTGCGTACCCGTACGCGCAGCGGGCCGAGACGGACCGCCTCGATGGCACCGCCGGTCTCAAGTCGACGTTCAACTACGTGCGGAACTCGGTGAAGATCGTCATCGACGCGTACGACGGCAAGATGACTTTCTACCGGATCGACATGGACGATCCGATCGCCAAGGCCTACGCCAAGGCGTTCCCGACGTTGTTCACCAACGGCGACAAGATGCCGGCCGATCTCACGCCGCACCTCCGCTACCCGGAGGAGTTGTTCCGCATCCAGACCGCGATGTACGGCCGCTACCACATCAGCGATCCCGGCGACTTCTTCAACGCCGGCGACGCGTGGCACGTGGCTCAGGACCCGGGGTCGGGTCGAGCCGACGCGACCGCCGGGTCCACGCCGGTCGTCACCCTCGCCGGACCCGCCGGCCAGCGCACGCCGACTGAGGGCAGCCAGTCGCGTATGGACCCGTACTACCTGTTGACCCGACTCCCCGGTGAGAAGGACCTCAACTTCCAGATCCTCCAGCCGTTCGTCCCCGCGTCGAAGAACGATTCGCAGAAGAACCTCACCGCCTTCATGGTCGCCAAGATGGACCCGGGGCAGTACGGCGAGCTTCAGGTCTTCGAGATGCCGCGCAACGCGCAGGTCGACGGGCCGTCACTCGTCGACAACGACATCAGTTCGGACGTCAACGTGTCGCAGGCGATCAGCCTGTTGAGCCAGCGCGGGTCGAGCGTCATCCTCGGCAACCTGCTCGTCATCCCGATCAACAACTCGCTGCTGTGGATGCGGCCGCTGTACGTCTCGTCGAGCACCACGAACGTGCCCGAGCTGCGCAAGGTCATCGTGTCGTTCGCCGGCAAGGTCGCGATGCGCGACTCGCTGCAAGAGGCGCTGCGCGCCGTGTTCGGCGACGCGCCGGCCACGCTGGAGCAGTCGACCGGCGCCGGGACGGGTACGCCGGCGACCCCGGCCCCGTCGGCGTCGGTCCAGCAGATCCTCGACCAGGCCCTCGCCGCGTACGACGCGGCCCAGGCCGCGCTCAAGTCCGGCGACCTGGCCACGTACCAGGCCAAGATCGACGAGTTCCACCGCCTCACCCAGCAGGCACGCGACGAGTCGGCCAAGCAATCGTCGCCACCCACCACCGCCGCCTCCCGCAGCGCCTAACTCCGCGTCCGCGCCTGCGAGTGCGCACGAGCCGCCCTTGTGACGGCGGCTCGTGCGCAGTCGTGAATACTGGCGGCGTGGAGGAAGGGCGCAACGTCGTCGGCGGGCCGCTAGAGCCCTGCGGTTCGGAGCCGCTCACGGGCTTCTATCGAGACGGTTGTTGCTCGTGGGGGCCCGAGGACATCGGCAGTCACTCGATCTGCGCAGTGGTCAGCGCCGAGTTCCTCGAGCACCAACGCAGCATCGGCAATGACCTCGTGACACCGATGCCGCAATACGGTTTCCCCGGCTTGGTGCCCGGCGACCGGTGGTGCGTGACGGCGCGGAACTGGCTGCGCGCCCATCACGACGGCGCGGCCGCACCAGTCGTGTTGGCGTCCACCAACGAGAAGGCGCTCGAGATCGTGCCCCTCGAGGTCCTTCAGGAGCATGCCGTCGACGTGCCGCCCGACCTGGCCTTCCTCGACGCCGACTGACCCACGCACCAATTTGCGCGCCGCGACGGCGCTGGTAGCCTTATCAATCCACACGACGCGGGGTGGAGCAGTCTGGTAGCTCGTCGGGCTCATAACCCGAAGGTCGCGGGTTCAAATCCCGCCCCCGCCACTAAGACGTTTACCGAGGTCAGAAGCGGTTTCCTGCTCTTGCGGGAACCGCTTCTGATGTTTTGGAGAGGTGGTTTGTCACTACTTTGTCACTACGGCCGCCACGCAGCGCGTGCACGCTGGACGCGCTGCGCATTACGCCATCGTGATGACTTCCGACCGCGCTGGCCAGACGCCTAAATGGGGGCGCGACCCGAAGCGCTCCAAACCTTCGCTGCGGCTCAGGGTCCGGCGCAGAAAGTTCGCGATCACGTCGACGGGCATCTGCGCCGACGGCGTGGACTTCGGGTCAAACCAGGAAGTGAGTATGCAGAATGTGCATCTGGCTTCGGCGACTCTGGGCTCCTGACTAACGACGAGTGTCTCTCAGCACAGAGACACTTGGCCGGCTTTCGATGGTTGCGCGACCGTCAGCGTTCTGGGTCCGAGCCAAGAAGCCGCGAAGGATGCGAGACCACTAACCCTGGTTCCGCCTGCGATCCCATACCAGCAGGACCACCGACATCACGAAGAGCGCCAGTGGAAGGATGCTGACAAAGGGCTCGTCGCTAAACAGCACCCACACGGCTAGGACCGGCATGACAACAACTGCGATCCACGCTTTTTCCCTCATGCTTTCACTCCATAAGTGCGATACGCACACCTAGGTAGACAACATTGGTCAAGAACCAGTCCAGCGAGCTGGCGGCTTCGCGCTGGTTGGTCGCCCGGCCAATTTCGTTGATGACGACACTCTGGGCGCATCCTTGTGCTCCGGCAATCAGTGCGCCCGGACCGGTGGCGAAGGCGATACCAGCTGTCATGACACCACCGATGATGCACGGGCCGATGTTGCGCCGGACGACCGCCACCGCGGATGACTGCCGGTGCGGACGGGGACGTGCCTGCGGCGTCACTGGCGCGACATGGACTCCGAACGTCGGTGAAAGCACCGTCGACACACGAGCCGGTCGACCGGAGTGTGTGTTGATGAACGTCGTTACAGCCTTTGACTTGTACCCGGATCGGGCAATCACCTCCGCCAAAGCCGGCGCGTCGCTGTAACTCACGGCCGTTCCGCCGCCATACAGGTCCGCGTACAACCCGGTGAAGTCCCGACGGTTCACCGGGTCGCCGCCGACGTAGTCGTAGTCGTTTGCGCTGCCGCCCTCGACCGGGTCGACCTCCAGGAATCGCGCCAGACCGGGGTCATAGATCCGAGCGCCCATCTCGATCACGTTACGCAGGCCAGGCTGGTGTTCGTTCCCACGCGATCGGCTGCCAAGCCACGAGTTGTCGTAGTTGCCCGCGCTGTTGTCGACGATTGCCGCTAGCGGCGCGCCATCCGGGTCGTAAGCGGTCGTCTGCCCGATCTTGGCGCCGTTGCCGTCAGCCGCAGCGGCGACATCACCGTGCAGGTTGGGATAGCTCCATGTGTCGCCGGCAACTCGTTTGGTCACGACCACACCACCGGGAAGCCCCACGCTTCTTTGTATCAACGACCCGTCGACGGCCTGGCTGAATGCCGGCGCGTCGCCCCCGGCCGCGAACCCATAGCGAAACGTCATCGGTCGCAAGGCGAGAAGGTGGGCGACGGATGGAACAGCCGAGGCATACGTCGATGTCCTGGTGCCACTGGCACCGGGGTCGAGCTGCGCTTGGTCGTAACCTGCGTCGGCTAGGGCGTTGGCCGCGTCAGCGATTCGCGTGGTCATTGCCCCGCCCGGACCCGTAACCGGAAGGGACGTGCTCGCAAAGGTGGCGACGAGTTCGTTGTACAGGCCGGAGGTGGTTACGCCGGGCGCCGTAGCTACGGTCGCGCTCGCAACCGCCGAGACCGCCGACGCGACGACCGGGCTCGTGGTATCGACGCCGCCGTACGCGGTGACTACCGCAGTCGCGTTTACCGCCGTATTGAAGCCGAAGTTCCAACTCGCCGGGTCGCTGGCGCCGAGTACGTGCGTATAGATGGCATCGCGCAGGGCGCTGCCCGCTGCGTTGGCGGTGCCGGAATCGGCGGAGACCGCCGTCCACCCAGACGGTGGCGTGACCGACGTTCCGCTGCCGCCCGTGACCGTTACCTCGGCTACGAGCACGTCACCCACCTGCGCGGATGCCGGCTTGGTGGCAGCGGCCGAGGAGGCCGCCGTCACATGCGCAACCGACGGCGCGGTGCGCGGCTCGACCGTCGCGGTCCGCGCCACGATTCGGTCCGTGGCATCGCGGACATAGCGCGTGGCGGCGTTCGTAAGGCGCGTTTCGTCGTGGCGGTCGGCTCCGTCGTAGATCAACGTCTGGCCGCCAAGGCTGGCGGTGTTGCCGTGGGTGTCGTAGCCGATCCCGGTTGTTAAGTCTGGCGTTGACGAGGTCAGCCGATCGGCTGCGTCGTAGCAGAACGTCGCCGTCGTTGTTACGCCGCTCACGGTGTCGCTTCGCGATGTGCGGTTGGTGTTGAGCCCGGCGTTCGTCTGATACCCGCAACCGCCTGAAGCGGCGAAGGCATAGGTATAGGCGTGAGAGCCAATCTTCGCCGAGAGCAGCCTGCCCGCGGCGTCGTACGTGTAGTTGTCGCCGGTCGGATACGGGTCGACACTATCGACTGATTCCTCGTACACCTTGCCGCTGGTCGAACGCTGGACCGAGTTCTGCGTGATCGTCGTCTGGCCGACTGTCTTGCGCCACAGGAGCGACGACAACGAGCCGGCGGTGTCATAGGCGAGGGGGCCGGCCGCTTCCGTACCGTTTCCTGCTTCGACGCCGTTGGTCGATACACCATCGTTCGACGGATAGCTCAGTGTTGTCGCCCGGCCGCCCGCGTCGTAGCCGACGCGGGCAAGAACGCTGCCGTCGAGCTTGACGTCAGTAGGTCGTCCGGCGTTGTCATATGTCGCAGCCACGACGCCCTGCGGCCCGCTTGTCTGGGCGACTCGACCAATCGTGTCGTACGACGTCGTCGTGGTGTTGCCCCAGACGTCCTTGTATTGCGTCACTCGGCCGAGGTTGTCGACCGTCGTGGTGATCGCACCCACGCTGTCGGTCACCGAGGTGATCCGAGGGTCGCCTGTCGTGGATAGGTCAGCGACCACCGCGTAGTTATAGGTCACCGTCCGGGGCGCCTCGGCGCCATTGGCGGGCACGGTGCGGGAGGTGACGCGACCGCGAGCGTCGTAGGACGAACATGTCCACGGGTTGGAGCCGCCGGGCGTGGTGACGCGCGTCGCCACGACTCGACCAACGTCATCGAACACCGCCTGCTCGACCCGCGGAAGCGCAGCTCCGGCACCGTCGGGATCAGGCGCGGTTGTCGACTTCGGCCGCCCGCCCTGGTTGTAGCTCGCGCCGCCTGGACAGGGGCTCACGGCGATCTCGTTGTCGCCGTAGTAGTCGTAGGTCGAGATCGCGCCGGTCGGCATAGTTTGGGAACTGCGCCGCCAGCGATGCGCGCTGTCGTAGACGGTGGTCGCCGTCAGGCCACCAATCGTTGAGGATGTCGCCAAGCCGGTCTCAGGATTGGCGTAGGCGAGCGTTGTGACCTGTGTCGGCATGGGCGTGTCGAAGACCTTGGCGGTCGTCAACAGGCCGTAGCGAGGACCGAGACTCGTGCCGGGAACGAGTGCCCACGCGCCGGCCGGCGGCAGCCAGTAGAAGCTGATCGCGGCGTTGCCGCTGGTGTCGGCGTAGTCGATGCGCAGGCGGTGCTTCGAGTTCGCGGTGCCATTCGTGAACGCACCGTTGACGGGCACGGTCGGCGCCGTGCCGCCAGGCTCGGGCACGCCGCTGATCGCGACCAGCCGGTCATCGACGTAGATCGCGGCAAAGCCGTCGGCCCAGGCGCCAAATTTCCAGTCCCCAGTCGAGCTCAGCGTGATTTCGCCGGTCATGCGCATCGACCAGGCATCGGTTGAGATCCCGGTAGCGGGTGAGCCGGCGCCCCAGTCGCAACTGACGTTGCTCTGACCGCAGGCGCCCGTCTTGTGCAACGTGACCGGTCCGGTCTCGGTCGTGTTGTTCCAGTAGGCAACAGCCAAGCCGGTAATGCCCTCGTCGTAGGCGGCGAAAGTGTGGGCGACCGGCGGGTTGAAGCACGTGCCGTTCGGGCGCAACGGGTTACCGCTGAAGCACGAGGCGTTGGCCGGCCCCCACGTGTCGGTCAGGCGGCCTTGTTCGTCATAGGCCTTGACGGCGTAGCGGCCGGTTGGGTCGGCGACTGCGAGAACGCGGTCCGGCGCGTCCCAAATCGTCGTCGTCATCTTGCCGGTGGCGTCATAGTCCTGATAGATCCGGCCCGACGCGTCGACAACAACCTTGCGGAAGTCGACGCCGGGAAGGCCGTCGGCGGCCACATGGGTTTGGCCGACCTCGTAGGTGTAGCTGTGCTTGGGGCCGTTACCGAGTTGGATCGAGCTCGTATGACCCGACGTGTATGACGTGATGTTGGTACGCGACCCGGCGTCGTCCGCCGTCTTCGTGGCGGCAACCGTGTCGGCTTGCAGCGGATCGCGCACCGTGACGATGCGGCTGAGGGCGTCATAACCGAAGTCGGTGACGTCGTGGCCAATTACGCCGTCACCGGGACCCTCTACGCGGACGAGGCGGCCAGAGATGTCATACCAGAACTTCGTCGTGGCGTTGTCCCAACTCTTGACCTGGCAGAGCAGCGCGTTCGGCGCCACCGCCAGTTCGGGCTTCGGTGGCGAGGTCGGGCAGGCCGAATCGCCGCCGTATGAAATGTCGATGGTACGCGTCGTCACGGGGTCGGTGATCTTCGTTAGTCGCGCCGGATCCCCGGTGTAGAGATAGGTGAACGACGCGGTCGAAAGGTCATCGGTCGCGCTGACGGCGGACTGCAGCGTCCCGTCGGAGTTGAAGCGGTAGGCCCAGTTGCCATCGACGAGTGTCAGCGTATGGTCCGGATTCGCGACCAGCGTGCTGTCGTCGCCCCGGGGCGGGATGTAGCCACTTCCGCCGCCAGTCTGCTTCTTGTACTCGACTCGCGCCCCGGTGTCGGTCGTGAAGACGACACTGCTGTCACCAACCGCTGCCGACATTAGCGGCAGCGAGTCGCCGCCGACGGCGCCGAACGACCAGCCAGCGGGCAGCGAGGTCGGGGCGGTTGAGAACCACGAACTCGGCGCGACGATGCCGTTGGGATAGTTCGGCGTCTTGGCCATCAGGTACATCGAGGCCGAGCCGGCGTTCTCATACGACCAGACTTCGATCGGCACTGGCTGCCCGGCCGTGAGGACCTTGGAGTTGCCGTACTCGAGGGCCGGACAGTCGCACCACTGGTTCATCACCCATTGGTTGTTGATCAGGATCTGTGCGCCGTCGTCGTGCGATGCGCCGAAGGCGTAAGTGCCGGTGACGTCGACAGTGAGATATCCGGTCCAATGGGCGATGAAGTGGTCGCCGTCGAGCACCGGTGCCGGCGAGCCGTTCGACCAGTTGAAGGCGATCTGCGGGTCGCGCCGCACCAGTGCCGGCTGCCCGTCGTTGGACGACTGATGATCGTTGGTGATGTCGTACCAGTACTGCGCCTGCAGACCCGACGACCCGGGCGACATCGAGTTGTAGGTGAGGCCGACGCCGGCGTCGCCCGCTAGCCCGCCGACAGTGTGGGAGCCGGTCTGGATCACGAGGTTGCCGTTGGCCAAGTTGAGCTTCGCCGGTCCCATCTCGTCGTAGGGCTGGGTATCGTCGAGCCCCAACCGTTTGTCGTAGCGGAAGCTGCGGACCCAGTTTGGGTTGCCGACGTTGCCCCTGGCCAACGTGTAGGTGTGCCAGTAATACGTGCGCCCGTTCTCGAGCACACTGGATGGGAGCGTCAGCGAGGTCGACGTGACCCACCCGGAGTTGTAGGCCATACCCGTCTCGGCGTCGGCTGATGTCGTCAACCGGTACCAATACGCGACCGCGGCACCCTGAGGATCGGTGACCGCATTCACGGTGAGGGTCGGGACAGGACTCGACGTCACGCTCTGGTCGGCCGGCGAAACAGGCGTCGTTGGCGGCACCGGGTTTGGAGCCGCCGGGTTGTAGGTCACGGACAGGGTGGCGTTGAACTGCTTGAGGCTGAAGTAGTTGGCTTGCTCCCAACCTTGGAAGGCGACGTACCCCCCGCTGACGTTGCCCTCGATCCAGCCCTTATAGAGGTTCGTCACGTTGAACGTGGCGCTGTCGCCGAAGGATTGGGTGTCCTGCAACGAGCCGAGGCAGCCATAGCAGAAGCCCGTTGCGTTGTAGACGCTGGCGCTGACCGCATTGGCGGTGCCGGAGAGCGAGGTGTCACGGCTAGCTGAAATTGAGGCGGCGGAGACCGTCGTGCCGAACAGCTGCGGATAGTCGAAGTACGCCACTGCCCGATACATGTGGCCGGGGTTGTAATCGACGATGTTGCCGATACGCATTGGGTCGTAGCTCCAGACGTAGCCGTCGTTGCGATAGCTCTCCCAGTCGCTGTAGACGATGCCAACCGTCGGGTCGATGACAATCGGGAACTGATCGTCAGCGACGCTTGCGACGAAGCCGGCGTCGACTGCGACGGTGACACGGTCCGCGCCATCGGCCCCGCGCGTCGCCGCTTGCGTCGGCTTGGCCGACTTGTCCACCGAGCGCGAGTTGCGATCGAGCACCTCGGGCGGCGCCACGGCGACATCAGCGCCCGCGCCCAGCGCCTTGAGGGCCCCGAAGGCTCGGCTGTCAGGCACGAAGGTGCGGGAGCCCGATGTGCGGAACGCAAAGGCGGACGACGTCGGTCGGCGGCGCAGGACGATGTCTTCCTTCACCGCTGTCGCCGTCACCCTGTAGACGAGGTCGACGCCTGGCCAGGCGTCACGGTAGGTGACCGTGTTGGCCTGCGCGCCAGAACCAGCGACCGGCGCCACGTCGGCGACGCCTTCGGGAGCGAAGGTGGTGCCGCCGTTGTCGGTGGCGACGGTGATGCCCTCGGACAGCCGGCCGAAGCGAACTGACCATCCGTTCGCGGCGTTGCGAAGCGCGCCGGTCGGATCGGCCACGACAACGGTGTTGTCAATCCGCTCCAGGCGTCCGTTGACCTCGTAGTACTTGGGCGCACTCGACATCGACAACGTCTGGGAGCCGTCGTCGTTCTGCCAGGTCTCGGAGTTCGTCGTTCGGCGTTCGATGAGTTCGCGCGATGAGGACGGCGCGGGCTTCGGCGTTGCCGCCGGGCCAGTGAATGGCGCGGCACCGCGTGGCCCCGGCGGATTGCTCAGGTCACCGCTGACGGGCGCCTCGGGGAGCGGCGTCGTCGCCTTCACGGACGGCAACGGCCGTAGTTGCGCGGCATCGCCAACTGGTGTGGGGTCCGTGGCGGTGGCCGCGACGGCGGCACTGCCGGCTGCCAACAGAACGGCAACCAGCGTTCCAACGATCACTCTGCGGTGCATGCCCCCGGCCCTCCGCGGTCCTCAGCAGCTACGCGCACCTTGTGTGCGGTGTTGTGAGGGTGTGCCCGTATAGGCGCATGAGGAAGGCACATTCCGAAGATGACTAGAAGTAACTAGTTGCACGGAAGCGTCCGCCGCGGCGTCCCTGTCTGGATCAGACCTGTAAAGGCCCGTCATCGTCGGCGGTCTGTTAGCCGACCTTTGTGGTAACGAGCAACGACAGAGATGCCACAGCGGCGACGATGGCCGCCTCGACAGTCGACATGATCGAGAGCAGGTGCCGACCACCGGGACCGAGGATCTGCTCACTGGCCAAGAACCAAACCTCCACTGATGCCACGGCAAACGCCAGACCCACGACACGCAGTGTCCTTGTGAGCCGGCCTCGGTCGATGTGAGCATCGCGAGTAGCGACGCTGATCAAAAGTGGGCTCAGGAGGAGGCCGAGCGATACCCAGGCGAGTGCGTCGCCCTTCCAGTCGCGACCCTGGTCGGTCGTTCGCAGGTCGACTAGCAGCTGCCACACCAGCACTGCGGCAGCCGCGACTGCGGCGAGGACGACGGTGCGCCACGACTCGGTGTGGGTCACTTGTTTCGCCGCCGGAGTTGTTGGCGGCTTCGACGACCGAGGCCGCTCGAACAGAGCGGCGAGTCCGGCGAAAGTTAGGACCGCGCCAACCGCAAGGAGTGCAGCCGATCCGATGCACTGCTGCTCGTATTGGGATTGCTCACATCGCTGCCCACTCCGATGGATGTCAAGACGAGCGACCAGGATCAGAGGAGTACGTCCCCAGCGGCACGCGATACTCGGCGATGTCTTGCCGATCGGTGGCGGTGGACAGGTTCAGCTGAGGGGCGGCCTCGTCTTGGTCGAGGACGTGAGCCACGACCACGCCGTCGCAGCGCGCAAGTTGGTCTCCATCGCCGCTCGCTTCCAAAGGTCGTCGTCGACGACCGCGACGGAGAGCCTCATCCGACCATCGTCCAGCCCCACGTACCGAGGCTAGGTCTCCGCGCGGCTCATGAACAGTGTGAGTCTGCTGACGAAGTCGCACCACCAATTTGGGTAGAAGATTTGTCCATGAATCGGGCGCGGGTGTTCTTGGGGTCGGCGATCGTTGTCGCCGCGCTTATCGTCGCCGTCGCGCTAACAACCAGATCGAATGATGGCCGCACGAAAGCCCTGACGGCGGCCAATGCTGCAAGCAACGGTTGTGAAGAACGACCGATCGTCTTCTACTCGGGCCAAGGCGAAGCCGCGTTGCAGGAGGGCGACTGCTACTCGTCATGGGAATTTGTCGAGGAGAACCACCCGCTCCCGCCAACGTTCGACGATTGGGCTGAGGGACCAAAGTGTTCGCCGTACGGAGCTGACGACTTCCCGTCTAACCGTGGATTGCACATCCTCGTGGGTTACAGCCTCGGGAGACTAGGCCCGGTCTATTTCCTGCGAGCTGCTCCCAGTCGCTGGGGCGAGATCGACACGATCTACCTCCTCGACCCGGGACCTGAAGGTCCGATGAACGGAGGTTGCGACAATCCTGATATCAGCAAAGCTGAACGCCCCGGCGTCTATCTCGCCCAGTGGCTGAAAGGTGACTCGAAGCGCGCGCTGATTGTCGTATCGAGCACATCGCACTCACTGACGCCACTCGCGGCGTTCACAAGTACTACCTGAACGACATCGAACTTGCCGGCGCTGGACCTGTAGGCCGTACTTACCACTGCATTGATCGCACCGGGACGGACCATGCCCTTGTGGTCAAGCGGTTCATGTCGGAGCTGCAGGGCGGGCGGTACTGCCCCACGGCTACGGATCGTGAAGAGCTGTTCATCCGCGGTCCCATTCCGGAGACGATCCCGACGCTGGCGACGGTGCCGCAGCCGCCGCCACCTTCACCTCCGGCGACCTCATCACCACGTACGTCGCCGCCGGCAACTGCACCGCCGGCCACTTCTCGACGCCCACCGGCCACCCAACCCCCCGCTACACAGCCTCCCGCAACGCAAGCACCGGCGCCGGAGAAGACGGGCACGGTCCACGGCTGCAACACCTACGGCCAGAATTGCGACGGCAATCCGATCTTCCGATCGGTTCCCCAGAGTTACAACGAGTACTTCAACACGGCGAAGATCGAAGAAGTGCCGAACGGTACGCAACTTTCGGCGCGCTGTTGGACGACGGGAACCGTCGTCTGGAACTACGCCGCGCTGCACAATCCGCCCGACTATGGGCCCGATCCGTACGACAGCACCATCTACTTCAACGTCCGGGCCTCAAATGGCGAGTGGGGCTTCATCCCGGACACCTACTTCGTGCGTGACAAGAACGGAAAGATGGGCCTGCCACACTGCTGACCGTCATTGCGGGTGCCCGCGGTTCGCGCCGTTCTCGTGGTCGGCAGCCCAGGCGCGCGGTCGTGTCTGGCGGCATTATGTCGTCGTGTCGGACTGGTCGGATCTTGAGGAGATTCGTCGGCGAGAGCGAGCCGAGGAGGAGCGTCACCGACTCGGTCGCGCTGCGCAGCTGGAGCGGGCGAGGGAGGAACTACGGTCCGACCTTGCATACTTCGTAGGCCGTGTCTCGGAGGAAATGCCAGAGCGCATCTTCCGATTCCGGCTTGTGGCGGACGAGATTGGACTGCCGCTCGACGGCGGTGAGGTCACCGGCCTGCAGCTTTGGTTCGAGTATCGGACGAGCGAAGAGATCGGCCCTGACCTTGGAAAGGGCGTGTTGTCCGACGGGCGTGTCGTGTCGTTCCGTGGCGAGGAAGCGCAGCTGTCCTCATTGGGGATCGCCAGCGCGGTTGGCCTTCAAGGGGATGCCGATGGCTTGCCGCATCGTGAAGATCTGCGCCGTTGGCTGATCGATCGGTTCGAGGCTTACCGGAGTGATGCCACGGCTTTCGCACCGGCCCGCCCACCCGTACGCGGCAGCGGGCCCGTAACGCCCGACTTCGATGAGCTCGTCAGTCAACAACGCTCCGCTCTCGAGGTAGAGGCTACGAGGCAGCGGGAACTTGAGGCTCAGCAGGCTGCGACGCGTGCGGCAGAGGCTGAGCGAGCTGACGCGCAACGACGGCGTATCGAGGCTGATCGTGCACAGCTTGACGAGGACATCGATCGAACGTTGGACGCGCTACATCACGCCCGTTGGTCGCCGACGGAGAAGATGAAGGTCGTCAAGAAGCGCCGCCAGGCGTCGTCGCTTGGCGGGCGAGGCAGCACGTCGTATCGACGGGTGAGCGGCTGGTCCCTTCGCCCTCTTGACGTCGACAACAATTTCGAAGGCGTTGTGCTCGGTCAGGACGGTCGCATCTATTACGCCTATACGCGGGGGCACCTGGAGGCTGAAGAGATCCGTTGGGATGACTCCGGAGGCGCGTGGATACACGGCCACCGGCCGACGATTGGCGAAGTGCGCGCGGGCCTTGCACGACTCGTTGCGCAAACCTTGCAGGCTTGACCACTTCCCACGGCGCGCGAGATCCGCTTGTCATCACACTTGTCGCTACGGCAGCAGCCGACGAGCTGCCATGGATATCCAGGTCAAACAAAGCTGGCTCGCAGCAACACGGCGAAATCCGCGCCCCGTCGTCGTCACGGCTCAATTGGCGAGAACCTTCCGGACACGGTTCACATCTGTGAGCGACAGTGATGAGCTGTGAGTCTTTGCCGGGATGCCGAGAGCCGCAGTGATCGACAGGATCTCTTTGCTGTTCGTACCCGTTTCCTTCGCTAGTTCGTGGACACGTAGGCGCCCGCCCGGTGCCTCGTCGTCTCCGCTGTCGGCAGCTGGCTGGGATGCGCGTCTCTTACCGATTTCGTTGCGAACGATCGCCGCGATCGCCGAGTGATAGTTCTTGAAGTCCTTCTTCCGCGCTGGCACCGACGCCGCGGCCTTGACAAACCGCTGCCACTCTTCACTCGACCATGTCGGCGGGCGAGGATTCAGCGAGTTTTGGGGCACTTGCGTGAGGTAACCCCAGCCGAGGTTCGTACCACCGCGCGACTTGAACGACTTGTGCAATTCGGCCCGGTTATCGCCCAGGGCGTGTGTGAGAACGACTTGCGGCACCGCAGCGTTGCTGGCGCGCTCATCTGGTTTCTTCTGGCGGGAGGCCACGGAAGTTTCGATCGACACACGAAGCTCCTGTACTTCGCGTGCCAACTCGGCGATTGCGGAGTCTTGGTCCAAGGACTCGACTGTCTGTTCCAGGCGCGCACGGCGTGCGACCGCTTCCATAGGGCGGTAGTAATCACCCTCCTGAGCAGCTCGGATGAACTTGAGGATGCGATCCCGAGTCGTACGAATCGACACCATCACCCTCCGACACATAATGACCCGCTGATTGGCTATGTCGAACGGAAGGCGCTGACCTTCCCACCCAAGCAACACGAGCGGTAAGTCAAATGCGTGGCGGATGCCCAACTCGTACATCACGTTGGCGTTGGGAGCATCCGCGGCGCTAACGCCGCCTAGGTCGACAATGACCATTGGATCGAAAGCGAGATGCGCACGGATCTCGTCGTTGATCGCGTTTGGGTGCTGCTCCTCCAGCGCGAGGACTGGTTCAAGGCCGCTTTCCAGTACGGCTGGCTCGATGACCTCCTTGTACCAGCCGGTAAAAACCTCTTGTTCGTCCAGGTTGCGTCCAACTGCCATGACGATGAAACAGTGCTCGTCATGTTTGGTCACCGGTCGATTGATCCCGACGGCGGGGAGATCCGTTCGAGCGAGCGCAGACCCACTCGCTTCTGCGGTGGTTGGGTCCCCAGACGCCGAATCGGCTGCGATCTGCGTGACGTCCGTCTCGGTACTCATGCGGCCCGACCTTCCTAGTAAGCCCGATCAACAATGTCACGAACGCTTTGCGCCTCGTCGGCGGCTCGCGCAGGACTCAGCCGACGCCTCGACGGCGAGGGTAGGGCTCGCGTCACGCCGCCCTCGGTCGACGCGAGGGGTTCCCTTTGGCGCTGGCGCGAGGATCGCGTGTTCCGAGCCGTTGGCCGAACGCTGGGACGAAACCACGGTCTCTCGCCAAGATCGCTCTTCGCTGTCATCACGCTTGTCACTACGCCCAGAACAAACCAGGTGAACACGCGCCTGCGGGCTCCGACCAGCGGTGGCGTGAAACCCCTGTTGGCGGGCACTATGGCGTTCGGCGCCGGCACGCGTCCCACCAACGACGAGCAACTCATAACCCGAAGGTCGTGGGTTCAAATCCCACCCCCGCCACTAAATGCCCTGGCCAGCGCATTGTTGGCCAACGCTTCCTACCGGTTCGAGTCTCCTTCTACCGGCGGCTTCGTCCGGCCGGAGGCGGTAGAAGCAGCGATGAGGTCTTCGAAGACGCGGGAGCAGACCCTTTCGCACTGCGTCGCCAAGCGCGCGGCGGATGATGAGGTGGACCTCGAGCACGGTCTTGGGTGCGAGCGGCCTGGCTCCATCGGCACGGTGCAGCCGCGGTGGCGAGCCGCTTCGCAAGCCGCTCGGCGCCGGCGCGGTCGACGCCAGCGGGGTGCCACCGTCGGCGCTCGCGTCCGGTGACGGGATCGAGCCCGTCGTAGATGACCGCATACCAGCGGTTGCCCTTCTTGGCGACGTAGCCGCGCATTGCCGTGCTCCTTCGAGGGCTCGACCATCGAGCCCAGTAGAAGGATCGGTAGGAGCGCCGCTCCGTGGCGGCGCCGAAGGCCGGTCAGGTCCGAAGCGACGACAATGTCACTGTGATCCGCGCCGTCGTCACTGGACCGGTAGTCCCGCGGGCCTCGCCGTCGTCCGTCACCTCGGCGGCCTCCGGTGACACGTCCAGCCAGCCGCTATTCGCCACATGATGCTTGAGGAGCAGTTCGCAGGCACCCTTGCCGCAGCGCAGGCAGGCGGCGAATGGGCCGTGGCGGACATCTACCGTGCCCACAACGCCCGCGTCGTGCGCTACTTCCGGGCCAACGCACCGGCCGACGCCGAGGACCTGGCGTCTGAGACCTGGCTGGCCGCTGCCCGGAACCTGTCGAGCTTCGAAGGCGACGAGGACGCCTTCCGGGGGTGGTTGTTCACCATTGCGCGGCGACGTCTCACCGATCACCGCCGCAAGGCTGGGCGCCGTCACGACGAGGCGCGGCCCGAAGAGAGCCTCGAAGTGTCCGCCGAAGCGAGCGCCGAGGCCGACGCCCTGGCCGGACGACTCGGGCACGAAGCCGCCAGCAAGATTGTCAGTCGGCTCCCGGCCGACCAGGCCGAAGTGGTCTTGCTTCGCGTCGTCGCCGATCTGAGCGTGGAACAGGTGGCGGCGATCACCGGGCGACGCCCGGGAACAGTGCGCGTCCTGCAGCATCGGGCGCTCCGGCGCCTGGCCCGAGAATTTCCCGACGATGTGTAACGTCGATGGCCGAGCGAGCGATGAACCGAGTGAGATGACCAAGCACCAACGCCTCGACGACACCACCGCAGACCGGCTGCTTGCCGGCGTGGTGGCTCCCGACGACACCCCCCCGGGGTTCGTCGCGGCGAGCGGGCTGATCAACGAGGCACGCGCCGATCTGGGGCCCAGCCCCGCGATCGACGAGTCACTCGTCGCAGCCATGGTGCAGGCCATCCAAACCTCACCCCAGCCCATCGCTCATCGGAGAAACCCCGTGCTCGCCAAGATCCTCACCGTCAAGGCCGCCGCGCTCTTTGGCGTCCTCGCCCTTTCCGCCACCGGCGCCGCAGCCGCGAGCGGAAGCCTCCCCGCCGCTGCCCAGGACGGCCTGTCCAAGGCCGCCAGCCACGTCGGCGTCGACCTCCCGCGTTCGGACAAGGCCGGCGACAACGGCAAGGGCGCCGTGGTCTCCGACAAGGCCAAGAGCGACGACACGACCGGCGTCGACAAGGGCGCAGATGTGTCAGGCACCGCCAGCGACGGCAAGAGCCGGGCCGGCGATGACCACCCGACGGCTGACGCCAACCCCTCTACGGGCGACCACACCAGTGGCACACCTGCGGTCTCGACCCCGAACAGCGGCGGTACGGGCACGGCCAGCGACGCCAGCAATGGCGCTAGCGACGCTGGCACCGTGCACGCTCCGGCGCAGGCCAGTGACGGTTCGGCCAACGCCGGCGACCATCCTGACGCCGACAGCCATCCCGACTCGACTAACCATCCCAGCGGCCGCCCGTAGCACGCACCCACTCGCAACGACGGAGAGCGCAAGCTCTCCGTCGTTTCGCGTGCAGGCGCCCTCACGCGAGGCTTTGGGCCGATAGCCGAACTCCGGTGGGACCAGCCCTTCATCTGGCATGTGCTCAGCGCGCTCGTTGCGTCGCCGGTGTTCGCAGGCCACTTGCTCTGGCGACGGCGCCGTCCGATCACCCTGTCGATGCGAAGCGCCGTCCTTGATGTGGCGTGGGTGACGGCGGGCTTTTGGCTCTTCGTCATGGCCGGCGCCATTGCCGGCGAGATGGTGTACGCGTGATGAGGCGCACACTGCTCGGCATTGCCGCGGTGGACGCAGTGCTGGTCGTGGTGACCGGCCCGGCGCGGGCGGCACTGCGCGAGGTCAGAGTCGGCAACTTCTACTACGAGGACTCGACGGTCGATGACGGCAAGGTCGAGGCGACGGTCGGGGACCAACTGAAGTTCGTCGTCCAAGACGGCGGCCCGGGGACCCCCCACACGGTGGAGGTCGACGAGCTCAACATCCATTCCGGCAGCATCGGCTCGGGCAAGACCTACACGACACCTCCGCTGCAGACGGCCGGCACGTTCAAGCTGTATTGCAAGCCTCACGAGGCGAAGGGTCATAAGACGACGCTCATCGTCTACAACGCCGGCGAACCGATCCCTTTCCCGACCACAACTGCGCCGGCGGCTGCGACCCCGAGCACCACCCGCGCGGTCGCCGGCCCCGCGACCACGGTGCCGAAGTCAGCGGTCCAGACCACCCCGACCGTGAAGGCGGGCGCAGGCGTCACGACGACAACGGCCGGCTCCGCCGCGCCGGGCGCCGCCGGACCGGCCAATCTCGCGACGTCTGACACCGTCGCGTCAGGCACCGGCGAGGCGTCGGCGGATGAACTGGCGAACGCGCCGATCGTTCCAGGCTCATTGGAATCGGTACTCGGCCGACGTCCCGCAAGCCGCGGGCCGTGGACGCGCTCAGTGCGGATGGCGCTCGCCGCGTTGCCGCCGATGCTCCTTGCCGCGGCGTTCGCCGTCAGACGTCTTCGCGCCACGCCAGACGATCCAACAGACCTCTGACCGGCAGCTGCAATTACGCGATCAGCGCCGAGTCCGTTCGCTCCGCGGTCGCCGTTCGCTTGTCACCAAAATGTCACCAGGACTCGCACCCCCGAGGGTCCACGAGCGCCTCCGAGACGGACTGACGGCTCTTCTGAAACTGCTGCTGGCCAGGGACTATGTGGGCCGACAGGGATCCAGCGCCCACCGGCGCATACGGCTGGTATGACCGGCCCGTCGGGCTCATAACCCGAAGGTCGTGGGTTCAAATCCCACCCCCGCCACCAACGAAAACCCAGGTAGAACGCCAAGACCGCCTCTCGGCACGAGAGGCGGTCTTGCTGTTTCGGACTCTGTGTCAATCGTGCGTCAATCATCACTTGTGAAGTTCGGGTAGTGGGCGGCACCGACTCCGCCACACCTCCACCACACCTGAGCATGCGCGTCCTCGATGACGACTACAGCCGCTTCTGCGTCTCGGCCCGTCCCGTTCGTCGCCGGCCGGCCGCCCACCCAACCAAACCTGCAGCAGTCCCTCTTTTGTGGCTTACACGGGCGGTGTCGGTCACGTTGTCCGCAGGACCGGAATGACGCGCCTCGCGTTCCTGCCATAGACGTCGGCGAGGACATCGACTGGAAGGTCGATGCCGGAAATGGTCCAACGGGCGCCGCCGGGCGCGTTGGTTCCCGTGGGCGAGAAGCACTCGTCGTCGGTCTCGAAGAACCGAAAGTGCCGAGCAAAGGCATCGCTCGCCGGAGGTGAAGCATCAGTGCCGAACAGGACCCGCGTCGGATGCGCCAGGACCAGCCGTCTGGTCGCTCGTGGCTGGCGGCCGAGGTCGGCCAAACGCGCCGCCACATCCACGTAGAAGTTGGGATAGGCGTTCAGCATTCGTGCCACCCAGGCCAGGTCTTCGGCGTTGCCGCCGACGTGTGCTCCGATGAAGGTGACCTCCGGATTGGTGGCAACGAGCCCTTCGAGTGCGTCGAGCAACTTCGTGAACCGTGGGAATTTGGCGTCGGCAAAGTGCCACTCAGGGTGGATGAGCAGCTCCTCGAGTCGCTCGTTGTGTTCCGTGAGCGGCTCGAAGAAGGCTGGCGGGTCGGCAACGTGTATCAGCACGGGCAACTGAGCGGCCCTTGCCACGTCCCAGACCGGGGCGATCCGATCGTCATCAGGAAATACGGCCTTCCCGTCCTCGTCACGGACCCACAGGCCCAGGTTCTTCCAAACCTTGAGTCCGGAGGCGCCCCGAGATGCTGAGTCCCGAAGGCTCTTCGCCAGCCGGTCCGGCCAGCCGGGCTGCCGACACTCCTGCCAGTCCAACCGACAGAACGTCACGAACCGACCGGGATAGCACCGGTCGTATCGGTCGAGGTTCGAGTCGAGGGTGCCACCCCAGTAACCGTCGAGATTGATGATTGTTTCGACGTTGCATTCGTCCATCGTGGCAACCAACCTCCCAACGTCTGCGACCGCCCAGCGACCACTATTCGCGCCGTCGATGTTCGACGCGGTATCGGTACGTCGGCCGAGGTGATTGTGAGCATCGATGACCGGAAAGGAGGCTCGACGCACGTCGTGCGCGGGAACGCGTACCATCGGCTCTGGCTGGTAGTGCCGGAGGAGTATGTGTCTCCAATTCCTCTCCACCCGACCTCCCTGGCTCATAAAGTACCGGCGCGTGTGTGTGACCCGACGTTCGGTCAGGTCGCCGTGACCCGTCAACGGCTGTGGCCGTTCTTGGGCATAGTCGACACCAACGGCCGCGACGCCGGCTGGTGTGGACTAACCGCGCCGCTCAGGCAGCAGTCCGACCTGGACCTGTACCACGAAGTTCGACGCACACTTCGCATGGTTGGCTTTAGCAGCCACGCAACCTTTCCAGCTGTCGACGAAGGCGTGGTCAAGGACTACGAGGGGCTCTGTGACGGTTGGTGCCATTGCTTTCGCCAGCCCGGTGATTACATCTCACCCGCATCACCTATCGCACTGATCAGCGAGTCTGACTTCGTGAACGACCGGACGGTGTCGCCGCAGACCATTTGTGGCACCGACGCTCCGAAGAAGGACTTCGACTTCATCTACGTCTGCCTCCCGGGCCGATGGTCCGAGATGACCAAGAACTGGGGCCTTGCAAAGGCGTGCCTCTACCGCCTGTGTATCGATCTGGGCCTGAAGGGCCTTCTCCTCGGCCGTTGGCAGATCTTGGACCTCCCCTCCAATCGCAACCTCACGATCGTGGGTGACGTACCTCGACGAACGCTGCTCGAGTACGTCGGTCGCTCCCGCATGGTGTTCGTTCCGAGCGTGATGGACGCTTCTCCTCGTCTGCTCGCCGAGGCCCTTTGCATGGACGTCCCCATCCTCGTCAACCGGAGAATCTTGGGCGGCTGGAAGTACGTCACTGAGTCGACGGGCGCGTTTTTCGACGGTGACGACGATGTGGGAGAGGCTGCCGCCCAGTGCCTCTCGGGTCCGACCCGTCCGCGTGCTTGGTTCAAGGCCAACTACGGACCGGCTAAATCCTCGATGCGACTCTCCAGGTTCCTTCATAGCCTCGGCGGTGACATCGAGCCCACTCCGTCGTTGCGGCTCGCGCACGACGCCTTTGTGCCGTCCCCCGGCGCGACAGCCAGACTCGGGGCGACCCGAAGTGGGATGACGCAGCCGGTTTGGCTGGGGCCGCCGCCCGCGCTACGTCCTCGTTAACCCCGATCGTCCTCTGTGCTGGCGTCGGCGAAAGGGAGCAGCCGCAGCGACCGTTGGTGTTCCGAAGCCTCGGTGCCGTCAACGGAGGCCCCACGGGCATAGTGACCCTGCCACAAGCCGCTCGGATCCACATCCACCGGATGCGTGCGGGTCGCGCCGATGAAGTTGCGCCGGCTACGCGCCCACTCCGCGTACTTGGCCGCCAGGTCGAGATCGGACTCGATGGGTCTGATCTCCGGTCGAAACTGCTCGATACTGGCCCGGCGCTGAGGAACGATCATGCCGATCGGTTCGTGTTCTTCGAACAACACCGTGTGGTTCGGACGGGTCATCTGCCAGTTCATGGTGAAGGTCGCAGTCGACCAGTCGGTCTCGACCAGGCCCTCCAACGGCGATGCGCCATCCTTCGGGCAGTTCGCCGGCCCGCGCACGAGCAGGTTGTATCCGGGCGGGGTCCGAAACACGTACGGCACTTGAAACGTCAGGATGCCGTTCCCGAAGCTGCTGATCGCGGGGAAGGGCCGACGTCCCGTCAGATAGAAAATCTCAAGAGCATCGGGTCCATCCTCCCCCGTCCAGCGGACCTTGAACGAGTGGCTGTTGAGCATGAACCAGCCCGCCTGATTGGCCAGGACCATCGGCAAGCAGAGGTACGCCCTGCGACCGGAACTCGCGTCCATCCACTGCCGTTTCCTCGGCGCGGTCACCAGCGCGATGCCGGGGCTGCCCGCAAGACGGTATGCCACCAGGGGAAGCCGCGCCGCAGACTCCTCGCCTGGATCCTCTGCCAATGGTCGCGGTGGCGAAGGTGCTCGTGCGCCTATTCCAGGGCGGCGCGGGTGGACTGCAACTCCTCGAGGGCGGCGGACAGCCTGCCCTCGAGCTCATCGATCTCACGCAGGCTCCGAGGCTCCATATCGCCGAGAGCGATTGGCCCGCCCAAACGAGCGAGAAGAATCTGCGCCATCATCCGCAACTCGAAGACGTCCCAGTCGCCCATGGAGCTCTCGGGCGGCGGGCCGGGGGGAGGCGGCCCATCACCGCTAGAGGCCGAGCCGAAGACGAGTCCCTTTCCCTGCCACTCGGTAGGCAAGGTAACAATCATGACGTCGCGAATCTTGGCCATGAGCGCCGCCCTTTCTTGAGTCGTTGGCGGGGGCTCGCGGAGTATCGCCCCATGGCCAATAGCTGTCAAGACGCGCGAGTTGGACACCTCCACTAGTCGAACGCGAATGGCAGAACGACGTTGGTGTCCTCCGCGGCAGATTGAAACTGCAATCGCGTCACCAAGTCGACGAGGCGACTCACAATTTCAGCTGCGGGCGGACCCTGCCCTCGTAGTCGCTTGACGCGGTCGAGAATCAACTTGGCTGTCGCAACCGAACCGTCGGGTCGCACGGTGAGTCGGATCGTGGCCGGCCCGCGATAGGCGCGTGCTAATGCGCCCAGCTCCGACGAGAACGTGCGAGCCAGCTCCTCGGCGACAGCGACGACGGCTCCAGGAGAAAGCGGGCCGGAAATGAGCGGACCGGCTTCGTGCATGTGGCCGTGTATGACAAGGCGACCCTCGATCGGGTCCATAGTCCCCTCGACGAGTTGAACGGCGTGCGGCATGCGGTCGTCGAACACGAGCAAACGGTTGAAGCGCGGCGAGATTGACTCATAGAACGCCGGACCCGACGCGGGCTGATCCATTCTGGATTCGAAGTAGTTCGCTTCCTTCCAGATCAAAGTCTCGCCGCCGCTAGTCCTGCGGTCGTTCTTCGTGAGGGAATAGACGTAACCGAACCGGCCGTTGGCCGCGTCGTTGTGCTGCGCCTGTCGGCAGCCACTGACGTAAAGGCTGAGGTGGCACCCTCGGGCGGGGACATGGCCGAGGTTCTCCGCTGTCCATTGGACGAGGCGGCTTTGGAAAGCGCCCGTCAACCGAGCGCCGAGCACTTTCTCGGGATCGGCCCGAAGGTAGGTGTACAAGTCGGGGACGTACCAGTAGTCCCAGTTCGCATGTGTCCCCATCGAATGCTGGTACGGATTGCCGAGATGTGTCTCGGCGGCCGATCGCATTTCGAGCGCCTCAGACGGGGGCATGAAGTCGTCCACCACCACGTACGGTGCGCGGAGCGGGCCGTCGGTCACGACCTCAGAGCCCGGTAGCAACGCTCCCACTCCAGCGACGTCTCGTCTGCCAGTCGCTCGAGTGGCGGTACGGCGTCCGGCAGATCGACGTACGGGATGTCGAGGAAGCCGAGAACGGCCCGGATGCTTTTGTCGTACGCCGAACTTAGGTCCTCGTAGAACAATTGCATGGGCGATAGGTCACGGCGTTGAAAGTAAGCCGCCCATTCGTCGTCGTAGATGTGTGCCCATTTGACGCAGTGATCTATCGAGCGGAGATCGAAATCGACCGACTGTCGGCCGCTCAGCACGTCGCGTGGTTGTCCTGCGGGGCGTTCCCACGTATCTGTCCGCGACGCCTTGAAATGGGAGATCCCTTGCGCCACTTTGTTGCGCCGCCGCAACCAGATGTAGCGGACGATCGAGAAGCGTCGAAGCAAGAGGTCGTTCAGGGATCCGCCTGGTCGGACGGCCGATCCACAAGCCAGGCTGACACGAAGCGCGCGATGCATGTCGAGCAAGGTGGTCCAGTGCAGCTTGGTTCCGAACACGCCATTTGCACTGCTGGTTGCCGCAATGAGTCCCGCGACATAGTCGATGTCGCTGGCGATGCCGTAGCGACGCCGCCAATGACCCTCGACATCGGGGCGATGATCGAAGAATTCGGCCGGCGCGCCGGCACGATCGGTATGTGCAAGACCCTGACACAGAAGCGTGCTTCCGGCGCGGGGACTCGTACACACGATGTAGGCGAGCGGCCTCATGGGCGTGGATCGACATCGTACTGATCGAGGTCTGTCGCCGCCGGTACGTCGAGGTCGCCGCCGGCGACGTCGTTGGCCAGGTCCAGCGCCCGCGGACTCGCCAAGGTTGGTTGCGCACTCGTAAGTTCGGCCCGTGGCGAAGGGACGGTCGCATGAGTGAGCCGATTGCCAACGTCGACATGGCCAACGCCTGGGACGGCGAGGAGGGCGATCAGTGGACCGCGTTCGCCGACGAGTACGACGCCAGCGTGCGCTCGATTTGGGCTCGGTTTCTCGAGACGGCGCCGATCGGGCCGACCGATCGTGTGCTCGACATTGGTTGCGGCTCCGGTCAGACGACTCGTGACGCGGCACGGCTCGCGACGGACGGGTCGGCGCTTGGCGTTGACCTCTCCGAATCGATGCTGGCCGAAGCTCGACGGCGGGCGAGTACGGAAGGACTCACGAACGTCGAGTTCGTCCGGGCCGATGCGCAAGTACACGCCTTCGACATCGCGACCTTCGATGTTGCGATCAGCCGTTTTGGATCGATGTTCTTCGATGACCGCCCGGCCGCCTTCGGCAACATCGCCTCGGCGCTGCGCAGCGGAGGTCGCCTGGCCCTGTTGGTGTGGCAGGCCATCACCGCCAACGAGTGGATCATGGTCGCGCGCGAGTCGATGGCCGCGGGGCGTGACTTGCCGAGCCGCCACCCGGCGCGCCGGGCCCGGCCGCGCTGGCCGACCCTCCGTATGTCGAAGCCCTGCTGACGGGCGTCGGTTTCGAGGCGGTCGAACTCACGTCGCTCGAGGAGCCGCTGTGGTTTGGCGCCGATGCGGACGCCGCGTATGCGTTCGTGGGAGGGATTGGGATCGTCAAGGGTCTGTCGGACGGTCTCGACGAAGTCGCCCGAGCGGAGGCCCACGAGAAACTGAAGGCCGCGCTCCGAGCGCACGAAACGGCTGAGGGTGTTCGGTTCGGCAGCGCGGCGTGGCTTATCACCGCCCGGAAATCCTGACTACCTAGCAGCGTCCGCGTCGCGTGCGAGCCCTTCGGCCAGGGCGAGGACGTCGCCCCGGGGTCAGATCCGGCGCCGAGGCCTCGACGGACTCGAGGTCAGCGGGCTCGAGCTGCGCCTGGGTCGCCGCTCGCGAACCGGTCAACACCGTGCCGTAGGCGGTCAACTTCCGCATAAGCCGCGCGACCGCGCGACCGCGCGACCGCGCGCTGGCCGTCGCCCGGCAGAGGTTGTAGACAAACCCAAAGTCGTGACATCGGAGGCCCAGCGTGACTGACCAAGCCTCTCCCGTGGGAGTTGACAACGCCCGTGGAGTCGCGATCGTGTCGGTGGAAACCAACCCGGTCACGAACCGCACCAAGCTGGTGTGGTGGGTCGGGGTCCAGTGGCCGACGAACGCTTGCTTGGTCCAGTTGTTGGCCGGCGACGCGCTCATCGCTCAGGTCACTGTTGCGAGTCGCACGTACGAACTGGAACTGCCGTGGCCCGTTCCCGCCGGCACGATTGCCTCGCTACGGGTCGAGGTCGTCGTCCCCAGCCAGCCAGTGCCGATCTCGGCGCCGGTTGCGTTCGTCGGTGCGCCGACGGGAGTGATCGCCCGTTTTGATGGCGCGGCGGTGACCGTGTCGTGGGAACCGGTCGCCGCCGCAGTCCTCGCGTACCGGGTCGTGATGCTGTCTTCCAGCGGCACGACCATCCTTGGCGAGACGTTGGACGCGCAACTCGTGGTCCCGGCGACGACGGTCGACGCCGACGCGACCGTAACGGTGCAGTGCCTCACCGAGCTCGGCAGCGGTCCGTGCGCCGAGGCCGTGGCGCTGAACGAGCTCGCTTGGCACCTTGGCGCCGCTCCCTACGTCGCGCCGCAGCGCAACGCTGCGCTCGAGGCGTTCGACATCCAACTGCTCCTGCCCGACCTGTTCGGCGGCGCGTCGGCTCCGATGCCCGAGCCGGACCCGTTGCTCCAGTTCAGCGTGACCAGCACCGCGGGCGGACCGTTCCCGTATCAGCTCACGATCCCGAGCACGAGTCCGGTGTGGACGCTCGACCGTCCGTTCCGCGATGACATCGTCACCGCGTGGGTGGCGTACTTGCGCGCGCTGGAAGGCGCCAAGGTCACCCCGTTGGGAGTCGCGGCCATCCAAGAAGCGGTTGCGCGGGCGATGCCACAGACCTTCGCCGAGACGCTGTTCTTCGCGTATGGGGCGCGGTTCGATCGCGGGTACATCGATCTGCGGCCCGGGATGTCTTTGCGGGTCGAGTACGAGACCTACCAGTCGATAAATCCTGCCCTGGGTGACGGCCTCTCGGGCTTCATAACCGCCGGCGCAGCCGACTACGAGGTCGTCGGGCCCGTCGACGGTCCGAATCCGTTCGTCGCCCTCGACGCGTTCCTCCGAGCGCTCACGGCGGCCAAGGGCGTCACCGTGACACCGCCGAAGCCCCCGGACGACAAGCGAGCGTACGGCGGCGGCGGCGTCCTCGACGCGTTCTTCCCGCAGTTCCATCAGCCGTTCTGCAGGCTGGTGTATCCGCCGAAAGTGCTCGCGAACAACGAAGCCGGGTCGCTGAACACCTGGAGGAACCCGATCCTCGTCGCCGCACCCTCGGTCGCGGCTCTCGAAGATGCCACCGCTCTTCTTCGCAACAGCTCGCCCGCTCCCGCGGTGGCGACGGTGTACATGCGCGGTCGCGCGGTGTTTCGCGCCGCCGTGGGGGTTCGTGTCAACGGTCAGTCCCGCCTGGTGGCGATTGGCACGACGGTGGGCGACGTCTTGGCCGCCGAAGGTGTGCGCCCGCCGCGCAGCGCGTCGCAACTTGGTCAGGTCCGCCTGCGGCGCGCGAGGGGCGCCGCCGTGCTGGCTGGGTCGGGCGCCTCGGTCGTGAACGCAGGCGCCGAGTGGGAGGTACGGCTCGACTGGTCGCCCGGCGATGCGGCATGGCTCGACCTGCCGCTTCTTCACGGCGACGTCTTGGACTGGGGAACTACGGGCCAGTGAGTCAGCCGGAGCCCACGTTTGCCCGCCAAGGGACGAGTCCGGCCTACTGGCTCGATGCCGACCTAGGTGTCGCCGGCTTCGTTGCCACGGACCCCGAAACGTTGGGCCCGACGCCAACGTTGTCGGCGACGTGGGGCGATGGCGATGGGACCTACTTCTTCCTGGCCGAGGCCGCGTCCGATCCTTCGACATTCCCCGCCGCGTTGGAGGCGTACCTTGCGACGCGGCGTCCAGACGGCCCGCGGTTCCTGTGGGTTTTCAACCCCAACCAGCCCCCGGCCGGCTGGACCACGGCGGAGGTCTTCCTGACCGCGGAGGGCGACTCGGTGTGGCGCGTGGCGCAGAGCGCCGACTTCGGCTTCACCGACTACACGCTGGTGATCCATAGCGGACCCACGGTTGCGCCGGCCGAGGGCGCGCGCGGATGGGGTTTCGAGCTGGGGGACTCGGCCGACGCGCCCGCGGCGCGCTTCGTTCCCCCACTTGGCGATTTCCCGGCCCGGCCGGGCACGACATCGCTGAGCATCGACGCGGCGACCGCGGGTTGCTGGTTCCTCGACATCGACATGACGCCGCGCCCAGGCGACGGATTCGCCGAGCTGGGCTGCGACCTCCGCTTCTTCACGCCGGGTGAGGACGGCTACGTGCAGCCCCTGCCGTTCGCGGTGCTGCGCCAACCAGCGAAGACGGCCGTCGCGTTCTCGGCGGCGCTCGACCCGTTGCGGCCTTTCGACCACGACCGGACCCAACTGGCATTCGACACCGACTCGTCGGGAGCTGCGCTCGACTCCGGCTATGTGACGACCTACGGGCACGGGGTGACACTCGAACCGCGGGGCGCCCGTCTCGTTTTCGCGTTTGCGCCGTTCTTTTCCGGCGGCGGCTCCGGGGGACGGTATTACCTGGCGCCCGAGGGCCCGTTCCGCATAGGCGTCCATCGCCCTCCGACGCTGGAGGCTCTCGACGAGCCGGACCGAGTGATCTGCGGTACGTCGGGTCTCGAATACGTCGGTATTCCGGTCGGCACGCATAGCGATCTCGTGTTCGTCCCGGACCAGGCCGCCTACTCGAGCCTCGACGCCGGTGCGGACGACGCACTGAGCGACCACGGGACGACGTCGTGGCTCTACGTGCAGTCGACGGACTCGACCGGCGTGAGCCCCGCGACCTCCGCGACCAGCGCTACCTACTACGCGCAGCCGGAGGACGCGCCCGTGTTCGGTCGCCCCAAGGATCCCGCGACGCCGCTTGTCGAACGTGAAGTGTCGCTACTCGAGTTCATCGAGCTGCCCGCCGTCGACCTGACTCCCCAGTCAGCGCAGTACCCGTTTCCGATGGTGCCCTTCCGGCATGTCCGGCCCGATGTCGCGCCGACCGCGGCCGCCCTCGAACGGCTCATCCTCGCGCCGACGCGGCGCGGCCTCCTTACCGAGTTCGCGGAACGGTCCGGCCAAACCGCCGCCGTCGCCGAAGCGGACGACGCGCCGCCGACCGCGCGCATCGGCACGACACCTCAAGGCCTCGCGGTGGGTATCGCGGCGGACGAACGGACGTGGACGTGGCTGGGGATCGGGACGACGGCGGAATCCGCATACGAGCCGGACTTGCAGTTCACGCGCATCGACGGCCTGTTCAAGCAGGCGATGCAAACCAACAACCTGTTCATGGTGCTGGGGAACCCGGAGACGTTCAGCGCCGCCGGGTCTGTCGCGTATCGCCTCACCCAGGAGGACTTCCAGGTGATCGGCACGCTGCCGCCCGACCAGCGGCTGCCGACGCCGGTGTTCGATGCCGTGAAGACGTACATGTCACAGCCGGAGCACGATCGCCTCTACGCGACACTGCGCGAGTTCCGCGACGCGTTGATCGAGGCCTACGCCCCCATCACGGACGGGGAATGCGCCGTCTTCCAGCGCTTTGCTGCGCAACTGACTCCGGTGGTCGAGAACTGGCCCTTCCGACTTGGCCCGGACAGCTGGGTCAACCCACTCCGCGCCGACGGTGCCCGCACCTACCTCATCTTCAAGTTCGGGCTGGGTCGGAGCGTGACCGACCTGGTCGGTGACATCGAGACGTGGGGCTGGCGCGACGCCGCGTCGCCCGAAGGGCCGGCGTACGCGCAGCAGCAGATCCAGGACGTGCTGCGCAAGGCGAAGCCCCCGTCCGGCGTGGGCGGAACGGCCTATGACAATTTCAACGCGATTGTGACGGAACCCGACTGGACGGGCGTCCTTGCCCTGTCCGTCGATGTGCCGCTTGACCAGTTGCCGGCCCCGTTGCAGGCGCTGGCCGCCGGCATCGATCCCAAGATGTTCCGCGCCCATCACTTCGGCATCTCGGTGACGCCGTACCAGCTGACCAAGGAAGGGCTGGTGTTCACGCGGTCGTCGATGTTCGGCCTCATCGACTATCAGAATCCGGAAGACCAGTACTTCAGCGAGGACATCCCGTTCGCGTTCCGCGTTCTTCAGTTAACCGTTGGCATCGAGAACTCGGTGATCACGACGTTTGCCAGCCGCGTCGAACTGCTCGTCAATCGGCTCTTCGGGGCGCCGACGCGCCTCTACCCGACCGAGCACGGCAACAACATCATCCTCAGCGGCGCGTACCAGAAACAGCGTGCACCGGACGGCAAGGAGCACGACGCATACGTCTTCACGATGACCGGCCACAACCGCTTCCAGGTCGATGGTCTCATCCTCGACAGCGTCGACATCATGTCGACGAGTCTGACCACGACCAAGCCGGCGTCCGGGCCGGATGCCACCGTCGAGGGAACGTTCGCCATGGCCGGCGACCTGCGCTTCATCGAGTTCGACCGTTTCGATCCATTCTGCTGGGGACCAGGCGACGACGGCGCGTTCGACGGGCACCTGCGATTCGGGAACCTGAGCGTCGGCATGTCGTTTTCGCTTGGCGACCCAGCGGGTACGACGTCGTTCACCCTGGGGGACGGCAACCTGTCGTTTGACATGGCCAACAGCGCGGCCCGCCCAAACGCGCTGGTGTCACGCTTTCCCGTTCGCCTCCGCCAGCTGATCGTCACGCCCGACGCGGAAGTCGCGGCGACCGCACCCGGACCGCCGGTGACGCCGGCCGAGATGGGATTCGTGTCGATCTCGTGTCCGCTTGACCAAGGCCTGCTCAGCCAGCCTTGGTATGGCCTCGACTATGTGGTCGACCTCGGCACGCTCGGCGCATTGGCCGGAAGCGCCAGCATCGCCATCGAGGTGCTCGCGGCGTGGAGCCCCGGCCGAGAGGGCACCGAACCGTCGACCTACGTCGGCGTCAAACTCCCGGGGACGCGCGAAGCATTTGGCGTGAGCCTCCCTCTTCAGGGCTTCATCAAGCTCGGCTTCAAGAGCATGGAGTTCTTGGTCAACAACGAAGCAAACACCCCGCGGACGTACACATTGGTGTTGCGCGACTTCGCCTTGCGCGTCCTGGGCATCGCGCTGCCGCCTGGCCGCAACCAGGTCGTGCTGTTCGGGAATCCGGACCAGGGGAGCAGCTCGAAGGTCGGTTGGTATGCCGCGTATGCCGCGGACGAGGATCCGAAGGCGGGCGGGACGACCACGCAGCAGGCGCTGCGCGCGGCCCGTCCGGTCCTGCGAGCCGGAGGGTGACCTGACATGGCGGAATGGGTGAAGGTGATGGTGTTGTGGTGCGGTCAGGGCATGGCGACACTCGTTGAGGTCTATCTCGACGGCAACACAAACCACGCACCCGACCACTTAGCACTGGTCGACTTCGGCGGTAGCAAGACCCAAGGGAGCGCGGCCGCCGAATACGTCAAGGGCAAGCTGAACGACCAGCACCTGGCCGGCAAGGATCCGAAGATCGACTACACGGTCGTCTCGCACCAGGACAGCGATCACCTCTCCCTGCTCCCGACGCTCACCGACGAGATCGCCGACATGGACGTCGAGGGCGGCGGCATCTTCGCCGGCGGATCGAATTGGTCGGCGCGGAACACGCGCACGGTCCAGAAGTTCGCAGACAAGCTGGATTTTGACGAGAGCGACCTCGAGTTCGACGCGGCACAAATGAGTCACTACGCGAAGCGGACGTCGCGGCCCAAGCTTGGTCATCTGTGGGGCAACGGCACTGTCGAACTGCGCCTCTTGGTCTCGGGACTCAAGGTGTCGAAGGCGCCACCGGACATCGCCCGCAACGCGTCCTCGTCGGTCGTCGTCGTGGAGAACGGCGACAGGTGCGTGATCCTCCCCGGCGACGCCACGTATCACACGATGTCCAAGGCCACCGAGATCGTCCAGGCGGCACGGGCCCGCGGCCTCTTTCCGTCGGCGGTTTTTGGTCTCGAGGTTCCGCATCACGGCGCCTTGCGAACCGCCGTGGAGAACTACAACGCGCAGTACTACTCGTCGAGCTTCAACTGGACGATCATCACGAACTTTGCAAAAGAACTCAAGCCGCAGAAGGTGGGGGCGAGCGCCGGCATCCGAAACACTCATTGTCATCCGGTCGCAGAAGTGCTCGCAATATTCAACGCCTACGTTCGCTCCAAGGACAGTCACAACTACGTGGCGTGGGAATTCGACAGCTACAAGTCGACGAAGCACGAAGGTTGGTACACGTACAAAACCGAAGACGAGGTCTTCACCACCGTCCGCGAAACCAAGGTAGACGGCCTGGTTGGCGGGCACATAGAGATCAACCTGCCGCCGCCCAACGTCGTCCTCGCACCTGACGAGATCATCCGCTTCATTCCAGTAGGACGGCTCGGGGATCTCGACGCCACAACCGACCCCGAACCTCCGGTGTACGCGCCGGCGCCGGAGTAGGCGATGTCGGTCGCGGACATCCTTGCTGCCTTTCAGCGGCTGGAAGCCGCGGGCCGAATCAGCGGTAACGACCCCGCTGGGCTCGCCGCGCTGCTGGCGACGCTGGGGCCCGGCGGTGACCTGCCGCTCGAGCAGACCGATACCGGCGCCGACGAAACCACGGCGTGGCTGACCGCGACAACGACCTTCCTCAACACGCGATGGACGATCAGGCTGACTGGCCGCGACGCCGATCCGGGGCCGGACGTCGCCCTCACCCTCGACTTCGAGATCACCGGCCAGACAACACCGTGGACCTTCGCGCAGGCTTTCCCCGACCCGCTGTTGCCGCGCTCACGTCGCGTCGCCGATGGGCGGAGTGGGGGCCTCGTCCTCGGGCCGAGCGTGATCGCGCCGCTCGTCGTGGCCCGGCCGACGCTGCACGCAGCCAACGATCCGGGGGGCGCCGCCCCGTTGCCTGTGCTCCGCGGCGAACTCATGCTCAGGGGCGAGGCCGGCGCACCAGGCAGCGACGTGCTGGCGGCGTACGCCACCTACTTCGGTGCGCCGCTGCTGATCGACGGAACGCTCGACCTCGCCATGGCCATGCGGCCGGTGATCGACATGCGGGCTCACGCGCCGGACGCTTCGGGCGAGTTCGGCCGCGTCAGGCTCGACGACGTCGGTATCCGTCTGTGGACTGCCTACCCCGACCCCGCGCCCTTCCCCTCGCCCGGCGCGGCAACGAGCGTCGCGCTGCTGTACGGCGTCGTCGAGATTCCAACCAGCCCGCCCGAACAGGTCGAGCTGAGCGCGGCGTTGCTCACCGGCGACAACGTGTGGCCGCTCTACGTCAAGCCTGACCGCCCCATCAATCTGTCCGGCGGCATCCAGACGTTGCTAGCCCTGCTGGGCGGGTCCCCGGACGACTTCGCCCTACCCGCGGGACTCGCGCCACTCGATGCATTCGGCATTGCGGCCGCAGAGTTCGGCGTTATCCCTGTAGTGAGCGGCGGCCCGGGCCTGTCGTACACGTCGATCGACATCTCGTCCGTCGATACATGGGACCCGCCCGTGCCGTACCTGCTTCTCAAAGACGTTGGCGTCCGGTGGGTCCTCAACTTCGAGATGTCCCCGCCGTTCGTGACCGCGTCGCTGCACGGCACGATGCTCTTTGGCGCCAAGACGATCGGCTCACACGGCGCGATGGGCCCGGCCCTGGACCGGCTGCTCCCACGGCCGCCGGAGCTAACCGTAGGAACCGACGCCGCGATCACGGTCCGTCTTGATCTCCCTGAGTTCGCGCTAACGGCGTACAACGCCGAGCCGATCGACATCAACCTCGGCGTCGCCATGAGGACGTTTTTCGGGACCGAGCCTCCCGATGTCCCGAAGACGCTCACAGTCGAGTCCTTCGTCATCAGCGGGTCGTTCCTTCGCAAGACCTTGGCCGCTTCCCTCGCCGTCACCGGTGACGGCTGGGACGTGAAAGCCGGAGCAGTCAAGTTCAGCCTGGACGAGATCGACTTCCAGGTCTGGGTGTCGCAGAGCTCGGTCAGCGGCAAGGTGGCGGCTACCGGTTCCGTGGTCGGCCCCGGCGGCGGGGCTCCGGTGATCTTGTACGTATCGGCCGAGTACCCCGGCGACGGCGCATGGGAGTTCGAGGGCGTTCTATCCGGCGGCCCGTTGAAGCTCGTGCCACTGGTCGCGTCGTTCTTTACCGCCAATCCGCCCGATTGGGTGAGTGAGGTGAACGTCGATCTCACCGGCTTCGCCGTGCGCTACAGCACCGCCCCGGGACGCCCGTTCGTCGTCAAGGCGGCGCTGTCGATCTCGGTGGCCGAGTCGCTCATCGGCATCCCGATGAAGCTGCAGTTGGCCGCCGAAGTCGAGCGGCGGCGCAAGGCGACGACCGCCGATCACATGCTCGCCATCGGGTCCGGCGACCCGGACCCCGAGATGGTGCTCGTGGGACGCCTCGCCGGCAGCTTCACGATCAACCGTGTGGTGATCGGCGCGGCGGTCTCGTTCGGCGACCCCGAGCGGACCTACACGTTCAGCATCACCTACGCGGGCAAGTCGCTCACCGCTACGACGGCTTGGGACGGCCAGGGCGCGGCCCGGCATCAGGTGCTGGTCGTCCGCATGACCGGGGTGACGTTGGGCGACATCGTCACGTACCTCGTGAACCTGGCCAACCCCAACGCCGACTACCGCCTCGATCCGCCGTGGAGTTTTCTCAACACCATCGACCTCGGCCGCTTCTCGCTGATGATCGATCCGACCGGTCCCGCGGTGGCGTTCCGATACGACGTCCAGCTCAACCTCGCGTTCGCCAGCATCCAAAGCGTCGGCGTGCGGTTCGACCGCGCCGCCGGCAATCCTGCCGTCAAGTTCGAGCTGGTCGGCAAGCTCCCTGGCGACCCGACAGCGCGGCCGATCGTGTGGGACGCGGTGAACCAGGCCCCGCCCACGCCCGCGGGAGTGGGTCGCAGCCTGTTCCGGCTCGGCTACCTCGGCATGGGCCAGCACGTCACCCTGAAGAACCTGACCAAGTTCACGAGCATCAACGACGTCGTGGCCCAGCTGCAAAAGGACATGCGGCCGGTCACCGACCCCAGCAAGGTCCCGCTGAACCCGAACACGATGGAGTTCAGCCCGACAAGCCAGTGGATGTTCGGCATAGACGCGACGGTGATGGACACGGTCACGGTGAAGGCCGTGTTCCACGACCCGGACTTGTACGGGCTGATCCTTGCGCTCAAGGGTCCGAGCGCCGGGTCGTTGGCCGGGCTCAACATCGAGTTGCTGTACAAGAAGGTCACCAACGACATCGGCGTGTTCCACGCCCGTCTCCAGATCCCCGATGCCTTCCGTCGCCTCCAGTTCGGCGTCGTCAGCGTCACGCTCGGGATCATCACCGTCGACGTCTTCACCAACGGCAACTTCAAGGTCGATTTCGGCTTCCCACACAACCTTGACTTCTCGGTGTCGTTTGCGGTCGAGGCCGGCTACTTCAACGGCCGCGGCGGCATCTACTTCGGCGTACTCAACGGCAGTACGTCAACGCGCGTTCCCCAGATCACCAACGGCACGTTCAGCCCGGTTATCGAACTCGGTGTTGGCTTGTCGATCGGCGTCGGTCGCACATTCCAGAAGGGCCCGCTGAGCGCTGGCCTCTACGTGAACCTGATCGTCGTCTTCGAGGGGGCGCTGGCCTGGTTCCATCCCGCGGACGCCGGCAAGTCGACCGAGATGTACTACTGGTGCCGGGCCAGCGCCGGGATCGTCGGCAAGCTCTACGGCTCGGTCGACTTCAAGATCATCAGCGCGTCGGTGAGCATCGAGATACGCGCGGTCGCGACACTCACGTTGGCGGCGTATCAGGCGACGCTCGTCGAGCTCAGTTTGTCGGTTCGAGCCAGCGCATCGGTGACGTTCCTGTTCTTCTCTATCTCGTTCAGTTTCAACCTGACGTTGCAGACGAGCTTCACCATCGGTTCCGCCAGCACGCCGCCGTGGCGGCTCGCCTCGGGGCAGAGCGGTCGGACGAGCGCGGCAGCCGCCTGGGGCGCGTACGTTCCGCGGCGCCGCCGGCCTTACGACATTGCCGCAATCACGCGCCAGGCATTCGTCGCCTCGCGCGCCGACATCGTGCAATCCGCGGGTGGGTACCACCTCGTGTTCGACAAGTCGGCACACGTGTTTCCCGACGGTAAGGCCCGCACGACGACGCTGCGTTTGACGCCGGCGTTCACGGTGGCAGACGTGCCCGTTGCGTGGTCGCCGCCGGCGCCGCCGAATCCGGACCCGAAGTACCGCGTGGTGACGATGGTGATGGCCGACAATGCCGTGTCGCCCTCGGCCTTCACGATTGCCGACACCTACGCCCCTCATGTGGCGGCCAATGCGCACGCGGCCGACGCGACCGAGACCACCTTCAACCAGCTGGCCGAGGGCATGCTGCGTTGGTCACTCGACGCGCTCGGCGTCCACTCGCCGACCGCAGTGGTGACGCTGGGACAGCTCGAGGAGCTGGTCGACCAGCTGGCCATGACCGAGGCCGCCAATCTCGGTTTCACCTGGGAGAACGTCAACGGCTTCCTCGACAACAACCTCCATTTCATCCTTAGCGGCACACCGACAGGCTTGCTGTTGCCGCTCAGGACCGGCGGTACGCCCTTCCCGATGCTTCCGGTGCTGCAGTGGAAGTCGGACGACCTCCCGCCCGACGAGCGCGAGCGCGACTTCTCGTCGTACCGGCCCGTGAACGCCGCCTACGAAGCGGAGGTGCTCGCGTATTTCGAGAAACTCGATCCCCGGCCGGGTCCCGACCGACCGTCGGCCGCCGCCCGCTTGGCGGCACCGCCAGCCCCCGACGAGTCGATGGCGAAGTTCATCTTCCGCGACTACTTCCTCATGGTTGCGCGAGCCGCCGCGCAGGCCGCGGTCGACTTGTTGTCGTCGTTCCCTCACCGAGTCGAAGCCTCCGATTCGTTGGCGTCGATCGCGGACGCCTTCCCGCAGACGGTCGTCGACTACACCGTGGTCCCCGACGACAGCGTCGACCATGTAGCCGAGCATTTCGGGTTGTCGGCGCGCGAGCTGATCGCGCTGAACCCGAACATCGCCGCGGACCTCGCCGCAGCGGCGCCCGGGTCGCGCCTCCCGATCACCCTTGGCGTCACCCCCGAGGCCGTCGCCCTCGCCAACCCGGGTTGGGCCGTTGTGGCGGGCATACCGCTCCATCTCGGAACCCTCGAGGTGTCGATCCGCGCCGGCGACACTCTCGCCGCGATCGCACGCCGGTGTGGTACGACGGCCAGCGCCGTCGTCGACGCGAATCGGACGACGCAACCGCTCTTGCGGACGGGCGCCTCGGTTACGTTGGGCGGGTTCTCGTACGCGAACCGGCTCGGGCTGTCGCTGGACACTGTCGCCGCCGTCTACTTCGTGCGCCTCGCGATGACGGCCGACGTCCCACTCGCCGACTGGTACGCCGAGGCGATCGCCGCCCTCAATCCCGACGTCGACTTCACGCCGGGCCGTCCGCTGCCGGCCACGATCAGTGTCCCGAGCGCATACCCGAAGCCGGACACACCACCGCCACCACCCGCAACATGGACCACGCTCCCAGGCGACGATCTGATCGATATCGCTGCGTACGTCGCACTGCTCCAGAACCCGGTCGGCGGGAGTGACTTCGACGAGTGGCGGAACGAAGTGATCGCGGCCAACACACCCCCTCCCGCCGCCGGCGTCCTACTGCCACCGACTGCACACGCGATCGTCTCTGCTGACGAAACGCTGGCGACGTTCGAGGCCCGTCTGGCGCTCGACGCCAAAGACGTCGCGGACCAGATCCAGTTCGTCGCGATCATCGAGGAGGCCCCAGCGCTCCAGCCACTCGTGGGCGTCACCGTTCACGACGTCGAAGTCTCGACGGGCCCGGGTTTGACACTGCTGACGCTGGCGCAGGTCTACGAGCTGAGCCTGGAGGACCTGGCGGCCCGAATCGCTACTGAGCCCGGTGTGCTCGCGCTGGACACGAAGCACGATCTCCAGGTTCACGGTGTGCCAGGCATCGGTCTGGAGCGCCTCGCGGCAACGCTGCACGGGCCCGTGCCGATGGCGACGATTAGCGGCGAGGTCAGCCGGTTCATGCTGTTCGGCCTGCGACTGCCGGAGCCAGATCCGGCAACCGAGACCGACCCTCCGATGGTCGGTCTGTATGAGCTGGTCGGCCAGCAGGTCGTTGGCCCGCCGGCCGCTCCTCCGGCTGAGCCCGATCCGCCGGCACCAGTACTCACGATCACGTTCACCAAGAGCGAAGAAGCGGAGTGGCTCGCGTTCGCGGCGACGACGACCGTCGCGGACGCCGACACGGTCGTCGGCCTTACGCAGGACCATGCCGCGTTCGCCGACCTCAATCCGGCGTTCGCGCAGCGGGTAGCCGAGAACGGGGGCACGGCGCGAGCGGGGATGGTCGTACACACGGCAGTGACCGACCACGCTTCGCTCGTCGTGACGGCGGCAGATGTCGCCAAGTACTACCCGGCAACGAGCCTGGTCCCCGCGATCCAAGGCACCGTCACGCCGTTGCCGCTGTTCCGTGAGGTACCGGTGCTCTACTCCATGGCGCACGTCGTGCCCTGGCAAACGACAGACGCGCCGTTGCTCCCGACCGCGTCGCCCCCCGCCTCCACGGCGCCCAGCCTGTGGGCCGTGCCCGACGCCCTGGCCGCCAAGGCCAGCGGCGGCGAAAGCACCTCGCAGTACCGCCTGGAACAGACGGTGCCGCAGGCCGGTCCGACGGCGCCGCGCAGCGAGTTGGCGGCCTACGCGTGGGCCACGGTCCTCGGCGTGAGCGTCCGCCGCGTCCCCGGCGTCGCCGGGACCGTCGAAGTTCTGGGCGCCGACGCCGTCGATCGCCAGCGCCTGGCTGCGGTCCTTCGATACCTCGGTGTCCTCCGCAACGCGCAGGGCGAGGTGCGGCAACGTCCCGAGGGCGAAGCCGCGCATGTCAAGGTGCTGTGGCAGCTCCCGCCGACGCCGGGAATGGGGCCGGGCTTGACCTCGACCCCACTCGATCGCAGCAGCAGCTTCATTGTGCAAGCCAACCTCTCGACCGACTCTCGGCGCGGGCCGCTTGCAGCTCGAGTGGCCGCGTCCGACGCGACCCACTTCGCGTCCCTTTCCAACGTGGAGCGGTTCCTCACGCTCCTGTGGGAATGCTCGGTCGTCGGAGGCGGCGGGTACTGGCTGCACTACGAGGGCGCGGGATCGCCGGTTCCCGATTCGATTTTCGACCAGGACGGTTTGGCGCAGCTCTCGATCCTCGTGCAGCTCGAGTCCCAGTCAACGCTGGTGCCGGCGCGGAACTGGCCTGTCCGCCGACTGTTCGACTTCAACAACTGCGCCGTCGTCGGCGACGCGATCGATCCCGGCGCGGTGGCGATCGTCGTCGTGGCGACCGACCCCGTCGAAAGCCGGCGCGAGGCCTCGGTGCTTCCGGGCCAGGTCGGCTTCGAGCTCGATCTCACCCGCCCGGATGCCACGACGGACGACGCCGAAAGCCGGCTCCAGCAGCTGTACAACCTCGTCGGCTATCGGCTTGGCGACACGTTGGCGTTCGCTGGTAGCGCCGAAGGCCGTCCGCTGGCGCCCGAGGTCAAGCGTGTCGAGGACGAGCACGGCAACGAGAGCGACGACGAGAACACGTGGCACCTCTCGCGCGTGCTACCGATCAGTCGGTTCGCGCGCGAGCACCTCGCGGCGCTACCGACCGCGCCGGTACCGGGCGACGATCCGTATGCGGGTATCAGCGCATCGGGCGGAGAGCCACCCGCGCCGGCCAGTGCGGCCGTCGAGCTGTGGATGCACGACGTGCTCGGGAACGCATCGGCACCGGCGCCGCCTGAGGGCGGTTACGTCATCCCGGTCCGCTACACCGATCCGTTGATCGGCGTCAGCGCGTGGCCGGCGACGACGTCGAGCTTTGTCGTGTATCCCGGACTCAGTGGGCCGACGCTCCGCATCGAGCTGGCCTTCCAGGCAGTCGCATATCAGCCGGGCAGCGTGCAAGCGGGCAAGGAGGCGGCGGACAAGGCCGCTCGCGACACGTCGGTGCTCGCCGCCGTCTACTACCAGCTCATGCAGCCGGACGTCACCGCGGCGCTGCTCACGTCGCTCCAGCAGATGCCCGGCGCCGGACCCGACGTCGTCGACGTGCCGGTCGACATCCTCCGTCGCTTCGTCATCGGATCGCACGCGCTGCTGGGCACCGTTGCTCGTCTCGATTCCTTCCGCCCGGATCCGGCGACGTCGCCAACGCTCGACGCGGTATGCGCGTTCTACGGAGTCGACTACGACGGCCTGGGCGAGGCCAACGCGTCAGTTGCGCTGAGCGAGCTGATCGCCGCGGCAGAAGTCGCCGTCCCGCAGTTCCACGCGTTCAGGTTGGATGAGCACGTCGCGGGATTCACCCCTGATCCCGCGGTCGTCCTGCGAGACGCCGACAACACCGTCCTTGCCTTGACTGTGGGGGTCGAGCTGCGGACGCCCGATCGCCACGTCGACGTTCCCGCGGACCCGCTCTCGGTCGATGCGTGGCTGCCCGACTTGCGTTGCACGCTGGCCACGCTCGTCAACGCCAATCGCACCACACCCGGGCTGCTGTCGCCCGGGTTCGTGTTCTCGTGCAACGGTGTCGAGGTACACATTGCTGCGACAGGACTGCCGAGCGATGCGACGCTCGACGGTGTGCAGCAGGCGTTCGCCGGTCAGGGCGCGCACTACGACGCCGCAGACATCGTCGCCATGAACTCGTCGACCGCGGGCATGTTCCGGGCCGGCGCGACCGTGCGCATCGACGGGTACGTCGTTGGCCGTGACGAGACGTTGGCGGCAAACGGCTCCCTGGCGTCGGTGGACGAGCTGGCCGACAGGAACGGTGACACCGTCAACCTGTTCCCCATGGGCACGCCGGTGCTGGTCGGCGCGGTTGACCGGGCCGTGCCCGCCGGCATGGCCCTGGACGAGTTCGCGGCGATCGAGGGCATCACGCCGGGAAGCCTGCTGCGGCACAACGGGACCGCCCCGCTCGCACCGGCGACGCAGCTCGCGGTCCCCGGCATGGCACAGTGGCCCGCGGATATCGCGGAGCTGCGAGTGCCGTACGCCTTCGGACCGGGCGACTCGCTCGACGACGTGGCCGGCCGGTTCCTTGCTGCGGGGGACGGCGACGCCTCTGTCGCTCTCGCGCGAGTCAATGCTGACATGCCGGGCACGATTGGCGCCCGTGTGACGATCACGGCGGACGGGCGGTCAGTGACCACCGAGACGCCGGTTTCGTTCGCTGGCGCCTGCGCGCTCTTCAGTCCCTCGCTGTCGATCGAGGAGCTCGCCGCCGCGATCGGACAGCGCACCGACGTGGTGGCGTTCGGCGCGCTGATCGTGTGCCCTCCGGCTGTCCTCCCGCGTCCGCCGTCGGGCGCCGTGAGCCCTGACACGGCGGCGCACCGCTACCACCTGTTGCCCGTCTCCTTGCTTGCCGCCAACGCCGGCACCGCGGCCATGATCACTGCGGGCGTTGACCTGCTCGCGTTCCCACCGACGGAGACCGAGAAGGCGCCACCCGTCGAGCGGACGGTTGCGGGGGACAGCTTGAACGCGGTTGTCGAGCGCTTTCGCCGGCGCGGCGTCGTCACCTCAATCGACAGTGTGGTTGTCGCCAACACCGATGTTCCGTTCCTGGCGCCTGGCACCGTGATGCTGTTGCCGCCGGCGACCGCGGTGCTCGAGGCGTCACTCGGGATGCCCGAGTGGCGGTTCCCCGATCCCGTGTTCCCGATCCGTGCTTGGGTTCAGATCGCCCGCGACTTCGCGCTGGTCGACGCCGATCTCCGGGGTACGCCCGACCAGCCCACCACGGCAGTTCGCGACCGCACGCTGGTGCCGGTCGTCAGGACGTCGCAGCCGGCCCAGGGCAACGCGATGACCCTCGAGGCGTTTGCCCACCAGTTGGAGTCCGCGGTCGGGATCGTGCGCGTCGCCACTGGCAAGACGCTGGCGAGCGACGCCGGCTCGGACACCGACGTATGGGCAGTGGTGTTCGACGAAGCTGGGATACAGAAGGTGTCGGTGACACCGCCCGTGAGCGTGCCGGGCATCCCCCGCCCCCAACCGCGCTGTTTCGCGATCCGGCCTCTCGCCAACGCCCTCGTCGCCCGCTCAGGCGTCACGATCCACGAGCTCGACGTCGCAACCGGTGCGCTCGATCCGACCGGGGCAGACGCCAACTTCCAGGGCGTCGACTTGGAGGTGTGGGCGCGCGGCCTGCTCGCCGACATCGAGTTGCTCCTCTCACCCGCGTACCTCGTGGGCGCGCACGCACTGAATCCGGACGCGCTCGACTCGATCATCGACGCGAAGAAGACACTGGCCGCTGCCGTCGCAACTGGTCTCGACTACGTCCTCGCCGACGCACCTCGCCCGGTGCCCGATTCGAACCGCCTCGCGGCCGTCGAGGCGCTGCGTCAGGCACTTCTCGGGTCATTGTCGTCGGGGTACGCCACCGCCGCGGTGATTCAGTACGAGACGGACGTCGCGTCGGTGTGGTCGTCGACGTACGCGCGACTCTCGGGCAAGCCCGTGCCCTCGTTCGCCTCGACCGACCCTGCGCTGCGGACAGCCACGGTGTCGAACGGGAAGGTCTCGCTGACCTCGGGTCAGTCGCAAGTCAGCTTCCTCATCAACGTTCCCGATGTGCAGGCGCACGCGGCGCTGGCGATGTCCCTCGACTACAAGATCGTCGAGTTCGAGTTCGACATCGCCGCCGAGATCGACGGCTACGAGCGCTCGAACTGGCTGGCGTTCGTGACCGACGTTGGTACCGGCCATCCGCCCGCGCTCCAGATCGACCTCGGCGAGCCGTCGGTTCCGCTGCCGCTCCGCGCCTATCCCGCACTCCCAACCCTCGTCGAGCACAGCGCCCGCGTGCCGCAAACGGCCGACACGCTCGCGGCCGCGCTCCACTGGCACTACGACTTCCGCCTTCAACACCAGTCCGCGCAGCAGGACGAGATCGGGTTCGAGGTCACGTTCAACCAGGGCGGCGGTACCACGATCGCCGCGCAAGCGGGTGATGATCTCTTTGCCAACCTCGCCCAGTACGCGGCGGTTTCCGCACCGTTGCTCGGCATCATCGGTGGGCTCGTGAGGTGGGAACAGCTCGGACCCGCAGAGCGGGACGTGGTTGCGACCGCGCTGGCAACGTTCGACACCTTGGTTGGCAATGTGGCCGGCGCGTGGGAAACGTATTGGACGCCGAAGAGCACGACCGTCGAGGCGAGCGCGCCGGCCGGTAACACCAACACGCGACCGCCGCTTGAGGTCTACGAGTACGCGATGACCCTCCAGGCCGACGGCTCGCGGGAGCGTTACACGGGGCTCAAGCTGGTACGGGTCCGGCACGACGGTCCCGGCACCATCGGGTGGCCCAAGATCACATGCATCTCGACCGACGGGACCCCACACGAGTTGCACATCGTCGATCCCACCGTGTGCGGCTGCCGGGACGACTGCGCCTGTTATCAGTTCGTCGACCTCGACAACGCGCCGGCCGCCTACTCGTTGCTCGAGTTCGACTTCGAGTTCCCGGAGGTGCACATCGCCGCGTATCAGAGCGCCACTGCGCGGGCCTGGGTCACTCGCAACGCCACGTTGCTTGGCGACGCGGCCACGAATCCGCAGTTCGTCTATCGCACGGCCGCGGTCAGCTACCCCAAGCCGATCGTGCCCTTCATCAACCTGACTGATCGCATCCCGATCGACGACTGGGCGACCGCGCCGTTGCAACGAACCTTCGACGAGATCTTGGCGGGAGGTCCGGCCAACCCGGTCGTGGCTGTCGGCGCTCGTTACGGCTACGACCTGACGGGTGGCGCCCAGCCGGTCGAGGCTTACATCCCGGTTATGCAGTCGACGGCGGGGTCATACCAAGGGGCCACGACGGTCGGCGCCGTCGAGCTCTACTTGTCCGAGTGGCACGACAACGTCCATCCTGAGAGCGAGGGCGGGCTGTGGGCGTTGTGGATCAGCCTCTACTCGTCGGTTGATCCCGAGCTCGACCGTCCTGTGCTTCAGCTAAAGCGCCTCGTCTCGCGATTGGCGTAAGAGCGCGTCCGAGCCCGCTCTACCAGTCTTGGGCGGCGAGTAGTTGTGCGGCGAGCGGCTCGAGTGTCGCCATGAGCTCCTCGAGCTCATCGGGCTCGAGGCTCTCGTAAGGCTTCGCGGCCAGATCGTCGGTGAGCTCCTCGACGCGTTGTTTGACGGCGGAGCCCGGGTCGCTCAGCCAACCGTCATCGCCGATCAGGCCTCGATCGCGCATCCCGTCGATCACGGCGGCAAGCTGCGCCGCGGGGAGGTGGTGTATGCGTCCGAACTTCTCGGCCGGCATGCCCATGTCGAGGGCGAGGAGGACGTGAGCTTCGAGGCGACCAACACCTTCGACCATCAGGGCGGCGATGTGGCCGTCGCCACGGTGCTCGCGTAGCAACGACGCCGCATGAAAGAAGCGGGCAACCACCTCATCGGGGATCGGGAGCGTGCGCAGCGCGGCGTACATCGGCCGGCCCTCGGACGGTGCGCTGGTCGCCGCCTTGAGCAACAGGTCAGCGGCGCGTGCGAAGGCGGGGGAGTCGACGTCGTCACCCAGAATCCGCCGCAACGCCGCCACGCAGCCCTTTTGGCGAGCGGCGATCGCAGCTTCTGGCGTGGTGGTGCGCCACACCCCCGGAATGTGGCGAGCCACTTCACCGGGAGCGAAGTTGTAGAAGAGCGCGTCAACGACCTCAGCCGGGACGAGGCCCAAGGGCGCTGCCCGTCCGGCGAAGTAGGTGTCCCAGTAGTTAGTGAAACCGAGCGCGTACATCGCCTCGTTCGGCTCGTCGGCGGAGTAGGGGATCACACCGATCGGCTCGACCAGTTCGAACATCCGCCGTGCCATCGCGTTCATCGTTGACCCATCCTTCCGCAACCTCGGCGCTCCGAACCGGACGCCCACCATCCGTTGGACGGCGGCGCGCCGCGGAACTCATCGCGCAGTTACAGTTGAAGGCGCCGGTGTCGTGCGACGATTGGTCGTGCCTCGCATCGGTTTTCTGCACACCGCTGACGTCCACGTGGCGACGTTCACGTCGCTCCTCGGTGTCGCCGATCCCGGCGCGACCGGCACGCACGTCGTTGATGACACGTTGCTCGCTGATGCTCGTCGCGACGGCGGTGTCGGCGATGAACTTCGGGAACGCATCCTTCGCCGGCTGCGGGAGGCGGCTGCGGGCAATGACGCCGTGCTGTGCACCTGTTCTTCGGTCAGCGGCACGGCCGAGGCGCTCGGTGCCGACGTCGGCGTGCCCGTGGTGCGTATCGATCGGCCGCTCGCTCGTGTTGCGGTCGCGGCGGGAGGCATCGTCGCCGTGGTCGCCGCCGTCGAGAGCACGCTGGCGCCGACACGTGAGCTCCTGCTCGAGGAGGCCGCGTTGCAAAAGGTTCGCGTGACCCTGATCGAGCGGCCTTGTCCCGAGGCATGGCGCCATTTCGAAGCTGGCGATATGGAGGCGTATCTCGATGCCATCGCCCAGCACGTCGACGCCGTCGCCGACTCCGCCGAGGTGGTTGTCCTCGCCCAGGCGTCCATGGCAGGGGCGGCGACTCGTTGCCGCACATCGACTCCGGTGCTGTCGAGCCCGGTTCTGGGCGTCGAGGCGGTGCTCGCAGCTGCGTCGCGATGAGTTTTCGTCCTCGCCGGCGTCAGACTGAGTAACGACCAACCCTGGAGGATTCCGATGGCCTTTCAGCCCTATCTCTTCTTTAGTGGCAACTGCAGCGAAGCGTTCACCCGCTACCAGGAGATCTTCGGCGGGGAGCTGTTCATGATGAAGATGTCCGACGCTCCCGGCGACGAGACGCCTCCCGACGCCGACCCGAATCTGATCATCCACGCCGCGCTGACCGTTGGCGACGGCGTTCTCATGGCGTCGGACGACCCGACCGGTGACGGCGGGCCGAAGACCGGAGTCATGGTCAGCTTCAACAGCCCCGATGCTGGCGAGATCAAGCGGGTGTTCGACGCACTCTCCGACGGCGGCGAAGTCACACAGCCGCTGCTCGAGACGTTCTTCTCGCCGGCGTTCGGCATGTGCGTCGACCGGTTCGGCACCCCCTGGATGTTCAGCGCCGGTCAAGCCCCGCCGGCCTGACGCGAGCGGTCGTCAGCCGGACAGCAGGTGCCGGCCGACGCCGAGCCGCAGATCGAGCGGCGTCGCGATGCCCGGCGGCGCGGCGACGACGGCGGGGATCGCGTTCACGAGCCGCATCGCCGTCGCGAGGAGGCCGGCGTTGGTGTGGCTGCCCTCATCGCTGCGCATGCACAAGTCGAGGGTGAGTGACGGCGAACCCTCGATGTCGACGCGGTGCACCGACGACGACCCGGTCGGAGGCTGCGGCCACGCAGGGGCGGCATCGTGACGCATCCGAGTGACGTGTTCGGCAAACAGGCGCGGCTCGCCATCCACGATCCCCGCGACGCCGAATCGCACCGCGGCCAGCGTTCCGCGCTCCATGCGTCCGATCGGTACATCGAACGCATCCGGCGTGTGCCACCGGTCGCAGAACTCCTCGAGCCCATCGAGCTCGATGTCGAGGATGTCGGCGAGCATCCTGATCATCCCGCCCCAGAAGAGCGTCGGCACACCGGGGTCGAGAATCGGCGCGGGTGTGCCCTCGGGTTGTCCGAATCCGTACGGCGCCGCCCAGCTTGGGTCGGCGTGCGTGCCGTAGTCGGCGATCTCCTGCACGCGAATGCGGTCGACCCGCTCACAAATCTGGAGAGCGGCCAGGGGCAGCGCGTCGCCGCTCCAGCCGGGATCGATACCGCTCGTGAACAGCGTGGCGCCGCCCGCCGAGCACGCCTGCGACAGCGTCTCGATCGCCCTCGGGTGCGCTCCGGGCGGGTAGATGAGGTTCATCATCGAACTCGAGACGACGTTGGTCCCCGAACGCAGGATTGCGGCTATCTCGGCGACGGCGTCCCGAGGGCGCGTCTCGCCCACGGCGGTGTACACGACGCAGTCGGGACGCAGGGCCAGCACCGCGTCGACGTCCGCGGTCGCGTGGACACCCGTCTCGACGTCGACGCCCGCGAGGTCCCCCGCGTCGCGTCCGGCGCGCGCGCTGCCATGTGTGTAGACGCCGACCAGCTCGAAGTCGGTGCTGCGCATGAGTGCGCGCAACGAATACCGTCCGACGCTCCCGACTGACCACTGCACGACCCGCAGACTCATGTCTATAGAGCTCTGACCTCGCGGAACGGCCCGTCCTCGAACGCCCACGCGTGGAAGCGGTCGCCCATGCGCTGATAGCCGGCCGCATTCGGATGCAGTCCATCCGGCAGGTCGGCGACATCGTCCGGTCCGAAGAGGTCCGGGCCGGGCAGGAGGTGGAGGTGCTCGTCGCCCGCGCCGCGGCGCGCGGTAACGATCTCTGCTTCGAGCTCGCGGATTCGCCGCAGCGTCAAGGCACCGAGCGATAGATCGGGCGAGCGCTCAACCACCGAGCATTGGCCGTCTTCGTCGACCGACGTCGGGCCGGCGTGGTCTTCGGCGACCGGGCAGGTGATGGGTGTGATGAGCACGATGGGAATTTCGGGATGCCGGTCGCGGATGGTGTCGAGCAGACCGTGGACCGCGGGCACGAACGTGCGCTCGCGCATCGAGTCGGCGTTCACGATGTTGATGCCGAGCTTCAAGCTGACGAGATCAGCGGGCTGTGACGCGATCATCCGACCGGCGAACGGGTCGAGCTGGCACTGACCGGCGAAGGCGAAGCTCTGTAGGTCGAGGCCAGCCAGGCGCGCCGCGACCACCGGCCAGACACCCGTTGGATGGGTTGCTTCGAGGCAATGGGAGATGGAGCTTCCGTAGTGGACCCATCGTCTGGCGGCCGGCGGCGGCGCGGTGACCGCGCCATCCGCGCGCAGCTCGAGCATGCGTACTGCGGCCGCGTGCGGTAGCCACACCTCGACGTGTTTCTCGCTTGGAGGCAGTCCGTCGAAGCGGATCGTCTCGCTCCCGCCGGGCTGAATGTCGACCGCGCCGGTGCGCCGGTCGATCACGATGAGCGTCCCCGTCCGGGTGCTGTTGGCGGCGACGCGCTCGCCGTTGACGACGAGCTCGAAGGTCGCCGGCGGTCCGGGCTCGGCACCGAGCTGCACCAGCGTGAGCTGTACGTCGAGCTCGAGGCACGTTGCGTCCGTCACCATCTCGATTCGGCCACCCGACGGCATCGTCTCGAGGAGTGAGAGGGCGACGTCGTTGTGCCGGGTCCGCGCCCACCCCGGCATCCGGTGCAACACGGTCCCGCTCGCCGTGGGCTCGAGTTCAACGATGCCGGCGAAGCGGAGATCGCCGCCGGCCAGGCTGACCGGCCGGAGAGTCGTCGTCATAGGCCAACGTCTAGCGCACCGACCGGCGATAGATACGGCCGCGTAGCGTCGGTCCGCGCGACGCGATGAGTTTGGTCGGTCCAACTCGTCCAAAGGACAGCCGACCGACCGCAGGAGGATTCGATGACCGAGCCCGAGACTCGCACGCTTGAGGTGCCTGGCGCCGTGCTGCGTTACGACGTTCGCCCGAGCGACCCCGCCGGCGGACCAGTTCTCGTGATGATCGGCTCGCCGATGGGCGCGGCCGGCTTCACGTCGTTGGCGACATACCTGACCGATCACACGATCGTGACCTACGACCCGCGCGGTGCGGATCGCAGCGAGCGCACCGATCCCGACCTCGAGGTCACACCTGACGTGCACGCCGCCGACGTGAAGGCTGTGATCGACGCGGTCGGGGGAGGACCGGTCGACATGTTCGCGAGCAGCGGTGGTGCGGTGAACGCGCTGGCCCTGGTTGCCGAGCACCCGAACCTTGTTCGCACGCTCGTGGCGCACGAGCCGCCGTCGGTCAGCCTGCTGCCCGATGCGAATGAGGCGCTCGCCGGGTGCGGAGCCGTCTTCGAGACCTATCAGCAGCGCGGGTTCGGCGCCGGCATGGCGCACTTCATCGCGTTGGTGTCGCTGCGGGGTCCGGTGCCCGCCGATTTCGCCGCGCAACCGCCGCCGGATCCGGCGACGTTCGGGATGCCCACCGAAGACGACGGCACCCGCAACGACCTGATGCTCGGCTCCAACATCTTGACCGTCACTGGCTTCCGTCCCGATGTCGACACGCTGCGGTCCGTCTCGACTCGCATCGTGGTGGGCGTTGGCGCCGACTCGAACGGCGAGATCGCCCATCGCGGCGGGCTCGCAGTGGCCGAGCTGCTCGGATCGCGGCCCGTGGAGTTTCCCGGGGACCACGGTGGCTTTCTGGGCGGCGAGTATGGCCAGGCAACGGGGAAGCCCGGTCCCTTCGCCGACCTCCTACGTGAGGTCCTCGCCGGCGACGGGTAGAAATGCTCGACGTCGGAGACCTCCGAAGGAGAGCAATGGGCCAGTCGCCATCTGAACAAATCGACGAGAGGATCGCCGACCTCGGCGACTGGCGCGGGGAGACCTTGAGCCGAATGCGCAAGCTCATCAAACAGGCCGACCCGGACGTCGTCGAGGACGTGAAGTGGGTCAAGGCGACGAGCCCCGGTACCCCAACATGGTCACACGACGGAATCATCTGTACCGGCGAGCCGTACAAGTCCGTCGTGAAGCTGACGTTCGCCAAAGGGGCGTCATTGAAGGACCCGGCCAAGCTCTTCAACTCGAGCCTGGAGGGCAACACGCGGCGCGCCATCGACATCCACGAGGGAGAGAAGGTCGACGCCAGCGCGTTCAAGGCGCTCATCCGCGCCGCGGTCGCCCTCAACGAATCCGGCCGAAAGGCCTAGGTTCTCGGCATGTCGGTGAACCTCGAAGGCACATACGTCCCTAGCGCCATGGCGTGGGTGCGCGACCAGGTAGAGACCTACGAACGAACCGGCGGGGCGGAGGCCAACACCCTTCTCGACACCGGAATGCCGGTGATCATCGTCACGATGCGTGGCGCGCAAAGCGGCGACGTCCGCAAGATCGCGTTGATGCGCGTCGAGCACGGTGGCGAATACGCATTGGTCGCCTCGTTCGGCGGTGCCCCGAAGCACCCGGTCTGGTACTGGAACCTCATGGCCGCCCCCGACGAGGTGATCGTGCAGGACGGACCCGAGCCGTTTCGCGTCACGATCCGGGAGCTTCAGGGCGATGAGCGCGCCGAGTGGTGGGACCGATCGGTCGCCGCCTACCCGCCGTACGCGGAGTACCAGGAGCGCACCGACCGAATCATTCCGGTCATCCTCGCCACTCGCGCCTGACAGCGCGCCGGGGGTACTTCGGCTTATTGCTGGTAGCCCTCGACCGTCGTTTCGGGCCGCACTGAGGCGTCATCGGGATCTTCTCCCGCGTGACGTCTGGCCCGCCGCTGGCGGAGGAGGTCCCAGCATTGGTCGAGCGCGACCTCAATGGCCCGGAGCCGATCGAGTTCCGAGGCGGACAGCGCTTCGCCGGTATGCGCTCGTTCGAGCTTGTGCTCTTCGTCGGTCAGGTCGTCGATTCGCCGCACGATGTCCAAGTCGTCCATTGGACAATCCTCTCGCGCCGCAGCCGCTAAATAGCGCAGAGGCGACGTCTAGCCTTCGTCCGTGGCCGACGACGACGACGTCGCGTTCCCGACGCTCAGCGATCGCGATATCGCGGTGCTCGACGGACTGGGGGAGCGGCGGGTGGTCGCGGCCGGTGAGCACCTCTATCGCGACGGTGACCCGACGTATGACTTCTTCGTCGTGCTATCTGGCGCGGTCGAAATCACGATCGGCTCGGGCGCGGACGAACACCTCATTGCGACTCACGGCCCGGGCCGGTTCCTCGGTGAGTTGAACCTCCTGACGGGGCAGCGCGTGTTCGTGTCGGCTCGGGTTGTCGAAGCGGGCGAGGTGATCGTCGTGCCGGTCGCGGTGCTGCGCCACGTGATCGCCACCCAGCCCGAACTCAGCGACGCGATCCTGGCCGCGTTCATGGCCCGCCGTTCGGAGCTGTTGAGCGGCGCGGCGGCGTCGATCCGCGTCGTCGGCTCCCGGTTCGCGCCGGAGCTGGGCCGACTCCGGGAGTTCCTCCTGCGCAACCGGATCCCGCACGAGTGGGTCGACCCCGACCACGACGCCGCCGCCGAGGATCTCCTCCAGGCCTTCGGGATCGAACCGGCCGAACTGCCCGTCGTCATCGCGTCGGGCAAGGTGCTGCGTCGCCCGACGCCGGGCGAGGTGGCGGCGTATCTCGGGCTGACCGTCGACAGCCTGCCGGACCGGTGCTTCGACCTCGTCATCGTGGGCGGTGGTCCCGCCGGCTTGGCCGCCGCCGTCTACGGCGCGTCCGAGGGGCTGCGGACCCTGGCGGTCGAGATGGTGGCCGTCGGCGGGCAGGCGGGCGGCAGCTCGCGCATCGAGAACTACCTCGGTTTCCCGACCGGGATCGCCGGGCTCGAGCTCACGCAGCGGGCGTTGGTGCAGGCCGAGAAATTCGGCGCGCACCTGAGCACCCCGTGCGCGGCCACCGGGTTGCGCGAGGAGGCGGGCCATCTCGTCGTCCGCTTGTCCGACGGCACCGACGTGGGCGGCCGGGCCGTGATCGCCGCCAGCGGAGCGCGCTATCGCCGACTCGATGCCGAGCGGCTCGAGGACTTCGAGTGCCGCGGCGTGTACTACGCGGCGACCGAGATCGAGGCGCGGATGTGCACGGGCTCGCCCGTTGTGGTTGCCGGCGGCGGGAACTCCGCGGGCCAGGCCGCCCTCTTCCTCGCCCAGTCAGGCAGTCCCGTCACCGTCGTGATCCGCGGATCGAACCTTGACGCGAGCATGTCGCGCTACCTCGTGGATCGCATCGAAGCCGACGCGCGCATCGACGTACGCGTGAACACGAAGATCACCCACCTCGACGGCGACGAGGAGCTGGCCGTCGTCCGAGTCGCTGATGCTGGAGGTGACGCCGAGCTGTCGTGCACGGCGCTGTTCTCGTTCATCGGCGCCGAGCCGGAGTCGGGGTGGTTGTCGGGATGCGCCGCCCTCGACGACCGGGGCTTCGTCCTCACCGATCGCGCCATTGCCGACGAGCAGCTCGACGGACGCTGGGAGGTGCTCGGCCGGCAACCACTGCCGTTTGAGACGAGCTACCCCGGGCTGTTCGCGGTCGGGGATCTGCGGTCGGGCTCGACCAAACGGGTGGCGACCGCGGTCGGCGAGGGATCGGCGGCCGTCCGTTCCGTCCACGAGTACCTCGCGTTCGTTCACTAAAGACGTCGGCGGTCCTGAACCTCTACATACCAAAGTGCGTGCGAGCGACCGCCTCCACCGCTTCGGTGGTCCCGCTGACCTCGACGCGGGCGGCAGCCTGGCGCCCGAACACGTAGAGGAGCAGTTCGCCCGGCGTGCCACTCAATCGAGCACGCGGCTCGCCGCGGCGAACGGTCACTGGCGCGCCCTCGCCGGCCCATTCGACTTCGAGGCCGGCGCCGCGTAGACGCCGAGACAAGTAGCGACCACCGCGCCGCACGTTGCGCCACAACGCCGTTTCCAGGTCGTGCGCAAGCGAACGGGGACCGAGCCCGTTGGCTCGTCTCACGTCCTCGTGATGCACGAAGAACTCGTTGAGATTCGGGAATGAGCGGACCCAGCCGATCCGAAAGAACCCCACGGGCGGGCCCGACCGGATTCGGGCTACGAGCCACGCGAACTCGTGACGGGCCGCGAGCTTCACCCGTCGCCGCTCGGCGAAGCGCTGGAACCGGCCAGGAAGCACGAGGCAGGGCGCCGCGATGAGGTCGCGCTCACGGAGCACGAGGTGCGCGGCGAGGTCGTGCGCCGTCCAGCCTTCGAGCAGTGTTGGAGCTGCCGGTCCGAGGTCGTCCAGGAGGACGCACAGCGCGAGGCGCTCTTGGGCGTCGAACCTCACCGCTAGTCGTACTTCACGAGTTGGACCTCGAGTCCTCCGCGCTGCGTAAGGAAGGAGGTGTACATGCCGGCGAAGTCGCGCCGATGCGGCTCCGTGCTCGACTCCATGCCGGCCGCCACAAGGCTGTGGTGCGTGCTGTCGACGTCGTCGGCCCGGAACCCCATGTGCCGGAAGTGAACATCGGAGTCGTCCGAGCGGCTCAGCTCGATCTTCAGGCCCGAGGCCGGGTCGACGATGAGCGCGAAGTCTCCGATGCGGCCCTCTACCACCATGCCGAACGCGCTCGTCAACCGGTCGACCTGTTCATCCAGGTCGGGCACGGTGAGCGCGATGTGGTCGATCCCCGGCGTGATCATTTGCATCCTCCTTGGCCTGACGCGGCGTACACCCGCACTTGCTCCTCGATGCCCTTGAAGCGGCGTAGGTGGGGTCCGTCGAACGCGACGCCTCGCATGTTTCCCGCCACCGTTCGCACGTGGTCGGTGACGATCAGCTCGCCGCTCTCGGCGGACTGGGTCACCCGCGCCGCCAGGTTCACCACCTGGCCGATGACGTCGTCGCTGGTGACCAGCACGTTGCCACCGTGGATGCCAGCCCGCAGTCGCAGGGGCGCCGCATCGCGCAGCTCCAAACAGGCCAGGACCGCTTCGGCGGCGGCCGGGAAGGTGAGCATGAGGCCGTCGCCGAGCCGCTTGACCACACGTCCTCCGTGGCGACGCACTATCGGCTCCGATTGCCGGTGGTGACCGATCAAGAGGCGGCTCGCTGCGTCATCGCCCTCCGCCACCGTGTAGGCGGTGAAGTCTTCGAGGTCGGTGAACGCCACCGTGAGGTCGGCGATCGCGGACGCATCGACCGCGGCGACGGTCAACGCAATCGCCCGGTCACGATGCCGCGGCTGGTTGGAACAGCTCGACGAAGTTGCCCGAGGGATCAATGGCGAGAACCTGCGCGCCGCCGGGACCGGTCACGACCTCGTTACGGAACCGGACGCCCTCCTCGGTGAGGCGCGCGATCTCCTTGTCGAGGTCGTCGACGATGAGGTGGATGCGGTTCCAGCCGCCGGGACCGGGTCGCTCGCCGTCGGTCATCGCCTGGCCGGCCGAGCTCCTGGGCCCTGAGAGCAGCAGCCGCAGGTTGCCCCGAGTCGCATCGGCGAACGCTGGGCTCGAGATGCCGACGGTGAAGCCGAAGTGGCGCGTGTAGAAGTCGACCGACGCGGCGACGTCGTCGACGAGATAGCGCACGTTCACGATTTCAGCATCAGCCATGGTGGGTCCTTTCCAGGTGTCGGGTTCGGAGGTCAACCAATAGCAGCGCGACGCGGTCCTCGATCTCGTCGGCAACCTGTTGGAACGCGGCGTGCTTGGCGTAGTGGCTGCCCTCGACGGCGGCGGGGTCGGCCATGCTCCAGTGGGCGGCGATGGGGGCCCCAGGAAACTCTGGGCAAACCTCGCGCACCTTGTCGCAGAGCGTGATGACGCGGTCGAAGCGGTTGCGAGCAAACTTCGTGAGCGGCTTCGTAGGACGACCGGAGATGTCGATGCCGCGGTCGGCCATTACCCGTACGGCGTTGGGGTGGAGCGGCTTCGGATGGCTGCCGGCACTGCGCGCTTCGACGGTGCCCGCCGATCGGTGCTCGGCCAGCGCCTCGGCGATCTGGGAGCGGGCGCTGTTGCCGGTGCACAGGAACAACAGACGCGGCCGACTGCGTCCAGGCACGGCGGCTTCCGGTGGGGTAGGCGCGAGCGAGAGCCCGGGGTGGAGCGCGTGACCAGCGTCGCCGAGAAGGTCCCGGCAGCGGAGCAGGTCGGCCCGGTAGTAGACGTCGCGGCCGTCAGCCGAGCTTCGGCGGGCGCTGACGATGCCGGCGCTTCGAAGCTCGGCCAAGTGGTACGAGACCACGTTCTGCGGCTTGCCGACGAGCTGCACGAGCTCGCCGACGCGTCGATCGCTGCGGCCGAGCTCGACGACGAGATGCCACCGCAGCGGGTCGCTGAGCAGCCCAAGGATCTCCGGCGGCTGTGGGGACGGCACGCAGCTATTACATCAGATTGGATTGATGCAATGCAAGTCGATGGATCAGTTCTAGACGGCAGCCGGCAGGTCAGAGACGAAGAGCAGAGCGGCCAACGCGTGGCCGACGGCGAGGGTTTGCGTGCCCACCGCGAGCGTGAGTGTTCCGTCGGGAGCCCGGAGCCGGACCTCGGCCGTCGCGCCGGGCCTGAAGTTGTGGTCGTCGAGATACTTGAGCGAGGCGAGGTCATCCTCGACCCGCTCGCTGACCCGTTCGAGCCGCACGCGCTCGCCGCCGAGAAAGTCCGCCAGCGGACGCAGCTCAGTCTTCTCGTGGGCGGCGCCCGGGATCGGGTTGCCGTGCGGACAGGTCGTCGGATGGTCGAGGAGGATCTGGAGCCGCGCCTCTACCTCGTCGGAGATCACGTGTTCCCACCGGCCCGCTTCCTCGTGGATCTTGTGCCACTCGAGCCCGATGAGGTCGACCAACAGTCGCTCGGCCAGCCGGTGCTTCCTCGCGACGCTCTCGGCGAGCTTGCGACCAGTGGTGGTCAAGGAGAGCGCCCGGCCCGAGGTTTCGACGTAGCCGAGCTCGTCGAGCTTCCTGACCATCTCGGTCACTGTTGGCGCGGTGTGACCCAAGCGTTCCGCGAGGCGAGCGCGGATGATCGGGATGTCCTCCTCCTCGAGTTCCCACATCATCTCCAGGTACTGCTCGACTGGCGGGTGGAAGCCGTCGCTCACAATGTCCCGATGCTACCGACGGGCCGCGCGCCGGCCCTCATGGCGCCCGAGCGCGTCGAGGTCGGTGTGCAAGGGTGGATGCGCGTATGCGTTACTCACTGGGTCCGCACTCCGTTGAACGCATCGGCTTCGGCGCTATGCAGCTCCCCGGTCCTGGGGTGTTCGGGCCGCCGCGTGATCACGATGCCGCCGTCGCGGTGTTGCGCCGTGCAGTGGAGCTCGGCGTCGACCACATCGACACCTCGCAGTACTACGGCCCGGACGTTGCCAACGCCCTCATCCGCGAAGCGCTGTATCCCTACCCCGACGACCTCGTCCTAGTGACCAAGGTCGGGGCGCGGCGCGACGACGCGGGCCACTGGCTGCCGGCCCAACGGCCCGACGAGCTCCGCCAGGGTGTCGAGGACAACCTGCGCGCCCTTGGGATCGAGCGCATCGGCGCCGTGAACCTGCGCCTGATCAACGACCTGGGCGAGCTGCCGCCCGACCAGCACGTCGCGTACGAAGACCAGTTGGGGGAGATGGCGGCGCTCCGCGCCGAGGGAAAGATCGACGGCATCGGCGTCTCGACCGCGTCGCTCGCCGAGGTGGAGCTGGCGATGGACACGATCGGGATCGTGTGCGTGCAGAACGCGTTCAGCCTGCTCGACCGGCGCGACGCCGACGTGCTCGATCGATGCGCGCGTGCGGGTGTCGCCTACGTGCCCTACTTCCCGCTCGGCTCGGCATTCCCCGGGATGCCCAAGGTCACCGAGAACAACGCGGTTCGCGAAACAGCCGAGCGCGTCGGCGCCACGCCAGCCCAAGTGGGCCTGGCCTGGCTCCTCGCCCTTCGCGACAACATCTTGCTGATCCCAGGCACGTCGAACCTCACGCACCTCGAGGAGAACATCGGAGCGGGCGCAGTCGCTCTCAGCGCCGCCGACGTTGCCGCGCTGGACGGGACCAGCGTCAGCTAGCGCGCGCTCTCGGCGGCGAGAGCCATGCGTCGATGAGGGCGGCCGAGCCGGCCGCGACCATCCACGTGTCTTTGGCGAGCGACAGTCCGATCTCGGTCGGTCGCACGCTGCCTTCGCGTCGCAGTCCGGGAACCCGGGCGTAGGTGCCGACCAGGCCTACGCCGAACGCGGTGAGCCCGGCGGCGCCGACGGTCGCCGGGACGACGGGCACGAGCAGCGACGCGGCGATGGTCGACTCGGCGATCGTCATGCCGCGAACGAACGTCGCCGGCTCAACGCGCTTGAGTTGCGGATACGCCGCGCTGGCGAAGCGGTGTAGGCCCTTCGCCCCCTTCTCATCGAGCTCGCGCTTCGCCAGGGCGGTGTGAAGGAAGAACAGGCCGAACGTGATCCTGACGGGCCACCACCACGGCCCCGGTCGGCGCCGCACGCGCGTCGGGCTACTTACGCGTCGACAGTCGGGCGCGCGGTGGCCGGGGCGTGGCGCACGTCGCTCTCGTCGAGCACCTTGGTCCAGCAGGCGAACTCGAGCGTGGTGCCGTTGGGGTCCTTGAAGTACATCGACCGGATGAAGATGTCGCCGTTGTCGGTGGCCGCGTCGTAGACCGGCTTGTGACCGCCGTCGAGGGAGTTGGCGTGGTTGATGATCATCGTCACCTCGACGCCCTTGTCGATCAGCTTCTGGCGGTACTCGTCGAAGCGCTCGGCCGGCACGTCGAACGCAAGGTGGTTCATGGTGCCGATCGCGGTGACGCCGCGACGGTTCTGGAGCGACTCGCCGGGCACGCCGTCGGGGGCCTCGGGGAACCAGAAGAACGCGATGCCGTCGACGCCATTGCCCATGTCGAGGAAGAAGTGCTGGCCGTGGCCGCCCGGCAGCTCGAGCGTCTTGACGAGCTTCATGCCGAGGACGTCCTGATACCAGGCGATGGTCTCGGCCATGTCGCGTGCGACCAGGGCGAGGTGATTGAAGCCCCGCAGTTCGAACTCGGTGTTGGTGTTCGTGCCCTTGGTGGCCATGCTCGTATTGCACACGATCGATCGAAGGCGGTCAAGAAGTCCCCGGTCTCTTGACGGCGAAATCACGAGGTTGCATACAATCAGCCGATGCCGCGACTGGGACAGGTTCCGCGCTCGGACGACAACCCGAAGATCGTTCGGCGGATGTACAAGCTGCTGTTCGGCCCCGACCGTGACCCGGTGAAGGAGCCGGGCACAGCCACCGGCACCCCCGGTGACTGGTGGACCGTGTTCGCCAACTCGCCGGACGTGCTCGAGCATTCGGTCAGTGGCTTTGCGCTGTACGCCAGTCCTGACCGCAAGATCCCGCCGCAGCTACGTGAGCTGGGACAGACCCGCGCCGGGTGGCTCGTGGGCTCGCAATTCGTCTTCTCGCAGCACTGCAAGAGTTGCCGCGCGCTGGGGTTCTCGGAGGAGAAGATCGAAGCCCTCAAGTCGTGGCAGGTGTCGGACCTGTTCGATCCGCTCGAACGGGCGCTCCTCGCCTACACCGATGGCCTGGTGCTGGCTCACGGACGCGTGGCTGACGGGGTGTTCAACGCGTTGCGCGAGCACCTCACCGACGAGCAGATTCTCGAGTTCACGTACATCACGATGACCTACACGCTGCACGCAGTGATGTCGCGGGCGCTGCGGCTGGAGTTCGACGAGCGCGAGGACCCGATCGTCGAGATCGCCGCCCCGGAGGGGTACCAGGCGGCGAACATCGGTCGGCAGATCAGCGGGCGCGAAGACGGCGAGTAGGACGGTCGGCCGGTGAGCGCGACCGACACCGTTGGCGCGCACCACGCGTACGAGCAGGTGCGCGCCGCGATCGTCGAGAACCGGTATGCGCCGGGTCAGCGGCTCGTGGAGCAGCGCATCGCCGAGGAACTCGGACTGTCCCGAACGCCGGTGCGCGAGGCGTTGCGCATGCTCGAGGCCGAAGGCCTCGTCGTCAGTGAACGCAATCGCGGCGCCATGGTTCGCCCGCTGTCGCCAACCGAAGTCGTCGACTTGTACGGGCTGCGCATACGTCTCGAGTCTTATGCGGTCGAGGTGGCCACCGAACGGGCGACCGAGGCCGAGCTGGGCCAGCTCGTGGCTGCCGCCGACGCGTTCGGTGACGTCCGCCGGTCGCGGAGCATCGGGTCGGTCGAGGGAGTGCGCCGCCTACACGACGCCAACCGTGACTTCCACGACGGCGTGATCGCCGCGGCGCGCCACCATCGGCTGGCGGCGATGCTCATCCGGACCGTCGACATCCCGCTGGTGTTCAAGGCGTTCGGCACGTTCGGTCCCGACGAACTGGCTCGCTCCGACACGTTCCACCACCTGATCGCCGAGGCGATGTGCCGGCGGGACGCCAGCCGCGCTGCGGCGTTGATGGCCGAGCACATCGCGCAGGGTCGCGACGCAGTACTCGATGCGATGGTCGTCACCGAGTGAGCGTCGATACGAAGCACCGGTTGCTCTGCCATGCGCTCTTCGACGCGCTCGAAGCGGGTGACGTCGACGCGGTGGGGCAGTGTTACGCGCCGGATATGACGATGTGGTTCAACGTGACTGGCGAGACGATCACGCGGGAGCAGAACCTCACGGCCGTCGACACCGGTAGGGGACTGCACCGTCGCCGCCTTTACAACGACCGCACCATCCACACCTTCGACGACGGGTTCGTCGCGCAGTACACAACCCTGGTGGTCACCCACAACGGGACACGGGTGCCGTTGTCGGCGTGCCTGGTCGGCGAAGTCCGGGAGGGGAAGATCACCAAGCTGTTCGAGTACCTCGACGCGGGCAAGTTCCGGCGATGACCGAGTGCGAGATCCGCGAGCTCTGCCACGCGTTCTTCGACGCCTACCAGGACGGCCGGGTGGACGTGCTCGATCAGGTGATGGCCGACGACTGCGTGATCTGGCACAACGTCTTCGGGCGGGAGACGACGAAGGCCGACAACCTGGCGGCCTATCCCGACAGCTACGCGGGGCAGCGCCGGCGGACGTACAACGACCGGGTCATCAACACGTTCGACGACGGTTTCGTCATCCAGTACTCGCTCAATGGCGTGATGAAGACCGGCCACAAGGGCGCGCTGTGGATCTGCATCGTCGCCCGATGTAAGGACGGAAAGATCACCCGGCTCGACGAGTACATGGACTCGTCGAAGTTCAAGGCTTGGATGGGAGAGGCCCGTGCGTAAGGACTGGCAGACGCTCGAACTGTGCGACCGCTTCTTCGACGCGATCGAGCAAAAGGACTACGACACGCTCGAGTCGTGTTACGCGCCGGAAGCCGTCATCTGGCACAGCCACGACTGCCTTTACCAGCCGCGCGCCGACAATCTCGCAATGTTGAAGAAGGGCATGGAGACGCAGTCGAAGACCCGTTTCAAGGAGCGGCGCATTCGGGTGTTCGAGGGCGGCTTCGTGCAGCAGCACACCATTCATGTGACGCGGCCTGACGGGTTCGCCGGCCACATGGAGGTGTGCTTCGTCGGCTACGTCCGGGACGGGATGATCAGCCGCGCCTACGAGTATTTCGACACCGGCCAGATCGAAAAGTTCATTGGACCGCGACGGGAGAAGAAGACAACTCATGAGTGAGCCCCACATCGACCTCGGCATCGTCGTGCGCGACATCGACGCGTGCCTCCCGTTCTACCGCGACGTGCTCGGCCTGCCCGTGCTGTTCGATTTCAAGCTGCCTGGCGGCTCGCACATGTGGCAGCTCGCCGTCGGCCAGTGCGTCGTGAAGCTCGTGAAGCATGACCCGACCCCGGACGCGACGAACCCGCCGGGCGGCACGCGCGGCGGCACCGGGATGCGCTACTGGACGATGGGCGTCGACGACATCGACGCGGCCATGGCCCCGTGCGAGGCGGCGGGCGCGCCCATCCCTCTGCCGGTCACCGAATTGATGCCCGGCATCCGCATCGCCATGGTGGAGGATCCCGAGGGGAACGTGG
>DASRJI010000168.1:0-41388 GCA_035649535.1 Acidimicrobiales bacterium | reverse complement strand
TGCGCGGCCAGTGCGTCGAGGGTGTTGCGTAAGAGGGCACGCCGATTCCGCACCGGCACGATGACCGAGACGGCGGGCGCCGCATCACTGACCCGCTCAGAGAGCCGCTCGGGCTCAGCCATGGCGGATGTTCCAGTCGTACCCGATGTCGGTGCTGAACGGGTCCATGCGGACTATCTCGTCGGGGCTATGCGGCACCGTCGAGCAATTGGCCACCAGCGCGGGCCGATCGCCGATGCCCTTGAACCCGTTCCACACCAGCGGCGGAATCGTCACCAGCGCGTAGTTGAGCTCGCCGACGAACAACTCGAGCAGGTTGCCGCGCGTCGACGAGCCGTCGCGATCGTCGTAACAGACGAGCTTGATCATGCCGACCGGCACGGCGTAGTTCAGCGTCATTTCCTGGTGAAGGTGCCACGCCTTTATCGCGTTCGGGTACACCGTCGAGAAGTAGATCTCACCGAAGCGTTCGAATCCGGGGCTGTCCTCGCGAAGCATGTGGAACACCGCGCCGCGCTCGTCGGCGATCCGTCGTAGCGGTGTGACGGTGACGCCGTCGATCTCAGCCATTGCGCAGTGACTCCCGATGTTCGATGCAGAAGCGTGCAGTTTCGTCGACCGCGGCGCCGATGTCGCCATCGGCCCGCACGCCGCACGCGGCCAGCTTGCTCACGTCCACACGGTAGGGCTGCGGCGCCGGCCCGCTCGGGTCGGGCGCGAGGAGCTTCGGCTCGACGCCGCCGAGCCGGCGAAACGCGTCCTGCACCCGCGCCGCCATCGACCGGACTGTGGCCGGGGTGCCCGAGCCGAGGTTGTAGGTGGCGCTCGGTAGGCCGGCGGCGTTCGTGGCGAGGGTGGCGATGCGGACGACATCGACGAGCGGGACGAAGTCGCGCCATTGATCGCCGGCCGACTTGAGCGTCACCGTCCCCGCCACCGCCGCCTCGCGACACAGGTCGTTGACGAGCAGCGTCCACCGGGCCACGACGGGCGCGGCCGGCGCGCCCACCGCATTGGTCAGGCGCAGCACGACCAAGCGGTCGTCACCAATCTCGCGAGCCATGGCCTGTTCGGACTGCAACCGCGCCACTGCATACGGATGCGTCGGCGCCGTCGCCGTCGTCTCGGTGAGCACTGCGCCGTCGACGATCGCCGGTCCGTACACGTGGACCGTCGACAGGTACACGACCCGGCCCACGCTCGCGGCGGCGGCCGCCCGGCCGACGTTCGCAGTGATGGCAACGGTCGTCGCAACAGTGCCCGCAGGGTCGTCGCCCGCCTCGACCTCGTTGGGCGCGGCCAAGTGGACAACGGCGTCGGCGCCGGCCAGCGCCGACGGAGGCACGTCGCGGGCGAGATCGACGACTTCGTGGTCACCGCCGGCGGCCATGAGCCACGGCGGTGGCTGGCGGCCGATAGCCCGCACGTGGTGGCCACCAGCGACGAGGTGCTCGACGAGGCGCCCGCCCAGGTACCCCGAGGCCCCGGTGACGACGACCTGCGCCACTAACTCTTGGCGAGGAAGTCGCGGTACCAGGCGACGGTCTCGGCCAGCGCCTCTTGCATCGTGTAGCGCGGCTTCCAGCCCAAGACCCGGCGGGCGCGTTCCGCCGAGAGGTATTGGTGCGGGATCTCGTTGGTCGCCGTTCCCTGCACGTCGGGCTCGAGGTCGCTGCCCACCGCCTCGCGCAACATGTCGACGAGTTCGAGGACCGACAGCGGCGTTTCGGTGGAGAAGTTGAACGCCATGCCGGCCAGGCTCGGATCGGCGGTCAACGCTTCGGCTGTCCTGAGGTAGGCCAGCGCGCCGTCGACGACGTAGATGTAGTCGCGCGTCCACGTGCCGTCGGAACGGATGATCGGCCGGGTGGCTTCGAGCAGCCAGCGGATGACGCCCGGGACGATTCGGTTCCAGTTCATGTCGCCGGGACCGAAGAAGTTGCCGCACCGCGTGATGCACGCCGGCACGCCGAAGGTGTGGTGGTAGCTCTGCGTGATGAGGTCGGCCGCCGCCTTCGACACGTCGTACGGGTGCTTGGCTAGCAACGGCATGTCTTCGTCGTACGGGAGCCGCGGCTGCTCGCCGTACGCCTTGTCGGTGCTGGCGACCACGACCGCGCTCACTTGTGGCGAGCGGCGGACGGCTTCGAGGAGGGACCACGTGCCGCGGACGTTGGTGTCGTAGGTCGACACCGCGTTCTTGTTGGCGACACCTACTTGTGTCTGCGCGGCGAGGTGCATGGCGGTCGTGACCTCGTACTCACCGAGGACGCGCTCGAGCAGTTCCTGATCGCGCACATCGCCCCGCACGACCGACACTTGGTCGAGCCAGGTCGTCGCGCCGGTCGCCGGGATGTCGTCGCGCACGACGACGACGACGTTGGCGCCGAGGTCGACGAGTTGCCGCGTCAGTTCGGAGCCGAGGAATCCCGTCGCGCCCGTAACGGCAACCGCACGGTGGCGCCAGAAGTCGGCGTCGGGCGCGGTCATGACCAAACCTTCCAGGGAGCCTTGCCCGACTCCCACAACTCGGTCAGCAATGTCTGCTCGCGGGGCGTGTCCATCGGCTGGAAGAAGCCCGAGTGCTCGTACGCGATCAGCTCGCCGTCGCGCGCCATCGAGCTCAGCGGCTCGCGCTCGAGCATGACGTCTTGGTCTGTTGGGATGTAGCGCTCGATGGCCTCGCGCTCGAACAGCATGAACCCGCCGCCGATCGCGCCCCCGCTCGTCTGGGGCTTCTCCTCGAACGCCTTCACGACGCCGTCGGCGATGCGCAGTTCGCCGAAGCGACCGGGCGGGCGGACGGCGGTGATCGTGGCCAGCTTGCCGTGGGCGCGGTGGAACGCCATCACCGCCGCCAGGTCGACGTCGGCCACGCCGTCGCCGTAGGTGACCCCGATGGTGTCACCGGCGATGGCGGCCGCCGCCCGCCGCACGCGCGTGCCGGTGAGGGACTCGACGCCCGTGTCGAGACACGTGATCCGCCACCCCTGCTCGGGATGATCGCCGAGGAACGTCATACTGTCGGGCCGGCCGACCTCGACCGTGAAGTCGCGAGTCAGCGCCTCGAAGTGGAGAACGAACTCCTTGATCGCCTCGCCGAGCCATCCCAGGGCGAGGACGAAGTCGGTGAACCCGTGCGCGGCGTAGATCTTCATGATGTGCCAGAGCACGGGGCGTTCGCCGATGGGCACGAGCGGCTTGGGCAGCGTCGTCGTGTACTCGCTCATGCGCGTACCGCGGCCGCCACACAAGATGATCGTCGGGGTCGTGGTGCCGTCGGCCATGGCGCCGCGGTCAAGGTACTCGCTGCGATCGCGCCCCGTCGGCGAACCGGGCCTCCGGTACGGTCTCCGGCTGCATGCCGCGCTCCCGCCGCCGATCCGCGCGTAGGCCGCGGCCGCTGCTCAAGTGGGTGCTGCTCGCGGTCGGCGTCGTGGCGGTTGTCTCCGGCCTCGCCGCGTTCCGTGTGTTCCAGATCGCCCGCGACCTCCGCAACGCGCGGAACGACCTCAACGCGGTCGAGACATTGCTCAAGGCCGGTCAGCCGGCGGCGGCGCGGGTGGCCCTGGCGCGCGGCCAGGCATGGGTCATCCACGCCAACACCGTCGTGCACAACAGCCCCGAGCTGAGTCTTGTCAACGTGGTGCCGGTTGCTCGCCAGAACCTCGAGGCGATGAAGTCGTCGGTCGAGGTGGCGCTGCGGCTCACCGGCGGGGGCCGGCGCCTGCTCGACATCGCAAAGCCGCTCGAGAGCCGCGACGGAAAGTTCGAAGTGCCGCTGCGGGCCGGCGCGATCCCGCTGCCGGTGCTGCGCGCCCTCACGCCCCAACTCGCCGACGTCGAGGGCGGGCTGCCCGTTCTCAGCGACGCGCCGTCAGAGTCGCTCCTCCTGCCGCCCGTGCGCGAGCTGGTTCGCACGGTGTATCGGCAAGCCGATCTGCGCAAGCGCCAACTGCGTGTGATCGGCGACGGCCTCGAAGTCTTGCAAGTGCTCAGCGGTGGCCAGGGAGCACACCGGGTGTTCATCGCCGTCGCCAACGCGGCCGAGATGCGCGGCACCGGCGGGATGATCCTCTCGTACGGCGAACTCACGGCGGCCGACGGCAAGTTCTCGCTCGAGCGCTTCGGCAACATCGACGAAGTCGCCCTCTCGGCCCCGGCCAACGTCGACCTGCCGCAGGACTACCTCGATCGCTTCGGGCCCCTGGGACCGGCGCTCAACTGGCGCAACGCCAACCTGGGCGTCGACTTCACCTACCTCGGCCCCGCGATGGAGGCGATGTACAAGCAGGCGACGGGCAAGGTCGCCGACGCAGTCCTCCAGATCGACTCCAAAGGCCTGGCCGCCCTGATGCGCGGCACCGGGCCGGTTGACGTTCCCGGACTGGGGATCGTCAACGCCGACAACGTCGTCGACGTCACGCTGAGCCAGGCCTACGCCCGTTTCTCGAGCCGCACCGTCCGCCAGGAGGTGCTCGGCGACGTGGCCGAGGCCGTGTTCCGCAAGCTGGTCACCGGCGACTATCCGAGTCTGCGGCCCCTAGCCACCGCGATCGTCGACGCGGCGGCCGAGCGGCGGATCATCCTGCATATGAACCGTCCCGATGCGCAGCGCGCGGTGGTCGATCTCGGTGTCGACGGGCGGCTTCCGGGCCTCGGTCGCGACTTCGCCACGCTCGCCGTCGAGAACTTCAGCGCCAACAAGCTCGACTACTACCTCGACACCGGCGTCCGGCTGACTGGCGACCGCGTGCCGGGGCGCGTCGGGCATATGCGGGCCGAGATCACCATCACGAACACGGCACCGCCGGGCCAAACGTCACCCACGTATGTGTTCGGGCCCAACATCGCCGGCCAGCGCGCCGGCCTGTACCTGGGCCTGGCGACGCTGTACCTGCCGAAGGGCGCCGGGGTCATCAGCCAGACGGGCGACCTGCCCGACGGCCGGGTGACGGTTGCGACCGAGGCCGAGCGGGCCGCGATCACGTTCCCGGTCCATGTCGAAGCGGGCAAGACGCAGCGCGTCGTTGTCGACCTGACGCTGCCGCCGGCGCCGCGAAACGGCTACGTGTTCGTGTACCTGCCGATCTCGCGCGTCCGCCCGACTCGGTTCGCCGCCGACCTGCGACTCGGTCAGGCGGCGATCAAGTACGACGCGGCGCCGACGCGGCTCGTCGTCCTCACCGGCGCCGGGTAGCCAGCGCTTCGAGCGCCTCCGGGCCGACATCGAGGTCGCCGCGCCCCACGCCAACCGCCAGGTCGGGCTTGTAGGTGCCGTGATAATCCGACCCGCCGGTGACGACCAGATCGGCCCGGGTGGCCAGGGCGGCCAGACCGGCGCGTTCTTCGGGGCTGTACCGCCCGTAGGTCGCTTCGAGGCCGGCCAGCCCGTACCCGACCAGTTCGGCGACCGTCTGCTCGAGCGGCGCCGGCTCGAGGCCGAGGCTCAGGGGGTGGGCCAGCACCGGGACACCGCCCGAAGCCGTCGCCAGGCGGAGTGCATCGGCCGGGCTGAGCCGCTCGCGGTCGACGTACCCCGGTTGGCCCTTGGCCAGCCACGTGTCGAAGGCCTCCTGGATCGAACCAACGATGCCCTTGCGTACGAGGATCGCGGCGACGTGGGGCCGGCCGACGCCGTCGCCGCCCGCTTCGGCGACCATCTCGTCGTAGGTGACCGGCAGGCCGTGCTCGCCGAGCCGCTCGGCCAGGCGCCGGTTGCGGGTCTCCCGTGCCTGCTGCAGGCGGACCAGCTCGTCCTGGAGCGGGCCGGGGCCCGGTTCGAGCCAGTAGACGAGCACGTGCATGGTGCCGCTGAACTCGCACGACAGCTCGCAGCCGCTCACGAACTCGATGCCCGCTTCCGCGGCCGCCGCCGCCGCCGCCGGCACGCCGTCGAGCCGGTCGTGATCGGTGAGGGCGACCGCCGTGCAACCGGCGGCCGCCGCGAGCTGGGGAATGCGCTCGGGCGGGTCGGATCCGTCCGAGACGGTGGAGTGCGTGTGGAGGTCGATCACCGCTGCGGAGGGTAGCCACCGGCCGCCCAGCGTTGGCCCAGATCGGCCGGCGTGCTTGACCGGTCAGCTACTCTGGGTGTCTTCCCACCCCCCGGGACACAGGGTCGCTGGGCCTTGGAGCTACCCCCCGAGCACAAGGTTGTGAGCATGAAAGCAGGCAGCTTCCACCCTCGGTGGAGCGTGATGCTGGTTGCGGCGGTTGCGTTGGCAACGACCGCGCTCAGTGGCGCTGCGGTGGCGCAGACCGATCCGTACACGGGCAACAGCGTGCCCGGGAACGGCCCCACGGTGTCCGGCGCCGGCAGCACCCGGCCAAGCCTCTCGATCAACGTGCTCGAGACCGAGCCAGGCAAGCAGGTGTTGATCAGCGGCTGCGGATTCACGCCCGGTCAGTTCCTGCGGATCACCCTCAATCCCGGCACCACCGCCAATCCTGGCGTGCCCTGCGTGAACGCCCCTGTCCCGGTCCAGCGGGCGTCGGCCGGGTCCGGCGCCGGCCTCGAGCACCTGCGATTCGAGTCGCTCGCCCAGACCGGCGCCGAGTGCACCTTCCAGACCAAGGTGAACGCCGATCCGCCCGACACCACCTCCGGCGGCGGCATCGGATCCACTCACGCCGACGCCAAGGGCTGCGTGGCGGTCTGGCAGACCATTCCGAAGGACCTCAAGGCCGGCAGCTACGAGTTGTGCGGCGCGGCGACCGGTCTCGAGACCGTGTGCGCCGTCCTCAAGCTCACGGCGGTTGAGGGAACGGTCGCGTCGCGAGGCCTCGCTCGCACCGGCCTCACGCCGTTGCCGTGGGTCATCGCCGCGCTCATCGCGATCGTGGTCGGCCGTGAGTTCGTGAAGCGGAGCCGTCGCTCAAAGGCGGTCTGAATCGTCTGAGGCACGTGGGGTAGCCTGCGAGGGTCACCTGCGCGGCCGGATGTTCCGATTGCCCAGACTGGGGGCAGCGTGGTCATTTCACTACGGGAACTGGATAACGACGCCAGCCTCGTCAGTGCCGCGCAGGCAGGAGACCCCGACGCCTTCGCCGAGTTGTTCCGGCGCCATCACGACTCCGTTCGCCGCAGCTGTGCCCGCCGCCTCGGCGACATCCGCGAGGCCGACGAGATCGCCCAAGCCGCCTTCGTACGAGCCTGGGAACGCATCGACCGTTGTGGCGGTGAACGCCGTTTCGGCGGCTGGATCCAGGTGATCGCGCACCATCTGTGCATCGACGCGATCCGCGATCGCGCCCGTGTATCGCTCAGCGATTCGACCGGTGACGATGCGCAGGCACCGATCGCCGAACAGCCCGAAGACAGCGTCCTCCGCAGCGAGGAGGCGAACCTGGTCAAGCTGGCCCTGGCGGATTTGCCGCCGCGCCAACGCCGGGTCGTCGTCGCCCGGCACCTCGAAGACCGCCGCCCGGGTGAGATCGCCGCCGCGCTTGGTCTGTCGGTGGGCGCCGTCGACTCGTTGCTCCTACGCGGTCGACGCCGGCTCGCCGCCGCGGTCGAGCGGCTCAGCGACGACCACGGCACGATTTCGGCGGCGTCGGCCTCGTCGGTCGCGGCCGGTGTCGCCGGGAGCTCGGGCCGGGTCGCCGACTTCATGCAGTCGATCCAGGAGACGTTCAGCCGCGTTTCGTATCACGTGGCCGCCGCGTTCGGCATGGTTCCCGGCGTCAGTGGACCGGTCCAGCGGGCGGCGGCCGCCGTTGCGATTACCGGCGCCGCCGCGACCGGCGTTGTCGCCCACCACGCGGCGCCCGCCCTGCCCTCGGTGCCGCCGGTGGCCGTCAGCGCTCCCGATCTCGCCGCCACGCCCGCGATTCCCGCGGCGCCGGAGGCGCCCCTGCCCTCGATCGCCGCGCCGACTGCGCCGCGGCTCGACACGGGCCTTCCCAGCGTCGATCCGGTCACCGTGCCCAGCGTGCCGGCGACGCCGTCGCTGTCCCTGCCGGTCATCAATCGGTCTCTCGACGCGGTGACGACACTCCTCGACGAGCTCGGAGGCGCGCTCGGGCGCTGAGAAGCGCAGATGCACCGTGGCAGCTGTGGGAAGCTGGAGCAGGTGAACGGGCAGGTGGACTCGTGCGTTGACGCGCCCCGCGAAGCATGCGGTGTGTTCGGCATCTACGCACCGGGTCGTTCGGTGGCGCACCTCATCTTCGACGGCTTGTACGCCTTGCAGCATCGCGGCCAGGAGTCAGCCGGCATGGCGGTCAGCGACGGCGAGACGATGCTCGTCGACAAGGACATGGGCCTGGTCACAAACGTCTTCACGCCGTACTCGCTCGCCGCGCTCCAAGGCCACCTCGGGATCGGCCACACGCGGTACTCGACGACTGGCGCCAGCGAGCGGCGCAACGCCCAACCCGTGTACCGCGAGGTGGGCGAAGCCGGGTTCGCGCTCGGGCACAACGGCAACCTCACCAACAGCCCGGCCCTGGCGTCGGCGGCCGGGATGCTCCCTGGCCTGGCGACGACCGACACCGACGTGGTCGCCGAGCTGCTCGCCAACGCGCACGCGGCGGCCGAGGCGAGCGACGGCCGCGACCTCGAACGGGCGCTGATGAAGGTGCTGCCCCAGCTCGAGGGCGCGTTCTCATTCACGATCATGGACGCGTCCCATCTCATCGGCGTGCGCGACCCCAACGGCTTCCGGCCGCTGTGTCTCGGCCGCCTCGACAACGGATGGGTGCTGGCCTCCGAGACGCCCGCGCTCGACGTCGTCGGCGCCCACTTCGTCCGCGAGCTGGAGCCGGGCGAGATGGTTGCGATCGACGCGTCAGGGATTCGTTCGCTCAAGCCGTTTGCCGAAGAGCGGGTCGACCCGCGGTTGTGCATCTTCGAGTTCGCGTACTTCGCCCGGCCCGACAGCCTCCTCTACGGCAAGGAAGTGCACGGCGCCCGCCGGCGCATGGGCGAGCTGCTCGCCGACGTGGCGCCGGTCGCCGCCGACATGGTGATGGGCGTGCCCGAGTCGGGCGTGCCCGCCGCCGAGGGCTACGCGCGTCGCAGCGGCATCCCGTACGGCCAGGGCCTGGTGAAGAACCGGTACATCGGCCGCACGTTCATCTCGCCGGATCCCGCCGCGCGCGCCCACGGCGTCAAGCGCAAGCTCAATCCGCTCAAGGAGAACATCGCCGGCAAGCGACTGGTGGTGGTCGACGACTCGATCGTCCGGGGCACGACGCAGAAGGCGGTCGTGCGCATGCTGCGCGACGCGGGTGCCAAGGAAGTGCACCTGCGCATCACGCTGCCGCCGATCCTCGGGCCGTGCTTCTACGGCATCGACATCGGCTCGCGCGCCGAACTCATCGCCGCTGATCTTTCGGTCGGCGAGATCGCCGACTATGTCGACGCCGACAGCCTCGCCTACCTCACGCTCGACCGACTCGTGTCGGCCATCGACGCGCCCGGCGCCGGGTTCTGCACCGGATGCCTCACGGGCGACTATCCCGTCGCCGCCGACGCGCGCCTCTCGAAGGCGGCGCTCGAGCAATCACGTGCCTGATCCCTCTTCCGGCGAGACCTACGCCGGTGCGGGCGTCGACATCACCGCGGGCGAGGAGGCGGTCGAGCGCATCAAGGCCAAAGTGCGCTCGACGTTCCGACCCGAAGTCATCGGCGACATCGGCGGCTTCGGCGGCCTGTTCGCTTTCCCGACCGATCGCTACAAGAAGCCGGTGCTCGTCGCGTCAACCGACGGCGTCGGCACGAAGGCGCTCGTTGCCCAAGCCACCGGTCGCTTCACGACGATCGGCATCGACCTGGTGGCGATGTGTGTCGACGACCTCGTGTGCCAGGGCGCCGAGCCGCTGTTCTTCCTCGACTACATCGCGGTGGGGCGTCTCGATCCCGACCACATCGAGCAGCTGGTCGAAGGCGTCGCCGAGGGCTGTCGCCAAGCGGGCTGCGCGCTCATCGGTGGCGAGATGGCCGAGCATCCCGGCGCCATGGAGCCCGGTGAGTTCGACCTCGTCGGTTCGGCGATCGGCGTGGTCGAGCGCGACCGTCTCATCACCGGCGAACACGTGCGCCCGGGCGACGCGCTGATCGGCCTGCCCTCGCCTGGATTGCGATCGAACGGCTACTCGTTGGCGCGACGCGTGCTCCTCGACCTTGCTGGTCGCCAACTCGGCGAGCCGGCGTATCCCGGCGCCCGCCACACGCTGGCCGACGAATTGCTCGAGCCGTCGGTGATCTACGCGCCGGCGATCGGTGCGTTGCAACGCGCCGTCGACGTTCGCGCCGTCGCCCACGTCACCGGCGGCGGCATCGTGGGCAACGTCGCGCGCGTGCTGCCGTCTGGTGCCGACGCGGTCGTGCGCCGCCGCGAGTGGGAGATGCCTCGCATCTTCAGTGAGATCCAGCGCGCCGGCGAAGTGGCGGATGCGGAGATGGCCCGCGTGTTCAATCTCGGCGTCGGCATGGTCGTGGTCGTCCCGCAGAGCGATGTGTTTCGCGCCCTCGACTCGCTGCGCGCCAGCGGGCATCGCGGGTCGGCTGTCATCGGCGAAGTCGTCGAGGGCCGCGGTGTCGTACACATGACACCGTGACGCGCGTGCTGATCGTCGACGACGAGCCCGACATCCTCCTGATGCTGCGGCTGACGCTCGAGGCCGAAGGCTTCACGACCGCGTTGGCCGCCGACGGTGAGAAGGCGCTCGAGCGGCTCGACGAAGCGCAATTCGACGTGATGCTGCTCGACGTGATGATGCCGGTCCTCGATGGGTGGGGCGTGCTCGAGCGGTTGCAGGGTCGCGCCGACGCGCCGGCCGTCATCATCGTCTCGGCCAAGACCGCGGCGCAGGACATCGCGCGCGCGACCGCGTTGGGCGCCGCGGAGTACGTCACCAAGCCGTTCTCGGTGAGCGACCTCAAGCGCGTCATCGACAAGGTCGTTGCGTCGTGACCATGTCGCGCGCCGAGCTGGCCGTCGCGATCTACGAGCGGGCCCACCTCACCGGCTCGTTCCTCTTGCGGTCGGGCGTCACCAGCACCGAGTACTTCGACAAGTACCTGTTCGAAGCCGATCCGGTGCTGTTGCGCGCCATCGCCGAGCACATGGCCGAGTTGGTCGCGCCCGACGCCGACGCCATCGCCGGGCTCGAGCTGGGCGGGATCCCCCTCGTGACGATGCTGGCTCAGGTCACCGGCCTGCCCGCGCTGTTCGTGCGGAAGAAGGCGAAGGACTACGGCACGTGCCGCTTGGCCGAGGGCGGCGAGGTGGATGGACGCCGCCTCGTGGTCGTCGAAGACGTGGTGACCTCGGGCGGTCAGGTCGTCCTGTCGGCGGGCGACTTGCGGGCCGTTGGGGCTACCGTCAACGACGTCGTGTGCGTGATCGATCGCGAGGCGGGCGGGGCGGCGGCGCTGGCCGAGATCGAACTGACGCTTAAGCCGTTATTCACGATGTCGCAACTCTCGACCGACGGCCGTTAACTCCCTTCGTGTAAGATTCGTGCGCAAATCGGTGCGCCGAGCAGGTCGCGTATCGACGTGGAGATGCAGGTAAAAGACGTAGGGAAGTCGAACTTTCGTCGTTACCCAGATCACACAACCCCGGGGAAGACACGCTCGCTTCAATGACCGACTTAATCCGCTCACTCCCGCTGAATGCCGAGGTCGAACGGTCCGCACGGACCTCGTTCGCCACCCGGTTGCAGCTCACCGCCAAGCGGACCCTCGACCTGTTTGTCGCACTCGTCGGGTTGATCCTGGTGTTCCCGGTACTGGTACTCGTCGGCGTACTCGTGCGGCTGGATTCGCCTGGCCCCGCCCTCTTCCGGCAGACGCGAGTCGGCGCCGGCGGCCGCCGCTTCCGCATCGCCAAGTTCCGCACGATGGTCGACAACGCTGAAACGCTCCTGGCCGAGGACCCGGCGTTGCGCAAGCTCCACCAATCGAACAGCTTCAAGCTCCCAGTTGACGTTGACCCGCGCGTCACCAGGCTCGGCCGGTTCCTGCGCGCGACGAGCCTCGACGAGCTGCCGCAGTTGTGGAACGTGCTCGTCGGCGACATGAGCCTCGTCGGCGCCCGGCCCATCGAGCCGGCGCAGGTGCCCCGCCTCTACGGCGAACACCAGGACTACTACCTCGCGATGCGGCCCGGGCTCACCGGCTATTGGCAGGTGAACGGCCGCAGTGCGGTCGGCGACGACGACCGCGTCGAGCTCGACCTGCACTACCTCCAGCACTGGAGCCTCTGGCTCGACCTCCGAGTCATGTTCAAGACGCTGCCTGCCGTTCTCGCCCGCCGCGGCGCCCACTAGTCCGGCCGCGCCCGCTCAGGGTGCGCGCGTAACGTGACCCGCCATGGGTGACCGCATGGTCGAACTCGCCTGTTACGGGCTGGCGGGCCACGTCGACGATCCGCGCGCACTCCTGGACGAGACCCGCGAAGCCGAAGCGATCGGGCTCGGCTCGGTATTCATCTCGGAGCGGTTCAACGTGAAGGAGGTGTCGTCGCTCTCGGGGGCGGCGGCTGCGGTGTCCGACGAAGTCGGGATCGCCACCGGCGTCACCAATCATCCGACGCGCCATCCCATCGTGACCGCCGCGTGGGCCACCACCGTGCACCGGTTGTCTGGCGGACGGTTCGCCCTCGGCATCGGTCGCGGCATCGCGCCGCTGATTGACGCACTCGGTGTGCCGCGATCGACGATGGCGTCGATGGCCGATGCCATCGGGTTGTATCGCCGGCTCTGGAAGGGCGAGACGATCTTGGGTCACAGCGGCCCGGCCGGCACGTTCCCGTTCCTCCGTCTCGATCCGGACTTCGACGAGGATATTCCCGTTCTCGTCGCCGCCATCGGCGCCAAGACGATGCGGTGGGCCGGCGGCATCGCCGACGGTGTCATCCTCCATACGTTCTTCACCGACGACGCGCTGGCGCGGTGCGTCAAGGAGATCCGCGCTGGTGCCGAGGACGCGGGTCGCGATCCCGACCGCGTCCGCGTGTGGGCCGTCCTGGCCACGGTGTGCGATCCCACCGAGGAGGATCGCCTCCGTCGCCTCGTCGGCCGCATGGCGACGTACATGCAGGTCTACGGCGACACGCTCGTCGCCATCAACGACTGGGATCCCGCGGTGCTCGAGCGGTTCCGCGCCGACGAAGTCGTCCGCTCCGTTCCCGGCGCGATCGACGCGGTCGCCACGCTCGACCAACTCGAACACATCGCCGGCCTGATCCCGGGCGAGTGGTTGCCGGCCGCCGTCGGCACGGCCGACGAATGCGCCGCTCGCGTCGTCGATCAGTTCCGCGCCGGCGCCGACGGTGCGATCCTCCACGGCGCCACGCCCGCACAACTCGCTCCCGTCCTCGCCGCGTACCGGCCGTTGCGTGATGCGGCCCGCTTCAGCGGCCGCGTCGCCAATCCGGGTCGCTGACATGGACACCCCTGGCACGGACAGAGTGTTCAAGCGACCGGAGGAGATCACCGCCGAGTTCCTCGCGTCGGTCCTCGGGCGCGCCGTCGACGGGTTCACGACCCAGCCGGTCGGCACCGGCCAGATGGGCGACAGCGTCCGCTACACGCTGTCGCCCCAGGGCGACAGCCCGAGCAGCGTGGTCGTGAAGTTCGCGGCGGCCGACGACACCAGCCGCGCAACCGGTCACGCGCTGCGCAGCTACGAGATCGAGGTCCGCTTCTATCGGGAGCTGGCGGGCACCGTCGGCATCCGCACGCCGGTATGTCACTACGCCGCCGTCGAGCCCGACACTGGCTGGTTCACGTTGGTGCTCGAGGATCTGGCGCCAGCCGAACAGGGCGACCAGATGGCCGGCTGCTCGATCGACCAGGCCGCCCTCGCTCTCGACGAGCTGACGCGCCTGCACGCGCCGCGTTGGAACGACGCCGCCCTGATGGAGCTCGAGTGGTTCCACCGGGCCGACGCCGGCGCAGGTACGGCGATGATCGTCCAGGCGCTGTATGACGGGTTCGTCGAGCGGTACGCCGATCGCCTCGATCCCGATCACCTCGAGCTGTCACGCCGGTTGATCGAGTCGCTTCCGCATCTCATGGCCCAGCGCACGGGGCCGATCTGCATCACGCACGGCGACTACCGGCTCGACAACATGCTGTTCGGCACCGCCGCCGGCGGCCCGCCGCTCGCGGTCGTCGACTGGCAGACCTGCACGACGGGCCCGCCCCTCACCGATGCGTCGTACTTCGTCGGCGCCGGCCTGCAAGTCGAGGACCGCCGCGCCCACGAGGAGGCGCTGATCCGCGAGTACCACCGCGGCCTGCTCGCGGCCGGCGTCGAGGGCTTCGACTGGGAGACGTGCTGGACCGACTACCGGCGGTTCTCGTTCGGCGGCCTGGTCATGGCCATCGCCGCCTCGATGCTCGTCGAGCGCACCGACCGCGGCGACGAGATGTTCATGACGATGGCGTCGCGGCACAGCACCCAAGCGCTCGACCTCGGCGCCGACGAATTTCTCGCTGCCGACGGGTAGCGGGCAAGCAGGGCCTGCTTAGTAGCTGAGCAACTCGCGCGCGCCGGCGACGATGTCGTCGACCTGCGGCAGGGTGGCCTGCTCCAGCGTCGGCTCGTAGGCGACGTGGTTGTCGCTGGCGGCGACGCGGCGGACGGGCGCGTCGAGGTTGGCGAACAGCTCGCCGGCGATCCACGCGGCGATCTCGGCGCCAAAACCGCACGTGATGACGTCTTCGTGCACGACCAGGACGCGGCTCGTGCGGCGCACCGACTCGGCGACCAACTCTTGGTCCCACGGGATCAGCGTTCGCAGGTCGACGATCTCGACCTCGCTGCCCTCGGCCGCGAGCTGTTCGGCGGCTTGGCGCGACTTCTCGACGGTGGCGCCGTAGGTGACGATCGTGAGGTCGTCGCCCCGCCGCACGTAGTCGGCCGAGCCGAACGGGACGAGGTACGACGACGGCGGGTACGGGTCCTTGGTGTACGGCTGCCGCAGCAGGTGCTTGTGCTCGAGGAACAACACCGGGTCCTCGCACTGGAACGCGGTCCGCAACAGGCCGGCCGCGTCGCGCGCCCGTGATGGGAACACGACCAACAACCCGGGGATGTGGGCGAAGATCGACTCGCCGCACTGCGAGTGCCAGATGGACCCGCCGGTGAGGTAGCCGCCGATCGGCACGCGGAGCACCATCGGCACGTGGAACGCGCCGTTCGAGCGCCAGCGGATCGTGGCCGCCTCGCTCTTGATCTGCTGCATGGCCGGCCAGATGTAATCGAAGAACTGCACCTCTGGCGCGGGCCGCAACCCGCGCAGCGCCTGCCCGATGGCGCGCCCGACGATGTTGGCTTCGGCGAGCGGCGTGTTGTAGCAGCGGGCAATGCCGAACCGCTTCTGCAGCCCGTGCGTCGTCCCGAAGACGCCGCCCTTGCCCTCGACTTCCTCGATCATGTCCTCGGGCGCGTCGGCCACGTCCTCGCCGAACACCCGGATGCGCTCGTCGGCCGCCATCTGCTCGTGCAGCGTCAGCCGGATCGACTCACCGAACGCGACGACCTCGCCGCCCTCGGTCGCCGGGTCATAGGCCGTGGTGGTAATCGACGGCAGCACGTACACGTGGTCGCGCACCGACGACGGCTCGGGCCGCCGGGCCGCCAGCGCGGCGCGTGCCGCGCCGGCCACCTCGGCGCGCGCTTGCTCGCGGATCGCGGCGGCGGCGTCGGCGGTGAGGACCTTGCCCTTCACCAGCGCGTGTTCGAGGAGCAGGATCGGATCGTGGGCGGCCTCGTCGGCCAGTTCGTCGGCGCCGCGGTACTTGCTCTGGGTGTCGGCCGCCGAGTGGGAGTACGGGCGGGTGACGGTGGCGTGGATCAGGCCCGGCCCCTCGCCGGCGCGCACCCGGGCGATGGCGTCGGCCCCCTTGCGGCGAGCGGTGAAATAGTCGCGCCCGTCGAAGTGATGGACGGCTAAGCCGCGAAAGCCGCGAACCAGTTCCCACACGGGTGCCGGCGACTGGTCGGCCGCCCGCACCGAGATGGCGTACCCGTTGTCGGCGACGAGGAACAAGACCGGCAGGTGCAGCGTGCACGCCGTGTTCAGGCTCTCCCAGAACTCGCCTTCGGACGTCGCCCCCTCGCCCAGCGATACGTAGGTGAGCTCGTCGCCCTCGGCGGTGCACCCCGGAAGGTCGCGCCGGGCGATGTAGCGCGACGCCTCGGCGCTGCCGACGGCCGAGAGGCACTGGCTCCCGGTGCAGCTCGATTGGGTGACGACGTTCTTGTCCTTGTAGCCCCAGTGGCACGGCATCTGGCGGCCGCCCGACGCCGGGTCGTCGGCCGACCCCACGGCCTCGAGGAGGATCTCGGTGGGCGTGACGCCGAGGCCGAGCATCAACGAGCGATCGCGGTAGTACGGGAAGAACCAGTCGTACGCCGGTCGCAGGTTGCGGGCCAGGCCGAGCAGCAGCGCCTCGTGCCCCGCACCCGAGATCTGGAAGAACACCCGGCTCTGCTTTTGCAGCGCCATCTCGCGGTCGTCGAGGGCTCGCGACACGCAGGCCAGGCGGAAATCCTCGATTAGTTCGGCACGCGGAAAACCGCGGTAATCGGTCGTGTGGCCGAGCGTATCGGCGCCTCGCCGATACGCCCCTAACTAGTCATGTCGGGCGAAGGAAATGGCTCCGGGGAGCTATCGACCGATGTTGGCGATTTCCGTACCTTCACCCACGAATGGCACACATCGAAGGGAACCCCGTGGCCGACTACAACGCACCCGACCCGCTTCTCACGCCCGCCGAAGTGGCGGCAATGTTCCGGGTCAATCCGAAGACCGTCACGCGCTGGGCGCGGGCCGGAAAGATCACCGCGATCCGCACGCTGGGCGGTCACCGTCGCTTCCGGGCGTCGGAGATCAACCGGTGCTTGCGCGAGATGGAGGAGATGGGGGCGTAGCCCCCAGTTCCGCGACGAGCTCCCGTAGGCGTCGCTGAAACACCTCAGGTGTGTGCCGCCGCGCTAGGGCGTCCAGGCCGGCGCGGTCGATTGACTCGTTGACGGCCCGGCGCACTGCGGCCGCCACGACCTGGGGTTCGCGCGTCGCGAACCGCCACCCGGTCTCGCCTTCAATAACCGAATCGCGGAGGCCGCCCTCGTCAATGGCGACGGTGGGCGTGCCGAAGCTGGCGGCTTCGGCCGGCGTCAGGCCGTACGGCTCGGCGGCGGCCGACACGAGGGCGCGCGCGTGCGCGTAGAGCCAGCGCAGCTGTTCGTCCCCGGCGTTGCCGAGGAAGGTCACGTTGCGCGGGGCCGACGCCGCCAGCCGGTCTCGCTCGGGACCGTCGCCGGCGACGATCAGCCGTTCGCCCGGCAGTTCGTGGAACGCGCCGATCACGGCGTCGACGTGCTTCTGGGTGAGCAGACGAGAGGCGGTCATGAAGAATCCGGGCTCGACGCCGTCAATGGGCGACTGCGGGCCTGACGGGTCCACGGCGATAGGTGGCGGCACGATCTCGGCGTCCATCCCGTAGGCCTGCCGGACGAGATCTCGCATGTGACCGCCGCACACCGCGAGACGGTCGGCGGTCTCCACGGTCCGGCGATCCCACCGCGTCAGCCATGGTCGCAGCGTCGCCACGCCCCATCGAGCGGCGGGGCCGACGTTGGCGAGGTAGTGCTCGGAGGCGTGCAGCCACTGCGCCAAGGCCTGGAAGAAGATCAGCTTGCGTCCGCCGACCCGCGCGCCCTGGGCCCAACCGGACGAGCTACAGATCACGACGTCAGCGTCGACATGGAGGCGGTTGTAGAGCAGCGGGAAGATCGGGAGGGCGGCCCGGTGGTGCTTCCGCAGGACGCCCACGCGGTCAGCCGGCATGGGCCGGACATCGAGGTTGGCGAACTCAGGGAACGTCAGCTCCGGTCGGTAGAACGACGTGTACACCGGCGTTGCCGGGAAGGCGCGGGTCATCGCCAGCAGCACGCGCTCCCCGCCACCGCGCTGGACGATGTGGTCGTGGACGAAGGCGAGCGGCGGGCGCGACACGGAGTGACGAGCGTAATTCCCTGCCTCGCGGCCGCTCGGGTACGGTCGACCGCTTGTGACCGCGCTCTCCACGCCAGCTGACGTCGGCGCGGTCATCGTGAACTATCGATCGGCCGCCGATGTCGTCGCGTGCCTCGAGTCGCTGGCGCCGCTCATTGATCAAGGCCTGCGAGTCGTCGTCGTCGACAACGACTCGGACGACGGATCGCTCGAGCGCCTCGCCGCCTGGCGCGACAGGGTCTCGTTGGTAGCGGCCGCTCGCAACGGCGGGTTTTCCGCCGGGTGCAACATTGGGGCCGACGCGCTGTCGACCGAGAACCCGCCCACGTACCTGTGGTTCCTCAACCCGGACTGCGAGATCGAGCTCGGGGCGCTCGACGGCTTGTTGGCCGCCGCCGCCGCCGAGCCCTCGGTCGGGTTGTGGGGGAGCCTGTTGGTCGACCGCGACGCGCCCGAGGTCGTGCAGTGCGCCGGCGGCTTCACGTACACGCCGTGCTTGACGCGGTCGCAACCGGTCGGCGCGAGCCTGCCCCGTCGCGATGTCGCCGCGACGCGGCGCGTCGCCATCGACTTCGTCTCCGGCGCGGCGATGTTCTTCCGCCGCGACGCGTTCGTCGCGGTCGGCGGCTTCTCCCCGGACTACTTCCTGTACTGCGAGGAGATCGACGTCGCCCGCCGCCTGGCGGTCGCCGGTTGGCGGATCGACGCGGCGTTGGACTCGGTCGTCCGCCACGCCGGGGCGTCGACGACGGGCGGCAAGAGCGCCGGCCGTCGGACGTCGTCGACGATCTCGGAGTTCCACAGCACGCGCAGCACCATGATCTTCACGTGGCGGTTCCACCGCTGGTGCCTGCCGATCGCGGTTCCCGCCCGGCTGGCGTTCAAGACCGTGCAGCTCACGGCGGCGCGCCAGCCCCGCCTGATCCTGTCGATGCTGGCCGGGTACGGCGCGTTCCTGCGCTGGGTGGTGCGTCGGAAGTGAGCGACCGCCGACACGTCGCCATGGACGCGCGCGCCCTTCAGGTCCGGCCCCTCGCCGGCGTGGGTCGCTACCTCGACAATCTGTTGCCCAGCCTCGCGGCGCACGCCGACATCGAACTGTTCACCAAGGCAAGTGATCCACCGCCGCTGCGCACCGCCGGGGCGAGCGTGCGGCCGCTGCGCGTGCCGCTCACCGGGATGACGCTGCCATGGGTGCAGTACGCGATCCCGCGGGCGCTGCGCGGGTTCGACGGGATCTTCCACGGCACCTTCAACGCGCTCCCGTACCGGCAATCGGTGCCGATGGTCGTCAACATCCACGACCTGGCCTACGAGCACCATCCGCAGTACTTCCCGAACCACAAGGCGAACATGTACGCCTTCCGCTACCAGGCGCGTCATGCGGCGCGCACGGCGAAGGTCGTCCTGACCATCAGCGAGTTCATACGCGACGAGATCGTGGCGACCTACGGCGTCGACCCGGCCCGTGTGATGGTGGCGACGTGCTCGGTCGCCGACGGTTTCGGTCGGCTCGACGGCGACGTCGTGCAGGCGCGCCTGGCGAGCTTCGGCGTCAGCGGCCAGTACGTCCTTGCCTTCGGCGGCGCGCCCCGACGTCGGCTCGACGTCTCGCTCGCCGCGTGGCGCCGCGTTCGCGCTGCGGGGCGCGACGTCGGGCTCGTCGTCATCGGTGAACCGGAGCTGGCGCCCGAACCCGGGCTCGTGGTGGCCGGTTCGTGTCCCGACGAGGACTACCAGGCCCTGCTCGCCGGCGCGGCGGCCTTCGTGTACCCGACCGAGTACGAGGGCTACGGCCTGCCCGCCCTCGAAGCGCTGTCCGCCGGAACGCCTTTGGTGTGCGCGCCGGTAGCGTCGTTGCCGGAGGTCGCCGGCGACGCGGCCGAATGGTGCGAAGAGATCACCGGTGAGGCGTTCGCCGACGCCCTGGCCGGGCTACTGGACGACCCGCGGCGGAGCGCCGAGTTGCGGACCGCGGGCCAGGCCCGCGTCGCGGCAGCGCCGACGTGGGCCGACTCGGCCGACGTCGTGCTCCGCGCCTACGACATCGCCCGTCTGTCGGAGTAGGGGTCTCGGGGCAGCGATACTGAGTCGGTATGGCTACGCCTAATGCTTCCTACTCCGTGCGATTTCGCGTCGCGCTCACCAACCGCCCCGGCGTGCTGGGCCGCCTGACGACTGCGATTGGCGACGCCGGCGGCAACATCATCGGTGTCGACCTCGTCGAGGTCCAGGGCGACGTCATGGTGCGCGACCTGACCGTGTTCGCCATCGACGTGCCGCACGTCGAACAGATCCGGAAGTCGGTCGAGGCCCTCGACGACGTCACCGTGCTTGACGTGCGCGACCGCACGTTCCTGATGCACGAAGGCGGCAAGATCGAGGTCAAGTCGAAGATGCCGCTCGTGAGCCGCGACGACCTGTCGATGGCGTACACCCCGGGCGTGGCCCGCGTGTGCCTCGCGATCGCTGACAACCCGGCCGACGTCCACAAGTTCACCATCAAGCGAAACTCGGTCGCGGTGGTCACCGACGGCACCGCGGTGCTCGGCTTGGGCGACATCGGCCCCGAGGCGGCCCTGCCGGTGATGGAGGGCAAGGCCATGCTCTTCAAAGAATTCGCCGGGATCGACGCGTTCCCGATATGCCTCAATGTGTCGTCGGCCGACGAGCTGGTCGAAACAGTCGAGCGGCTCGCGCCGGTGTTCGGCGGCATCAACCTTGAGGACATCGCCGCGCCGCGCTGCTTCGAAGTCGAGGATCGGCTGCGCGCCACCCTCGACATTCCGGTGTTCCACGACGACCAGCACGGCACCGCCGTCGTTGTGCTCGCCGCGCTGCGCAACGCGCTCAAGGTCGTCGACAAGAAGATGGAAGATCTCAAGGTCGTGATGGCGGGCGCCGGCGCCGCGGGTGTGGCGATCACCAAGATCCTGCAATCGGCCGGCGTTCCCAACATCATCGCCGTCGACCGCAAGGGCGCCATTTACGGCGGCCGTGATGGGCTCGACGTCTCCAAGCAATGGATGGCCGAGCACACCAATCCCGAGTTGCGCCAGGGCACACTGCACGAGGTGCTGCCCGGCGCCGATGTCTTTGTCGGTGTGAGCGGGCCTGGGCTGTTGATCCGCGACGACCTACGGGCCATGCACCGCGACCCGATCGTCTTCGCGTTGGCCAACCCCGATCCCGAGATCATGCCGGAGGACGCCGAAGGGCTGGCCGCGGTGATCGCCACGGGCCGCAGCGACTACCCGAACCAGATCAACAACGTGCTGTGCTTCCCGGGCATTTTCCGCGGCGCGCTCGATGCTGGCGCCACGACGATCACCGAGGGCATGAAGCTGGCGGCGGCCGAGGCCATTGCCAGCGCGGTCGCCGACGACGAACTGGCGGCGAGCTACGTCGTGCCGAGCGTCTTCAACCGGCACGTGGTCGAGCTGGTCGCGACCGCGGTCGCCGCCGCCGCGCGCGCGGAGGGCGTCGTCCGCCCCGGCCACGTCCACTCGAATTGATGGCGCTCGAAGCGGTCACCTTCGATCACTGGAACACGCTCGTCGTCGAGAAAGGCGAGCTGCCCGGCCGCCGGCTCGAGGCGTGGCTCGGCATATTCGAGGACGCCGGGTTCACCGTCGAGCGCGAGGAGTTGAGTGCGGTCTTCAAAGATGCGTGGGACCGCTACGTCACCGCGTGGACGGCCAACGAGCAGTACCACGCGGCCGAGGCGGCCGAGCAGTGCCTCGAGGGGTTGGGCTTCGCGGTGCCCGACGACCTCAAGCCCGCGCTCATCGACGCGTTCACCCACGTCGGCCGCGGTATCGACTTCGACCTCACCGAGGGTGTGGCCGAGTGCCTCACGGACCTGAAGGATGCCGGCGTCCGCCTGGGCATCATCTGCGACGTCGGCTTCACGCCGTCGAACGTGCTCCGCGAGCACCTCATCCGCCGCGGGCTGCTCCCGCTGTTCGACCACTGGTCGTTCTCGGACGAGGTCGGCTGCTATAAGCCGGCGCCCGAGATCTTCGAGCACGCCCTCGACGGGCTGGGCGGCGTCGAGCCCTCGCGTGCGGCCCACGTCGGCGACCTCCGGCGCACCGACATCGCCGGCGCGCTGGCCATGGGCATGGTCGCCGTCCGCTACACCGGCGTCTTCGACGACGACTCGAGCCCCGACCCCGAGGCCGACCACGTCGTGGGTGACATGCGCGCCCTGCCGGGCGTGCTGGGCTTCTGATTCAGACCCCTGTCGACTTTGTTGCAGTTGTCGTTCTGGAGGAACGACAACTGCAACAAAGTCGATGAGTGGTCGGGACCGGCGTCGATCCGGTGACCCCGCGCTTTTCAGGCGCGTGCTCTGCCGACTGAGCTACCCGACCGTGGAACGGGACAACGTTACTGGTTGGCGGTCCTGACGGGATTTGAACCCGCGACCTCCGGCTTGACAGGCCGGCGTGCACTCCAAACTGCACCACAGGACCGGGGCACTCCGAACGGAGCGCTGCTCCAAGCTACTCGCGAGCGGGTGCGGCGCCGGCGGCGACGAGGCGTGCGAGGTTGCTGAGCGCGGGAGCGGTGTGCTCGGCGAGCACTTCGAACGCCTTGGCGATGGTTGGGTCGTCGCGGCGATCCTGCGCCCCGCGGGTCGGGTTCATCCGTGACCCCGCGTTCCACGTGTTGATTTCCGGCACGGCCGCCCGAGCGGTGGTTCCCGTCAGCGCAGGAAGGACCAGGCCGGGGAACCCGACGAGGGTGCCGTCGAACGCCATCGGCGGACAGACCCGATTCCGTTCCCCATCGTCGTCACCCAGTGCCTCCACGACGCCGATGATCGCCGCGCTGTAGGGCGCGTTCCCGAGCGTCAAGAACTCCATCGTGATGCGACCCGGCTCGAACACGGGACGCAGCGACAACGAAGGAACACCACGGGCCGTGCAATCGACGAACACCTCGCCGCGGCGCGACTCGATGGCGCCATCCGCAAGCGTCACGCGGTCGGTTCCGATTCGACGCACGTAGCCCTGGCGGACGACGTTGGAGACCTGGCGGATGCGCTCGACCTCCCCCATGCTGATCGTCCCGCCTCGGAAGGCGGTGGGCTCGACGTCGGAGTGGATCCGCACCAACACGCCGTCGGACTCGAGCTGCCCGGCGAAATCGATTGGCTCCTCAGCTGCGGCGCTCGCGCGCACCAGCGATGAGAGGAGCTGCATGTACGAAGCGACAAGCTCACGCGGCTGGGTGAAGGCGCGGTTCAGCATGAGCGGTTCACGCGGTTTGACCCAGCGGATGTTGTCGGCCGGGACGCCGTTCTCTATCAGCCAGCCGCAAGTGTCCATCGCGGTCTTGCCGGAGCCGATAATCGTGTACCCGCCCCCCGGCTCGGACAGCTCGGCGAGACGATTTGGGGACACGAACCGCACGCCGTCATCGACCTCAAAGGACGGTGTGTGCCTCGAGGGAACCGACGGTTGGATGTACGCGGCGTCGACCACGCGCTTGCGCACCTTGACGGTCGTCTCGGCTCCGGTCAGGAGCGACCTGAAGTGGTGGCCGTCCGAGTCACCGCCCAGGTAGTCGGACAGACCGTAGAAACGCACCCGGCCCGACGGCAGCAACCCCTCGTCGAGAACACGGCCGAAGTAGTTGACTACCTCCGCACCGGTCGCCAGCTCGTAGTAACCCGCGTTCGGGCCAGATGTGTCGATCCGTCCGTTGCCCAACTCGCGCGAGTCGACGCCGTAGGTCGCCGAGGGCTGGTGAAGCCGGACGAACGGATACGCGTCCAGCCAATGGCCGCCAGGGCGGTGGCGCCGATCGACCATGACAACGTCGACATCAGCACGGTTGATGAGCGCGTCGACGAACGCAAGCCCCGACGCGCCGGTACCCACCACGAGGTAATCCGTCTCAATAACGTGCACCCGAGACGAATCTAGCCAGCAGCACCCCCAACGGGATTCGAACCCGTGTTACCGCCTTGAAAGGGCGGCGTCCTAGGCCGCTGGACGATGGGGGCCGGGGCCCGAAGGCCGGGTCACGATAGTAAGCGCCACGACGAGCCTTCCCGGCTGTCGTTCACCTCGATGCCCAAGGCGACCAGTTGGTCGCGAACGGCGTCGGCCTCGTCGAAGCGGCCGCCGTCACGTGCCGCGGCGCGCGCGTCGAGCAGCGCTTCGACCAACGGACCGACCAACTCGGCGCGCTGGCCGACGGCGCCAGCCTCACCGGCCAGGCGGACGAGCATCGAGCGCAGCACGGCCTTGACCCGATCGGGCTCGTCGCTCTGCAACGTGTCGGCTGACCACGCGGCCAGCTCGTCGTCGAGGGTGAGCACTGCGTTCACGGCGCCGGCCAAGTCGCCGGTGGCGAGGGCGGTGCCGGCATCGGCCTCGAGCCGCGCCGCCGAGTCGAGCAGTGGCGACCGCGCCTCGCGCACCGCCGCCGCGGCCGTCGGCGGGGCCGCGGACACGGTCGCCCCGCCGCCCTCGGCCAGTTCGTCGATGGATACCGTCGTCCCCGCCGGGACTACCCGCGCCTCGCCGTCGCGGCGGATCGTCACGCCGCCGTTGCCGGTGACGGCCGCGGTGCCGGCGTCGAGATCGAGCACGCACGCGGTGTGCTCGTCGACCCCGAGGACAAACGCGTCATCGGGTAGGGACGCCTCGAGAATGCGCAGCCGCCGTTCGCCGAGATAGCAGAAGCGCGTGTCGTGGTTGCCGCCTTCGGCGTTGTCGAAGTGGGGGATGACCGCGGCGCGCAGCCCGGTCGCGCCCAACAAGTCGAGGCCCTCGAGCCACACCGGGTCCTCGCCGACTTTGTACACCTCGTACACCGGCACGGTGACCAGCCCGAGCGTGAGCGCGGCCGCGCTGGCGAAGCACACGCACCCGCCGTCGCGCAGCTTGGCGCGCAGCAGTTCCGGGATGGGCGTGTCGCGCCACTGGCGGAGCGCGTACGAGGGGCTCCCCGGGCCGCTGAACACGTAGTCAGCGGCCCGCACCTGCTCGACCGCCGATTCGCGCGCCAGTGCGTCGATGTCCGACGTTCGGAGGCAGGCGACGTCGATCGACCGGCCAACACTGGTCGCGAAGTACTCGACCGCTTTGGCGGCGATGTCGCTGGCGTTCTCCTGGAAGCCGAACGGTGTGTCGAGCAGCACCGCCGATGTGTTCGGGCCCAGGTGTTCGAACAGGGCGCGGTGAGTCTTGACCATCGTCGGGCTGGTCTCGCCCGATCCCATGATGGCGAGCAGCCGCGTCACGCCCCAACCGCTTCGAGGAGCAACTGCGCGACCAGCTCTGGCTTCTGCGCGTGGATGTCATGGTCGGCGTCGTAGTCGCGCGCGTTCACGATGCAGACCGGCACCGTGAGTTGTGGCAGCACCTCGGTCGGCCGGTGCTGCCACAGCTCGCGCAGAATCGTCATGTGGCGTGTCCGCGTGAGCCACGGCGCGACCGTGCCGTCGTCGCGCACGTCGAAGTTCGCCAGCGCGCCGGTGATCCCGGACTCGGGCCAATCGGGATGCGTGCGTCGCATGTAGGCCCCGATCTCGTCGCGACGCACGTTGTCGAATACCGGCGGCGCCAGCACCACCGATGCCTCCTCCCAATCCGGAAGGCGCTCGGCCATGTCGCGCGTGCCGCCGTCGATGCAGGCCACGCCGGCTACCCGGGATGGGTACCGGTGACCGAGTTCGAGGACGACGTTGCCGCCCCACGACTGGCCGGCGGCGACGGGCCGGTCGAGGTCGAGGGCGTCCATGAGCGCGACCAGGTCCGCGGTGAGCGTGGCGAAGTCGTACCCCGTGTCCGGCTTGTCGGAGCGACCGTGGCCGCGCTGGTCGACGGCGACGACGCGGTGACCGCGTGACGCGAGCTGTTCGGCCACGCCGTCCCACATGCGGGCGTTCGAGGCCAGCCCGTGCACGAGGAGAAAGGCGGTGGCTTGGCCCGGCCATTCGCGCGCCTCGAGGGTTACGCCGTCGGCGACAAGGATACGCAAGGTCTCGATGCTGCGAACCTACTGTTACGACCGGTGATGCTCCTCGCCGTGGCCTGTGCCTACGTACTGGGCACGTTCCCATCGGCTGACCTCGCGGCCCGGTTTGCGCTCGGCCACCACGCGGAGATCCGCGACATGGGCTCGGGCAACCCCGGTGCCGCCAACGTGATGGGCGAGCTGGGTAAGGGGTGGGGCCTGTTCGTTCTCGTGCTCGACATCGCCAAGGGCGTGGCGGCCTGTGCCGTCGGGCGGTGGATGGGCGGCGGCGCGGCGGCCAGCGCGGCCGGGACCGCGGCTGTCATCGGCCACTGCTTCCCACTGTGGAACGGCTTCCGCGGCGGCAAGGGCGTGGCCACCGCCGGCGGCCAGATGGTCACGACGTTCCCTGCCCTGGTGCCGATCGCCGCCGTCGTGGCACTAGCTGGCAGTCGCCTCCGGTCGCGCGTCTACGGGCTGGTGTGTGTGGCATGGGTCGCCGGCAGCGCGCTGTGGTGGGCGGCCGATTGGCCCAACCTGTGGGGGCCCAAGCCCACCGGTGCCCTGGTGTTGGGCGCGGCGGCGAGCAGCGCGGTGGTGATCTACCGGTTCGCGACGGCGTCGTCGGTCGACAGCATCACCACGTCAGCCGCTTAGGGCGGTAATCACCTCGTCCTGCAGCCACGTGAGGTAGTGGTACAGCGCGAAGGCATGGCGCCGCGGATCCTTGGGATCGATGGTCGTCGGGTCGAGGTCCTCGGTGACGTCGAGACGCGTTCCCAGGACGAGCCGCAGATCGTTGAGGGCGCCGAGCCAGCCGACGAGTTCGTCCTCGGTCAGCTCGTCGTGGTCGACGGTGGCCTCCATGAGGTCGAGCGACGCGGCGTGGCCGGCCAGCAGGTCCTCCGACATGAGCTGTCGGTACTCGGCTTCCAACTCGTCGTCGTCGGGATAGGCGGGCGGGAAGAGCCTGCGCAACGACGGGTCGTCGCTGCCGAGCAGTTCGCGTAGTTGGGTCGGCAGGCCGCGCAACACGTCGCGCTCGTCGTCGGACAGCGTGACGGCGAAGCCGCCGCTGGCCACCCGGCGAACCGGGGGCTCCATCTCCATCAACCGTTGTGCTCCATCGTCGCCCACAGCCCGTGTTCGTGAAGCCGGAACACATCGAGTTCAGCTCGTTCACGCGAGCCGCTCGACACCACCGCCTTGCCTTTCTCGTGGACGTCGAGCATCAGCTTCGTCGCCTTCTCGAGGCTGTAACCGAACAGCTTCTGGAACACGTAGGTGACGTAGGACATCAAGTTGATCGGGTCGTTCCACACGATGACGATCCACGGGTGGTCGGGGCTGACGTCCTCGTCGCTCGCCCACCCGATGTCGGGGCGCTCGAGCTCTACGGGTGCGGTGCCGGCCACGGAGCCATTGTCGCAGTCCGCACGTAGAGCCCGAGTTGGAACCGCACGGTGGCGGTCCACACCGCGGCGGCGCCCGCGAGGTGAATGCCGACGAGCAACGCGGGCACACCGGTGAAGTACTGCGTGTAGCCGACCGCGGCCTGGCCGACGATGACCGCGAGCAGCACCGTCGCCCGCCGCACGGTCTCGGGTCGCGTCCCGCTGCGGCGCAACAACGCGACTGTGAGCAACGTCAGCCCGAGGAACAACATCACGCTGATGCCGTGCACCCGCGCCGCGTCGGTCGGGAGGAACGGGAAGCGACGGGCGTGCTCGTCGCCACCGTGAGGCCCGGAGCCGGTGACGACCGTTCCGGTGACGACGACGACCGCGGCGGCCGCGAGCAGCACGCGGCCCAGCCGTGCCAAGTCGGCCGGCACCGCCAGCACCGGCGGCGTGTCGGGCGACGTCGCCCGCTCGTGCAGGACGACCGCAACGGTCAGCAGGGCGAGTGAGAGCAGGAAGTGGCTGGCGACGAGTTGGGGCGCCAGGTCGAAAAGCACCGTGATCCCGCCCAGCACGATCTGGGCGATCACCCCGGCCACCAGGCCGCACGCCAGCAGCACGAGATCGCGACGCCGGGGGACGCGCACCCATGCCCCGAGGACGGCGAGGATGACGCCGACCGAGACCAAGCCGGTCACGACCCGGTTCACGAATTCGACCATCTGGTGGTAGTCCCACTGGGCGACGAGGCGGTCCTGCGTGCATGTCGGCCAGTCGGGGCAGCCCAGGCCGGACCCGGTCAGCCGAACCGCGCCACCGGTGACGATGATCGCCGCCACCGCCCACGTGACGACGGCCGTCAGGAGCCCGTAGGTACGGGGGGAGAGTCGGCCCACGAAACCTGGACAGTAGGGGCATGTCCGCGCTTGGTGAATCCGGTCACGAGCCAGTTAGTGTGCTGCCCGGATGCCTGCCACCCGCCTCTTGGGTCGTCGGGGCCCAGTGAAGGCCTACGTGGCCCTCACCAAGCCCCGCATCATCGAGCTGCTGCTCGTGACCACGCTGCCGACAATGGTGGTGGCCCAGCGCGGCATGCCGTCGCTCGGGCTCATGGCGGCCACGCTGCTCGGTGGTGCGCTGGCTGCGGGCGGCGCCAACGCGATCAACATGTGGGCCGACCGCGACATCGACCGGCTCATGGCCCGCACCGCAGGCCGGCCGCTCGTCACCGGCGAGGTCACGCCCGCGGCCGCGCTGACGTTCGCTCTCATTCTCGAGGCCGTCGCGTTCGTCGAGCTGTGGGTGTTGGTCAATCTGCTGTCGGCGGTCCTCGCCCTGTCGGCGACCCTCTTCTACGTGTTCGTGTACACGCTCTGGCTCAAGCGCACGAGCCGGCAGAACATCGTGATCGGCGGTGCGGCGGGCGCCGTGCCGGTACTGGTCGGGTGGGCCGCGGTCCGCAACGACGTAGGCCTGGCGCCGCTCGTCCTGTTCGCCATCATCTTCGTCTGGACGCCGCCGCATTTCTGGGCCCTGGCGATCAAGTACCGCGACGACTACCGGGCTGCGGGCGTCCCCATGCTCCCCGCGGTCGCCTCGCTCAAGACCACGGCGCGCCAGATCATCGTCTACACGGTGGCGCTGTACGCCCTGTCGCTCGTGTTCGCCGAGGTGGGCGGGATGGGGGCGATTTACGGCGTCGCCGCCGTGGTGCTGGGTGCTGTATTCCTCGTCCTGGCCGTGCGCCTCCTCCAGGACGGCACCGCTGCCCGGGCCATGCGGCTCTTCAGCTACTCGATCACCTACGTGACCTTGTTGTTTTCGGCCATGGCATTGGACCAGTTGGTGCGGAGTCGCTGACGCGCCAATGACTAGATTGCGCACGCCATGACGGGCACCTGGCTGACCACGGCCGACCACAAGCGCATCGGGCGCATGTACATCGTCGTGGCGCTGGCTTTCCTGGTGGTGGGCGGCGTTGCCGGAGCGCTCCTGCGGGCCCAGTCCGACCTCTCGCAGCTCTCCTACCTGCGCCTTTCCGACCTGCGCGCCTCGGGCACGGCCACGCTTGTGCTCGCCCCGCTGTGGGTCGGCCTGGCCACCTACCTCGTCCCGCTGCAGATCGGCGCCTCGCGCCTCGCCTTCCCAAGGCTCCAGTCCTTCGCGTTCTGGAGCTACGCGCTGGGCGGTGTTGTCCACCTCTTGAGCGAGACCGGGGCCGGGCCTCGGGTCGTCGGCGTCAGCCTGCGGCAGTTCATGCTCAACGGCGCGGGCGACAAGGGCCACACCGACCTCTGGGTCGCGAGCCTCATCGTCGTCACCATCGCCGCCATCGCCGCCGCCGCCAACCTGGTTGCCACCGTGCTGCTGTACCGCACCGACGGCATGACGCTGGGCCGCCTGCCGATGTTCAGCTGGGCGACGCTGGTGAGCAGCACGGGCACCCTGCTCGCGGCGCCGGTGTTCCTCGCCGGGCTGGTGCTGCTGTTCATCGACCAGCACTTCGGCGGCCACGAGTTCTTCGCCGCCGGCACGGTGGGCACGCAGGTCATCTGGCAGCACATGTTGTGGCTGTACGGGCGGCCCGACGTCTACCTGCTCGTGGTTCCCGGGCTGGGCGCGGCGAGCGACATCGTCGCCCACGCGGCCGATCGCCCACTCGCCAACCTCAACGCGGCCCGAACCGCGATCGCCGCCGTCGGGTTCCTCGCCTTCGGCGCGTGGGCTGCCGGCACGAAGGTCGCCAGCAGCATCGTCCTGCCGACCTACTCCGGGTTGACCGCGGCGGTCGTGATCCCGCTCGCGGTGCTCGTGCTCGTCTGGCTCGACACCCTGCGCCGGGCCGGTCGGCCGCGGCCCGACGTCAGCGCATCGTTCGTGGTCGCCTTCATCCTCGCTCTCGCGGCCGCCGGCCTGGCCGCCGGGGTCGCCGCCATCAAGCCGGTCGATGGCAGCGCATGGTCAGCCGGTCAACTCGACCTGGTCGCGATCGCCGCGCCGCTCCTCCTCGCCGTCGGCGCCCTCCACTACTGGGGCGCCAAGCTCTTCGGCCGCCCGATCGGTGCGGCGGCGGGCAGCGCACAGCTCCTCCTGCTCTTCGGTGGCTCGGCCGTGATGGCGCTCGGGTCGTATCTGGCCGGGTGGGACGGCCAAGCGGGCGAGGTCGCCGCGTCCGACGGGTTCTCCCGCATCGCCGAGGGCGGCGCCGTCCTGGTGCTCCTCGGCATCCTCGCCACCGCCGCGTCGGTCATGGCCCGCGCCGCCCGCGTCACCGCGAGCGATGCCGCCGAGGCCGGCCTCACCCTCGAGTGGGCGACGACCTCACCGCCGCCCGCGCACAACTTCGACGCCATTCCTGAAGTGCGCTCGTCCACGCCGCTCGGCGATCTGCGCGCCGTCGAGGCATCGGCATGAGCACGCCCACGATGCTCGCCCTCCCGCGCGGCGACCGCGGCCGTCCGACCAACGGGCTGAGTGTCGCAACCCTGCTGGCCGGCGTCGCCGAATTGATGGTGGTCGGCGCCCTCGTGGCCGGCTACCTCAACGTGCGCGGCCTGGCCGACCGGTGGCCGCCGAAGGGCGTGAGCCTCGACAACTACCTCGGCACGACGCTCACGATCACGATGGGCTTGACGATCGTCACCGCTGAGTGGGCGGTGTACGCGTTGCGGCGCGGCAACCGCCGCCAGTCCTTGGGAGCGTTGACGCTCACCGGCGGACTCGGCCTCGCGTTCGTCAACTTGCTCTGGTACCTCGGTACCCAGCTGCACTTCGGGCCGGCTGACCATTCGTACGGCGCGCTGGCCTACGCGCTGCTCATCGTCGTCGGCGTCATCGCCGTCGGCGGTATCGGGTTCCTCATCGTGGCCCTGACGCGCACGATGGGCGACCAGGCCACCGCCTCCGATCCGTCATTGGTCCGCGCCGCCGCGTGGCACTGGCACGTCGTGTCGGCCGCGTGGCTGCTCGTGTTCACCGCCCTCTTCCTCCTCCAGCACCGGTAGAGCCGCCGTGGTCAACCTCGCAACCAAGCTGTACGTCGCCCTTAGCGGCGTCGCGCTCGTCGCCGCCATCGGCTACGGCGTGGTGGTCGGTGATCGCGCCGGCGCCGATCTGCTCGCCGGCGTCGCCGGCGCGGCCGCCGTGCTGGCCCTCGTCGCCGCGTTCACGCTGCGCGACGACCGCGCGCCGGCGGTGCCGGCCGACGCACCGGCGCCCGAGCGCCGCAACGCCTACACCGAAGCCGACGCACCGGCCGCCAGCGCGTGGCCGCTCGTCGCCGCGCTGTCGTTGGTGTCCCTGGCCCTGGCGACCGCCGCCGGAGCGTCGTGGCTCGGCGCCGCCCTCGCCGCCACCCTGATCCCGCTCGGCGGTTGGCTCTCGCAGGTCTGGCGCGAACACCCGAGCTTCACGGGGCCGGTGCAGGCGCGCGTCGTCGAGCGCCTGGTTGCGCCGCTCGCCATGCCGGTGCTCGGCGTGCTCGGCGCGTTGTTCATCGCGGTGATGGTCTCCCGTGTGCTGCTCGCCATCTCAACCACCGCATCGTGGGTCACCGCGCTCGTGCTGGCCGCTGGTCTGGTCGTGGTGCTGTGGTTCATCGCTTCCCGCCCACGTCTGCAACCGTCGGCCCTCGTGGGCATCGCCTCGGTTGCGCTCGTCGGGATGGTCGCCGCTGGTGCGATCGGGGCCAAGGCCGGCGAGCGCGAATTTCATCCGGAGCCGAGCGAGATACCGACCGTCGCCGTCACCGCCAAGGACGTCCAGTTCTCCCTGAAAGAGATCAAGTTCCCGGCCGGTGAGGAAGTCATCGTCAAGTTCCAGAATGACGACGTCGGCACCTACCACAACGTCGCGTTCTACACGTCCACCGAGCCCGGCAGTCGACCGCTCTTCAACGGGAAGCCGATCCCCGGTGGTCGCATCCAGTACGACACGCACACGCCGGCGCCCGGCAGCTACGCCTTCGTCTGCGACTTCCACCCGACGACGATGACCGGGACCCTGGTCATCACGCCCGCCGAGTCCAAGACGGCCGGCGAGGAGACCACGAAGCACTGATGACCACGTTCCGTCGCCGCCTTCGCTTCGCGCTCGTCCTTCCCGCGTTCGCGCTCATTGCGACTGCATGCAGCCGCCAGCCCGAGCCGCAGGACATCCTCAATCCGCAGGGGCCGATCTCTCGCAAGCTCGACAGCCTCTGGAATCCGGTCTTCCTGATCGCCGTCATCATCTTCGTGCTCGTCGAGGGCCTGATCCTCTTCGTGCTCATCCGCTACCGCGCCAAGTCCGACGACGACGCGCCGGTCCAGGTGCACGGCAACACCACGCTCGAGATCGGCTGGACGATCCTGCCGGCGTTGCTGTTGCTGATCGTCGGCTTCTTCACGGTCACGACGCTCGTCGACCTCGATCGCAAGCCCACCGGCGACGTGCTCAACGTCAAGGTGATCGGCCATCAGTGGTGGTGGGAGTACGACTACCTCGACTACAAGGTCACCACCGCCAACGAGCTGCACATCCCGGTCGGTCAGCCGGTGTTCGTCAAGGTGTCATCGGTCGACGTGATTCACAGCTTCTGGGCGCCCGCCCTCGCCGGCAAGATGGACGCCGTCCCCGGTCGCGACAACCACCTCACGATTCAGGCCGACAAGGCGGGCCAGACCTACCTCGGTCAGTGCACCGAGTACTGCGGTCTCTCCCACGCCAACATGCGTATCCGCGTCGTGACCCATACGCAGGCTGACTTCGCGCGGTGGATCGCCGATCAGCAACGCGAGGCCGCTATCCCGACGTCGGGGACCGCCGGCGAGGGCGCCAGCTTGTTCAAGGCCAAGGGCTGCGGCGGTTGCCACTCGGTGTCGGGCTACACGGCTGGCACCGTCGGGCCCAACCTCACGCACCTCTACAGCCGCAAGACGTTCGCCGGCGCGTTGTTCACCCTGGACGAGCAGCAGCTGCGGCTGTGGCTCAGGGACCCGCCCGGCCAGAAGCCGATGAACCCCAACAAGGGGCTCGGCATGCCCAACCTCCAACTGACCGAAGATGAGATTGGCAAGTTGATCGCATTCCTGGAGACGCTTCACTGATGGCCACTGTCTTAGAGCCAACAACGACAACTGAAGACATCGTCGACGCCGAGGTCGTCGAGGAGTCCGGCCTGCTGCGCCGGCCCAAGGCGACGACCGGCGTGTGGTCGTGGCTGACGACGGTCGACCACAAGAAGATCGGAATCCTCTACGGCATCACGTCGTTCACGTTCTTCCTCGTGGGCGGGTCCGAAGCGCTGTTGATCCGGCTGCAGCTGGCCAGGCCGAACGGCACGGTGCTGTCGGCCGACGCGTACAACCAGGTCTTCACGATGCACGGCACGACGATGGTGTTCCTCGTCGTCATGCCGCTGTCCGCCGCCTTCTTCAACTACCTCACGCCGCTGATGATCGGCGCGCGAGACGTGGCGTTCCCGCGCCTCAACGCGTTCAGCTACTGGACGTTCCTGTTCGGAGCGCTCCTGATCAACTCGAGCTTCCTGCTCGGCGGAGCGCCCAATGGCGGCTGGTTCGGGTACGCGCCGAACACGAGCATCACGTTCTCGCCCGGCCACAACATCGACTTCTGGATCTTCGGCCTACAGATCCTCGGTATCGCGTCGACGGTCAGCGCCGTCAACTTCATCGTCACCATCCTGAACCTGCGCGCGCCCGGAATGACGTTGTTCCGAATGCCGGTGTTCGTGTGGATGACGTTGGTGTCGTCGTTCCTGATGCTGTTCGCCATGCCGGTGATCACCATCGCGCTGTTCCTGTTGATGTTCGACCGGCTGTTCGGCGCCAACTTCTTCAACACCGCCGCGGGCGGGAACCCGCTGTTGTGGCAACACCTCTTCTGGTTATTCGGCCATCCAGAGGTGTACATCCTGATCCTCCCGGCGATGGGCATCGTTTCGGAGATCCTGCCGGTCTTCTCGCGCAAACCACTCTTCGGTTACCCGGTCGTCGTCTTCTCGGGTATCGCCATCGGCTTCATGGGCTGGGGCGTGTGGGTGCACCACATGTTCGCCGTCGGTCTGGGCCCGGTGGCGGTGTCGGCCTTCTCGGTCACGACCATGCTCATCGCCGTCCCGACCGGCGTGAAGATCTTCAACTGGATCGCGACCATGTGGCGCGGTTCGTTGCGATTGAGCACGCCGATGCTGTTCGCCATCGGCTTCGTCGCCATGTTCACGATCGGCGGCCTGTCGGGCGTTACCCATGCGGTGTCGCCGCACGATCGTCAGCAGACCGACACCTATTACATCGTCGCCCACTTCCACTACGTGCTCTTCGGGGGTTCGCTGTTCGGCATCATGGCCGGCATCTACTACTGGTGGCCGAAGATCTTCGGCTACGCGCTGAGCGAGCGGCTGGGCAAGCTCCAGTTCTGGCTGTGGTTCATCGGGTTCAACGTCACGTTCGGCCCGTTCCACCTGCTGGGCCTGGCTGGCATGCCCCGGCGCATCTACACGTACCCGAAGCACATGGGCTGGGACTTCTGGAACCTGGTGGCGTCCATCGGGGCGTTCGTCATCGCCTTCTCGGTACTGATCTTCCTTTACAACGTCATGCACTCGCGCAAGGTCCGCAACGTCGTCGGCGACGACCCGTGGGATGGGCGCACGCTCGAGTGGACGCTGCCCACGCCGGTACCGGCGTACAACTTCGCGGTCGTGCCGACGGTGCATGGAGTCGACGACTTCTGGCACCAGAAGTACACCGAGGACGAGCAGGGCCGTCTGGTCAAGCTGCCACCGCAGGAGGCGCAGGCGGACGACGTCGACCCGGCGTCGATCCACCTGCCGTCGCCGTCGTACTACCCGCTGATCGCGTCGTTCGGTCTGCCGATCATGGCCTACGCCATGATCTACGGCGCCTACCTCGTCGCCGTCTTCGGCGGCATCGTGATCATCGGCGCCCTCTACGCGTGGGCGTTGGAGCCGTCGGCCGAGCCGCACGATGATCATGAGGGAGGCGGAGGCGGAGACGGAGCCGATCCGGGAGACACAGGATCTGAGGGCGCCGCAGCCGTCGAGGAGGTGGACGCGTGAGCACCACCACTGTTGACGAACACGGGGGCGACGATCACGGCCACGTCACCAACACCGGCCTCTCCAACGAGAAGCTGGCGATGTGGACGTTCCTCGGCTCCGAGTGCCTTCTGTTCGGCGCGCTGATCTCGACGTACCTGCTGTACCGGGGCAAGAGCGTCAGCGGTCCGACGCCCAAGGACATCTACGACATCCCCTACACGTCGGTCAGCTCGTTCGTCCTGCTGATGAGCTCGCTCACGATGGTGCTGGCCCTGGCCGCCATCCAGCGTGGCGACCATCGCCGGCTTCGCGTGTGGCTGCTTGCCACCGCGCTGCTGGGCGCCACGTTCATCTCGGGTCAGGTGTACGAGTTCACGTCGTTCATCCGCGAAGGCCTGACGATCAAGACCAACGTGTTCGGTAGCAGCTTCTTCGTCCTCACCGGGTTCCACGGCGTGCACGTCACGCTGGGCATCGTCATGCTGCTCTCGCTCTGGAGCATGTCGATGCGGGGCAAGCTGCCGGAGGAAAAAGCCGAGGTCGTGGAGATCGCCGGCTTGTACTGGCACTTCGTCGACGTCGTGTGGATCGTGATCTTCACGGTCGTCTACCTGATCCCGTCGAATTGAGCGAAGCGATGACGACCCACGAACCGCCGCCGCACGTGGCCACGCAGGAACACGAGCATCCGGGCGAGGCCGTCTATGTCCGCGTGGCGATCTTCCTCGCCGTCCTCACGGGCATCGAGGTGGCGCTGTCGTACCTCAAGATCGGCGGCAGCCAGATCCTCACCAACGGCAGCCTGCTCGTGCTGGCCGCGATCAAGTTCGCCACCGTCGCCATGTACTTCATGCACCTCAAGTTCGACCATCCGGTGCTGCGTCGGCTGTTCGTGGCCGGTCTCGTGCTCGCGGTGATCGTGTACATGCTGTACCTGCTCACGCTCCACACGTTCATCGGGAGCTGATGAAGTCGCCGTGGGCGTGGCACGCCCACCCGTCCGTCTGGGCGGTTATCGGGCTCGTCGCGTTCGGGTACGCCGCCGCGCTGCGTCTCGTCGGGCCGAAAGTCGGCGGGCAGACGGCGCGTCGGCAGATCGCCACCTTCTACACCGGCGTCGCCTTGATGTGGATCGCCGCCGACTGGCCGGCCCACGACCTGGCCGAGCGTTACTTGTTCAGCGTCCACATGGTGCAGCACATCTTGCTCACGCTGGTCGTGCCGCCCCTGCTGCTGGTCGGTACGCCCGACTGGTTGAAGCGGTGGCTGCTGCGGCCTCCGTCGGCGACGGCGGCCGTTCGCTTCCTCGCCCGGCCGCTGCTCGCCGCGGTGATCTACAACACCGCGTTCGTCTTCACGCACTGGCCGCCGGTTGTCGACGCCGCCCTGCGCTCCGAGGGCATCCACTTCGGCGCGCACTGCCTGATCTTCTTCACCGCGCTGCTGATGTGGTTCCCGGTGATGAACCGCATGCCGGAGTTCCCGATGCTCACCCCGCCGGCGCGCATGGTGTACCTGTTCCTGCAGTCGGTGATCCCGACGGTGCCGGCGTCGTTCATCACGTTCGCCGACGGCGTGATCTACAAGTTCTACGCAACGGTGCCGCACCCGTTCCATCTCTCGGCGGTGGCCGACCAGCAGCTGGCCGGCGCCCTGATGAAGGTGTTGGGTGGGTCGATCCTGTGGGGCGTGATCGTCGTGATGTTCTTCCGGTGGTACGCCGAGGAGAACCGGCGGCCGCGAACGCAGCGCGACGATGTACTGACATGGGACGACGTCGCACGCGAGCTCGAGCGCACACCGCCGCCACCCTCCTCGTCGTAGTCCTACTCGCCGCGTGCAGCAGCGGCGGTGGCGGGTCGGTGCGGGCGACGGTGGGGAAGCGGGCGCCGACGTTCGCCGCGCCCCGCCTCGTCGGGACCGGCGAGGTGCGGCTGACGGACTTCCGCGGCAAGCCCGTGCTCGTCAACTTCTTCGCATCGTGGTGCACGCCGTGCCGCGAGGAGCTGCCGTTGCTCCAGAGGGTGCAGGACGGAAAGCAGGCCGAGGTCATCGCCGTGCTGTTCGACGACTCGCCGAGCAGCGCCCGGTCGTTCCTCGGCGAACTGGGCGTCACGATCACCACGGCCAACGACGACGGCAGCATCGCCCGGGCGTACCGCGTCGCCCAGAAGCCCGGACTCCCGGTCACGTATGCGGTGTCGAGCCGAGGCGTTCTGGTGGCGCGCCACCTCGGCCAGCTGCGTCCGGAGGACGCTGAGGCACTCGTCGCCCAGGCTCGCTAGTTTCCTGTCGTTCTTCTGGGGATTGGGGCTCGAAAATGAGGTTGTTGGGTGCCGCCGCGCTGGTGGCAATCGTCGGCTCGGTGACCGCGCCTCCGGTGTCGGCCGCACCGTCGAGCGCGCCGCTCGAGATCGTCGTGCTGTCGAACCGGGCCGATCTCGTCTCGGGCGGCGACGCGCTCGTCGAAGTTCGCCTGCCGGCGGGGGCCGACCCGTCGTCGGTACGCGTTGCCGTTGACGGCAAGGACGTGAGCAGCAAGTTCGCGTTGCGGCCAACCGGCCGGGTGCAAGGCCTCCTCACCGGTCTGCGGGTAGGCGCCAACACGGTGCGGGCCGCGGTGGCCGACGGTCGCGGTGCGCAACTCACGATCACCAACGCACCGATCGGCGGACCAGTGTTCTCCGGCCCCCACATCCAGCCGTGGGGGTGCACGCCGGGCGGCGTCGACAAGGAATGCAATCGACCGCCCCAGTACAACTACGTCTACCAGCGGACCAGTGGCGGGTCGCTGGCCGCCTACAACATGGCGTCGCCACCATCGGACGTGGCGATGACGACGACCGACACGGGCGAGACCGTCCCGTTCATCGTCCGCCAGGAGATCGGCGTGCTGGCCCGTGACCAGTACCGCATCGCTGCATTGTTCGATCCGAAGAAGGCGGGCACGCCGTGGGATCCGCCGGCGGGTGTGAATTCGAAGCTCGTGATCACGCACGGCGCGAGCTGTGACACCGCCTATGAGATGGACGCCGCGCCCGACGTGCTGGTCGAGCCCGCGCTGGCCAAGGGATTCATCGTGATGTCGCACGCCCTCGATAACGCCGGGCACAACTGCAACATCATCACGCAGGCCGAGTCGCTGGTGATGACCAAGGAGAAGGTGATCGAGGAGTTCGGCCCGATCCGCTACACGATCGGTCGCGGCTGCTCAGGTGGGTCGCTCGTGCAGCAGCAGGTTGCCAACGCCTATCCGGGGCTGTACCAGGGCATCACGCCGCAATGCAGCTTCACGGACGCGTGGTCGTCGGCGCAGCAATACGTCGACTACCAACTCCTGCGCGCCTACTTCGAACACCCGGACAAGTGGGGTCTCGGCGTGGTGTGGACGCCGGTGCAGATGATGTCGGCGTACGGTCATCCGAACGTCGCCAATCCCATCACGTTCACCGAAGTCATCTCTTCGGGCGGCGACCCGAGCCGGCCGTGCCCGGGCGTTCCCGCCGCGCAGGTGTACGACGCGCAGACGAACCCGCGGGGCGTGCGCTGCTCGTTGCAGGACTACATGGTGAATGTGTTCGGCGCGACGGCCGACGGCAAGGCGCGCCGGCCCGCCGACAACGTCGGCATCCAGTACGGGCTGTCCGGACTCCTCGCCGGGACGATGACGGCGGCCGAGTTCGTCGACCTCAACACCAAGATCGGCGCGTTCGATATCGACTACAACCCGCAGGCCGCCCGCACCGTCGCCGATCCGCTGGCGCTGCAACGGGCGTACACCAGCGGCGCGATCAACACGGCCAACAACCTCGACCAGGTCGCGATCATCGATCTGCGGGGCCCCGATCCGGGTGCGTTCCACGACGTGTACCGCACCTACGCCATGCGGGCCCGCTTGCTACGGGAGCACGGCACCGCGGCGAACCAGGTCTTGTGGCGCGGGCAGGCGCCGTTGCTGGGCGACGCCACGTTCGCCGACGACGCCGTGTTCGCCATGGACCGCTGGCTCGCCGCCGTCGAGAAGGATCACCGCGCCGTTCCTCTGGCCCGCAAGATCCTCGACGACAAACCGGCGTCGGTCGCCGACCGGTGCACCAACGGCGCGGGCGTCGACGTCCCGGGCGCCGTGTGCGACGGGACCGTGCAGGCCTACGCGTCGCCGCGCATCGAGGCCGGCGCACCGATCGCCGACGACACCATGAAGTGTCAGCTCAAGCCGTTGCGGCGGGAGGACTATCCCGTCGCCCTCACCGACCCGCAGCTCGCCGCCTTGCGTGCGACCTTCCCGACCGGTGTGTGCGACTACTCGAAGCCCGGTGTGTCGAAGCAGGGCGCCATCGCGTGGCTCACGTACAACGGTGCGGTGGGCGGCCGTGCCCTCGGCCCGGCGCCAGTGTCGGCGGTGGCCACCGGTTCATCCGTTCTCGGCAAGGCCGTCCTCCCGGCGACCGGCCGACGGTCCGCGCTGGCCGTGGGCTTGGTCGTCATGGCTGTCGGCTTGGCGATACGGCGCGGCGGTGCGCGAGTGGCGCGACGGCCACGAACAACCCCCCGGTAGCCAGCACCAGCAGGCCCCACCGCAGCCCGAAGGCGGCGGCCAGCCAGCCCACCAAGGTCGGCCCGACCACGAACCCGAGATAGCCGACGCCGCTCATCCCGCCGACGACGAGCCCGGGCCGACTCCGGCCTGCGCTGGCGTAAGCGAGCAACAGGGGCCAGCACATCGAGATGCCACCGGCGGCGAGCACGAGCCCGACGCCCGACAGCCAGGGCGTGCGGGCCAGCGCAAGCACCAGCACCCCGACGCCGGCGGCGATACCCCCGGCCGCGGTACCAGCCACCGCGCCGCGTTGCGCGACGCGGGGCCCGATGAACACGCGCGCCGCGGCCGCCACGCAAAAGCCGAGGGTCGAACTGGTGGCGGCGACGGCGATACCGGAGGACAGGAATGTCCGCAGGAAGAGCACGCCCCAGAGGTCAATGCCGCCTTCGACCATGGCGCCGACCGCGAACGCGAGCGCGATCAGTACGAGGCGTTCGCGGCGGAGCAGCGACAGGGCCGACGTCAGTTCCGTGTGTTCCCCCGCCTCCCCGGCGGGCAAGTCGCGACCGCGGGTCGCGGTGGCGAGCAGCAGGGCACCTGCGGCGATGCCCGCCCATTGCCAGCGCCACGACGCGCCGTTGGCGAGCAGGACGCCGGTACACGCGGCGCCGATCGCGGCGCCGACGTTGAAGCGAGCATGGAAGCGCACGAGCTCGCCCGGCTCGTTGGCCAGCGCCGCTGTCGCGGCGACGTTCATCACGACGTCGAGGAAGCCGCCCGACGCGATCAGCAGCACGATGACGAGGCCCAGCGCGATTGGCGAGCGCACCGCCGCGCCGACGACGAGGAGCACAGCCCAGCCCGCGAGCGTTACTGGGAACATCGACGCGGTGCCGTGGCGCTCGACGAGCGCGCCACCGATGGCGTTGGTCAGCGCCGCTCCGCCTAGCGCCGCCGACAACAGCAGCCCGAAGCCGGCATGCGAGAGGTGGAGTGACCGCTCGACGTCGGCGGCGGCGACGGCCCACCCGCCCCAAAAGGCGCCGAACACCGCGAAGGCGGCGGCGAGCCGCCGCACTAGGCGACGAGGCGATCGAGGAACGCGAGGAACGTGTCAGCCACTTGGCGGCGAACCTTACGCGGCTGGTCGGCGGCGGCGATCAGAAGGGCCGCCTCGTTGAGCGCGCCCAGCGTTAGGTGGGCGGTGATGCGAAGTTGCTCGTCGCTCATGGCGCGTTCGGTGGCGGCGGCCAGCGCAGGCAACATGAGCTCGGCGCTGTATCCCGTGTTGAGCTCGCGGATCGTGTCCCAACCGAGGACGGCGGGACCTTCGATCAACGTGATGCGGCGAACCGCAGGCTCGGTCGCCGCGTCGAGATAGGCGAGGCAACCGGCGCGCAGTTGGGGCATGCCGGGTGCCGC
>DASRJI010000167.1:0-30956 GCA_035649535.1 Acidimicrobiales bacterium | reverse complement strand
GCGCCCGAGCGCGAGATGTCCTGGATGCGGCGCCTGGCCGCGGCGATCGGACGGCCCGTCACCTTCGCACTTACGCAGAACAACGCCGACCCCGGCAGCTGGCGTCGGATGCTCGACCTGTCGGCCGACGCGGCGGCCGCCGGCGCCGCTGTGCGCCCGCAGGTGCACGGCCGCACAGTTTCGATCCTGCTCGGATTCCAGACGTTCCATCCGTTCGGGTTCACGCCGGCGTGGGGCGCGGCCGGCCTCGGGTTGTTGCCGTGGCGCGAGCAGGTCGCCCGGGTGCGGGCCGATGCGGATCTGCGCGATCGCCTGATCGCCGATGCGCGAGTGCTCGAGAACGACCCGATGGTGATGGGCTTCATGGGCCCGCGCCACGTGTACGTCCTCGGTGATCCGCCGAACTACGAGCCGCCGGCATCCGACGCGGTGAGTGCGATTGCCGCGTCGCGCGGTGCCGACGTCTGGGAGACGTTCCTCGACCTCATGCTCAGCGACGACGGGCGCGAGCTTCTCAACAGCCCGGTCCTGAACTACAGCGGCGGCTCGCTCGATCCGGTGCGCGAGATGCTGCTGCATCCCACGTCGGCCTTCGGGTTGGGTGACGGTGGCGCCCACGCCGGACAGACGTGTGACGCGTCGACGACGACGTTTCTTCTGAGCCATTGGGTTCGCGACCGCAAGGGTGATCGCATCCCGTTGGAGACGGCGGTCAACAAGCTCACGCAGGCGACCGCGACTCTCTACGGCTTGGGCGATCGCGGCGTGCTCGCCCCTGGCTTCGTCGGCGACGTCAACGTGATCGACGCCGAGCGCATCCAGTTGCACCGGCCCGAGATGGTCAACGACCTACCCGGCGACGCGCGGCGGTTCGTGCAGCGCGCCGAGGGCTACGTCGCCACGGTGAAGGGCGGCGCGGTCACGTTCGAGAACGGCGAGGACACCGGCGCCCGTCCCGGCCGGCTGCTGCGCGGCGCGCGGTGACTGACGGCGCGTCCGCCGTCGTGGAGCGGTTCTGGGCCGCGCTCTACGACCGCGACTGGCCGCGCATCCGCTCGTTCTTCGACGCCGACTCGATCTACTACGACGTGCCGACCGGCCCCGCGACCGCAGCGCGCGGCCCCGAGGGCATCGAGGCCCGGTTGCGCCTCGGCCTCGAAGGTCTCGCCGGCTACGAGCACCAACCTGGTCTGCTCGCGGTGGGCGCCGACGGCGTGGTGCTCACCGAACACACCGAGGTGTGGCACTGGCGAACGGGCGAGACAGTTGCGCTGCCGTTCGTGTCGGTGCAACGGGTGCGGGGCGACACGATCGAGTTGTGGAAGGACTACTGGGACTACGCGACGCTCATCAACGGCGCGCCTCCCTGGTGGGTCGAGGAAATCATGGCGGCCGACCTTCCCTGGCTCTTCGACGCCACCGGCATGGCGTGAAGCGCGTCGCCGCCGTCGTCGTCCTGGCGGTGCTGGGTATCGCGCCGGTACGCGGCGCGGCCGCGGCCCCGGCCGCAAAGGCCGCGTGCGCGTCTCGGGTTCTCGTGCTGTCCGCGTTCCCCGCCGAGTTGGACGCGGTGCTCGCCCGGGCCCAGTTCCGGTCGCGCCGCGCCATCACCGTCGAGGGGCGCACGTTCTATCCGGGCCGCCTCGGCCGCCACTCGGTGCTGATGGCGATGACCGGCATCGGGCCGGCCAACGCGCAAGCGACGACCGAGTTGGCGTTCCGCCACTTCCGGTGTGACGGCGCCGCGGCAATTTCGGCCGTCGTGTTCTCCGGCGTCGCCGGGTCGTATCGCTACATCGGCGACGTCATGGTGCCGGTGCGCTGGAGCGGCGATGGCGGCAAGACGTGGACGGCGACCGACCCCGGCATGCTGGCCGCAGCGCGAGAGGTCGCGGCGGCGCGCACGTCGTTGCTCGTGCAGGACAGCAGCCCGGTCGGCGACCCGGCGTGCGCCTGCCCGCTGGCCGCTGACGGCAAGGTCACGCCCGTGCACCTTGCGCACAAGCCCGAGGTCGTCGTCGGCGGTGACGGGTACACGAGCGATCCGTTCGGCGGTCGGACGTTCCCGTGCGTCCCCGGCGGCGGTGACGTGTTCGGGTGTCGGCCGTGTCGCGGCGGCCGTATCGACCGTCCTCGCGCCGCTGTCTCGTTCCTCACCGGGATCATTCCGTTCATCCCGAACTTCTTCCTCGAGTACATCGCCGCGCCCGAGCCTTCTGGCACCGGCGCGGCGGCGGCCGACGAAGAGTCGGCCGCGGTCGCCCTCGTCGCCGCGGCGCAGCGCCGGCCGTTCATCGCGTTCCGCAGCGTCTCCGACGGCCAAGGCGACCCGTTGATGCTGCCTGGGTTCCCGTTCCAGTTCTTTGCGTACCGCCAGATCTCGGCGTTCAACGCCGCGGCGGCGACGGCCGCGTTCCTTCAGCGCTGGGCCTGACCTACGTTGAATACGCCGAGCGTGAGCAGGGCGACGGCGACGACCTCAAGACCCACGGCGGGGACGGAGCTGGTCAGCGTTTCGTGGAACACCAGGGCACCGATGGCGACGCTGCACAGCGGATCCACCACGGTCAGCAACGGGAGCGAAGCATCCAGCGGCGCGGCCTGGAACGCGGACTGCGCGAGGAGCATGGCCGCGCCGCCGCCGCCGGCCAGGACGTAGGGCTGCCACGCGCCCAACACGTGGCCGACGCCGAGGGACAGCAGATGGGCGGATGTCTTGGTGAGCGCGGCGGTGTAGCCGTAGAGCAGACCGGCCGCCGCCGCCAGCGCGCCGGCACGAAGGCGACCGCCGCTCCGCATCGCGGCGGTCACGAGCGCGCCGGCCGGCAGCAGTGTGGCGACCGACACCGCGAGCCACGCGTGACCGGTGGCGTCGGTCGCGCCCCGCGCTGGTCGGGCGACGACGAGAAAGACGGCGAGGCCAACGACGACATATGCGGCGCCGCGCCACTCCGCATTCGTGAGGCGGCGGCCGGTCATCCGCGCACTGAGGGGCAGCGCGATCAAGAGGCCCGAGACGAGCAGCGGTTGCACGACCGCCAGCGAACCCAAACCGAGGGCGACGAATTGCAAGGCGTAGCCGCCGACATCGGCCGCCACGCCGGCCAGCCACGCCGGCCGGCGCGCCAGGCGGACGAGGAGCGCCACCCGCATCGAGAGCGCCTCGGGCTGGGCCACGGCGGCGCGTTGCTGGAGTACCGACGCCGCCGCGTAAGCGCCAGCTGCACCCAGCGCGGCGAGCACGGCGACCATAGGCACGTTCCGTGAGGGTATTGATTGTTTCGGCCAGCATGGGCGCGGGTCACGACGGCGCGGCGCGCGAATTGGCTCGCCGGCTCGAGTCTGACGGTCACCACGCCCGCGTCGTCGACTTCCTCGACGCACCACCGGCGCGCATCGGCCGCGCGTTCAAAGCCGGCTACGTCACGCAGTTGCGCTTCGCTCCGTGGGCGTACGAGATGACGTACCGCCTCTGGTACCGGTTCCGCTTTCTGATCGGCCCCGTTACCGCCCTGGTGAACCTGCTCGGCGGACGGCGGCTGCTTCGCTGGGCGAAGGAGTGGCGGGCCGATGTCGTGGTGTCGACCTATCCGCTCGCGTCGCTCGCACTGGGTCGCCGGCGCGAGCGCGGCGAACTGGGGGTACCGGTCGTCACCTACGTCACCGACTTCGCGGTCCACCCCCTTCTCGTGCATCGCGGCGTCGACCTCCACCTGTGCGTGCACCCGCAATCGGCGGCCAAAGCGGCGGCGCGCGTCCCGGGACCGGTGCGGGCGACGGGCCCGCTGGTCGGTCCCGCCTTCTTCGCCCGCCGACCTGGGCGCCCGGCGGCGCGCCGGCGCGTGGGCTTGGCGCCGGGTGAGCGTGGCGTGCTCATCGTCGCCGGATCGTGGGGCGTCGGTGACGTGGTCGAGGCGTTCGACTTGTTGGCCGCGTCGCCCGCGTACAGCCCGGTCGTGGTGTGCGGAGAGAACACGGCGTTGGCGGCTCAGCTACGCGAACTCGGCACCGGCTACGTGTTCGAGTGGACCGACGAGATGGCCCTCCTCATGCGGGCGTGCGACGCGGTCGTGCAGAACGCGGGCGGGCTGACGTGCATGGAGGCCTTCGCGTCCGGCCTCCCCGTCGTGAGCTTCCGGCCCATTCCCGGCCACGGCATCGAGAACGCCGAGGACATGGCGTCCGCCGGTGTGGCGCCGTATGTCCGCGAACCGACCGACCTGATACCAACCCTTGACCTGGTGACTGGATCAGGTCGCGACGCGGCGCGGGCCGCCTCGCGGGCGATGTTCGCGCGCAACGCGGCGGCCGACGTTGCCGAGGTAGCGGCCATGCCGCGCACGATCGTCCCGATCCGCTCGCGACGTCCACGCGTCGCCATCGCCGCCGCCGCCGCCGCGGTGGCGTTCTACGGATCGTTCACCACCGGCGTCGGCGTGGCCGCCGCCCACGGCGTTGGCGTTAGCCGGGCGCCCCGTCAGACGAACAACGTGTACGTCGCCGTCCGCCTCTCGAACGCCAACGCCAACGACGAGCGGGTGGAGACGGCGATGGCGCGCCTGCATGCGTCGGCGATCGTCGACGGCCGGCTGGCTCGCAGCGCGCCCGATGTCGTCGCCGGGCTGCAGGCCCACGGGATCAAGGTCGACAACGGCGGTGTGGGTCGCCGCGTTCGCATCCGCGCCGCGCGGGCCGAGGAGGACGTGGCGTTGGCCGGCCGGGACATCGGGCGGGCGTCGGGCCGACGGCCGACGGTGTTCGTACCCACGCGTGCAGTGAACGGTTATGACCTGGTCGCGGCGCGCTTTGCCCACGAGCACGTCGTCGTGGGCCACAGGTTCGTCGACGGGCCACTCACCGTTCGTGCCGGTCGCATTTACGTAGTCGATGCGCGCGCCATGGACGCCAACGCGTTGTTGCGGACGCTCGACCGGCTCAACGATGCGGCAATAGCCGCGCTGGTTGTCCCGGTGCCACTGGACAGCTTGTGAGGCGAGCGGCGCTGTTGGCGTCGGTTGTTGGCGCCGCCGCCGTGGTTCATGCCGGGCCGATCGTTACGAATATCGGCGTCGTCCGGCGGCGGTTGTGGCCGGGCCTGGCCGGGCTGGGCGACGACGGCCACGTAGCGCTGACGTTCGACGACGGGCCGGATGCCGCATCGACGCCCGCGTTCTTGAAGGCACTCGACAAGCGCGGCGTGCACGCGACCTTCTTCATGCTGGGCGACATGGTCGAGCGGTTCCCGAACGTGGCCGCCGACGTCATGAGTGCGGGCCACGAAATCGCCGTACACGGCTTCCGCCACAAATCACACCTGGAACGCTCGCCGGCCGACGTGAACGACGACATCGCGCGGGCCGTCGACGTCATCGGCACCGCGACTGGTGTCACTCCGACGTGGTTCCGGCCGCCGTACGGATCGATCTCCTCGGGTTCGCTACTGGCGGCCCGCCGTCTCGGCCTCCGCCCGGTGTTGTGGACCACGTGGGGTCGGGACTGGCGCGCCGAGGCCACACCTGACTCCGTCGTCGCTGACGTCGAGCGCGGGCTCGGACCGGGCGGCACGGTGTTGCTGCACGACTCTGACTGCACATCGGCGCCCGGCGCGTGGCACTCGGCGTTGGGTGCCCTCGACCCGCTGTTCGATCTGTTCGATGAACGCGGCCTCGTCCCCGGCCCGCTCCGCGATCACGGCATCTGACCGGTCGACGTCTCGCCTCCCAGCCGCGCTTCGATGGCGGCGACACGCGCTTCGAGCGCGGCGATGCGATCGTCGGGCACCGGCGCCGGCGCGGGCGCGGGCGCGGGGGCGACGGTGGGCTCCGGCTCGGGTGACGCGGGCTCGCGCGGCAGCGTGTCGGCGCCCAAGCAGTGCATCCAGCGCGGTTCTTTCTGTCCCGGCTGGCGGGCGTGGAGTACGGCGAGCGCGGGCTCTCGCCGCGCCAGGCCCTCGAGCGTGGCGTCGACCGCGGCTTGGTCGGCGAAGGGATGGAGCCGCTCGGTGCGCGCCCGCAACTCGGCGCCGGTCTGCGGGCCGCGAAGCAGCATCACGGTCACGACGGCCAGCTCGGCCCGATCGAGGCCGAGGACTTCGTGCAGCACGTGGCGGTACTTGTCGACGCGCATGCCCTTGCTGTAGACGACCCGGGCGATCCCCGACGACCGCAGGTTGGCCAAGGCGTTGTCGACGGTCTCCTCGGTGAACGACACGACCGGGTCGCGGTTCGTCGTCTGGTTGCACGCGGCCAGCAACGCGTTCATCGACAGCGGGTAGTTGTCCGGCGTCGCCATGTCTTTCTCGGCCAGCGCACCGACCACTCGCTGCTGAACCGGGCTCAACTCGACCATCGCCGGACGAGGCTACCGTCGGGGGCGTGCTGGCCAGACTGCGCGCGCGGCAGGAGTGGAAGTTCTTCGGCGCGCTCCATAAGGCCGATCGCCCGCTGGCGACGGCGTGGTGGAGCATCCTTGCTCTCCGCGGCGTGCTGCCCGCGGTGTTCGCGATCGCGATGGGCGCGCTGGTCGGTGCCGTGCAGCACCACGACTCGCTAGCCGGTCCGCTGACGCTCGTCGGCGTGGCGTTCGTCGGGCTCCAGGTGCTCACGCCGATCCACTCGGCGGTGAGCTACAACCTCGGCAGCCGCGTCGCCGCCTGGCTTTACGACCGGTTGACCGAAGCGTGTGTCCGGCCCCCGGGCATGGGCCACCTCGAGGATCCCGTCCTCACCAACGACCTAACCGTCGCGCGCGAGTTCGACTTCGGGATGACGGGGCCGCCCATGCACATGAACATGGACTTCATCGCCGGCAGCCTCGTCGAGATGGTGGCCGGCATTGCGTCGGCCCTTGTGCTGTTCGCCTACGCGTGGTGGGCGCCGATCGTGTTGGGCGGCGCGTGGTTCTCGACGCACTGGCTGCTTCGAGAGAGCGGCGTGTGGAAGGACCGCAACACCGACGAGGTCCGCAACGCGCAGCGTCACGCCGAGTACGCGTACCGCCTTGCGGTCGATCCACCCGCAGCCAAGGAGCTGCGACTGTTCGGCTTGGTCGGCTGGACGATCGAGCGGTTCATCAACCGGCGGAAGCAGCTGTTCGAGCTCCAGTACCGGGCGACGCGTCTGCGCGAGAAGCCCGTGATCTGGTGTGTGGTGCTCGTCACCGTCGCCAACCTCATTGTGTTCTGGTCGCTGGCCAACGACGCGAACAGCGGCCGGATGAGCCTGGACGCTCTCATCGTCTTCGCCCAGGTTGCAATCGGCGCCAGCGCCATTGCCTTCGGCGGTCTCAACTGGGCGCTCGACGGCGCCGCCGCGCCGGTTGCCGCCGTCCTCCGCCTCGAGCCGGCCATGAAGCCGGCCGGAGCGCTCGCTCCGGGGACGCAATCGGCGGCGGGCAAGCCGGCGCGTGAGATCCGCTTTCGCAATGTCGACTTCAGCTACCCGCAGGCCGGGATCCCGGTCCTCGAAGGCTTCGACCTGACGATCCCTGCCGGATCGTCGCTGGCGATCGTCGGTCAGAACGGCGCGGGCAAGACGACGCTGGCCAAGCTGCTGTGCCGCCTTTACGACCCGCAGGGCGGGGCGATCGAGATCGACGGCGTCGATCTTCGCGACATCGAGGTCGACGCGTGGCGCGAGCGGGTTACCGCGGTGTTCCAAGACTTCATCCGCTTCGAGCTGTCGCTGCGCGACAACGTGGCACCGGCCGGCGCGCCCGACGACGTGATCCTCGCCGCGTTGGCCGACGCCGGCGCCTCAGACCTGGCGGACTTGGATACCCCGCTGGCGCGCGGCTACGAGGGCGGCACCGATCTGTCGGGCGGCCAGTGGCAACGCGTCGCGCTGGCCCGCGCCCTGTGCGCGGTACGCCAGGGCGCGGGCCTCGTGCTTCTCGACGAACCGACGGCCCAACTCGACGTGCGAGGCGAGGCCGAGATCTTCGAGCGCGTCCTCGCCGCGACCCGCCACGCGACGACGATCCTCGTGTCGCACCGCTTCTCGACCGTCCGCCACGCCGACCGCATCTGCGTGCTGGAGCACGGTCGCGTCGTCGAGCTCGGCACCCACGACGAACTGATCGAACTCAACGGCCGCTACCGAACCATGTTCGACCTGCAGGCCAGCCGGTTCGACGAAGCCGACGACGAGGAGGAGGGGGTGACGCTCGATGTTCTCAACTGATCCGCCGGCGCCGGTTGCCGATGACATGCCCCCGGCCCTGAAGTCGATGTGGCGGCTGTGCCGCATCGGCTACGGCCACGAGCCCGGCCTCCTTGTCGCCGCTTTCCTGTTGTCGCTCCTCGCCGCGCTGCCGGACGCGCTCCTTGCCCTCTGGCTCAAGATCCTCGGCGAGGGCGTTTTGCACGACGAGCCGGGTCGGGTCAAGGTCGCCGCGGTCGGGTTGGCCGTGTCGACGGCGGCCACGTGGTTCCTGCGGACGATCAGCACACGCGTGCAGCGCCGCTTCCGCGACAAGGTCACGATCGCGCTCGAGTCACATGTCGCCCGCCTTCAGGCATCGGTGTCGACGATCGCCCACCAGGAGCGGCCCGAGTACCTAGACCGCCTCGCGGTGCTGCGGGATCAGATCTTCGTTCTCGATCACATGTACATGTCGCTGTTCTCGACCTGCGGGTGGATCCTTCGACTCGGGGTCACCGTCGCGCTACTGGTCTCGATCCACCCCGCGCTCGTGCTACTCGGTGTCTTCGCGGTCCCGACGGTGCTGACGTCGACGTGGCGTCCGGGCGTCGAGCGGGTGGCCGAGGAGCAGGGTGCCTCGCACAATCGGCTGGCCAAGCACCTCTTCATCACGGCCACGTCGGCCCCGCCCGGTAAGGAGGTGCGGGTCACGGGCATCGGCAACCGCCTCGTCGAGCAACGGCGCGAAGCGTGGGAGCAGTGGTACGGGCCGGTGAGCCGGTCGCGCTGGGCCAGCGCGATGTGGCACGCGCTGGCGTGGGCGATATTCGGCAGCGCGTACGTCGGCGCGATCGTGTTCGTCGCCGCGGTTCTGGACGCGTCGGTCGGCGCCACGTTGCTCGTTCTCGCCGCCGGCGCCCGGCTCTCGTCCTACATCGGTGCGACCGTCGGCGAAATCGGCTTCCTGCGCGGGGTCTGGCTCGACGGCTCGAAGCGGCTCGTGTGGCTCGAGCAGTACGCGGCCTCGATCGTCGTTGACGAAGACCTTCCCGCGCCCGCCCACCTCACCGACGGCATCCGCGTCGAGAACCTGTCGTTCGCCTACCCCGGCACCGACCGCGTCGTCCTCGACGACGTCAACCTGTTCCTGCCCGCCGGCTCGGTCGTCGCCATCGTCGGTGAGAACGGCGCGGGCAAGACGACGCTGGTCAAACTGCTGTGCAAGCTGTACTCGCCGGACGCCGGCCAGATCCTCGTCGACGGCCAGCCGCTGTCGCGCATCCGCTCTGAGGACTGGCGAGCTCGGCTGGCCGGCGCGTTCCAGGATTTCTTCCGCTTCGAGTTGCAGGCGCGCCACGGCGTAGGTCTCGGCGACGTCCCCCGCCTCGACGACAACGGTGCGGTGGTCACCGCCGTCGGGCGGGCAGGTGCCGACGACGTTGTCGAGCGCCTCGAAGCCGGTCTCGACACGCAGCTCGGCCCGACGTGGCCCGATGGTGTGGAGGTCAGCTTCGGCCAGTGGCAGAAGCTCGCGCTCGCACGCGGCTTCATGCGCGACGAGCCGCTGCTGCTGGTGCTCGACGAGCCGACGGCCGCGCTCGACGCCGAGACCGAGCATGCGTTGTTCGAGCGCTACGCGTCGGCCGCGCGTGTCGACGACGGCCGCATCACCGTGCTCGTGTCGCACCGCTTCTCCACCGTGCGGATGGCCGACCTCATCGTCGTGATCGACGGCGCTCGCGTCGTCGAGGTCGGCAGCCACGAGGACTTGATCGCCCGCAAGGGCCAGTACGCCGAGCTGTACGGCTTCCAGGCCCAGGCCTACCGCTAGTTACTCGAAGGGCCGCGGCTCCCACCACGGGAAGAACGGCGGCATGCCGTCGCTCACCTTCATCGGAAAGGCGGCGGGCCGCTTCTCAAGGAACGACATCACGCCCTCACGCGCGTCCTCGCTCGCACCGCGCGAGTCGATGCCCCGTGAGTCGATCTTGTGGGCTTCCATCGGGTCATCGGCGCCGAGCATGCGCCACATCATCTGGCGCGACAACGCAACGGAGACCGGTGCGGCATTGTCGGCGATCTCGCGAGCCAACGCGGTCGCCGCGCCGAGGAGCTCGTCCTTCGGATGCAGGCTGCGTACCAGCCCGGCTTCGAGCGCTTCGCTGGCCGGGAACACGCGACCGGTCGCCACCCACTCCATCGCTCGGCTGATGCCGACGGCGCGGGGCAGGAACCACGACGAGGCCGCCTCCGGGACGATGCCGCGGCGGGCGAAGACGAACCCGAGCTTGGCGTCGTCGGCGGCCAAGCGGATGTCCATCGGCAGCGTCATGGTCGCGCCGACACCGACGGCCGCTCCGTTGATGGCGGCGATGACCGGCTTGAGCGATTCGAAGATCCGCAGGGTGAGGCGCCCGCCGCCGTCGCGTGGCACCCCCGCCGCTTTGTCGCGCCGGCCGCCTTGGGCGTCGGTGTCGAAAGTCTCGCCGCCACCGGAGAGATCGGCGCCCGCGCAGAAGCCGCGCCCGGCGCCGGTGACGATCACGGCGCGGACATCGTCGTCGGCGTCGCTGCGATCGAACGCGTCGAGCATCTCGACCAGCATCCGGGTCGTGAACGCGTTGAGCTTGTCGGGCCGGTCGAGGGTCAGCGTCCCGATGCCGTCAGCGACCTCGTAGCGAATCTGTTCGTAGTCCACCGTCGTGTTCTAACCGATGGCCACGTCGAGCCACCCCCGACGCGGCACAGTGACCGTCCGACGAGACGCGCCGCCGCCCTGGGTCCACGTCACGAGTTCGACGTCCTCGCCGGCGCCGAGGATCGTCACGCGGTCCGACGTGACCGCGGCGATGCGCATGTCGCCCGCGGTCACGCACAGCGAGGGATCGCCGATCACCGCGGTCCCGTCGACGATCGGTACGACGACGCGGTAGTCCCAGTCGAGCGGCGGCAAGTCGACGTCCCAGCCGCCTCCAGGTTCGAGGATCTCGACGGTCTGCGTGCGCCAGTCCCACACCGCGACCGAGTCCGCCGGCGCCGATGGCCCGAGGTCGGCCAGGTTGACGCGCCCTTTCGCCGGCGCGTCGGTCGCGTTGAGCGTGATCACGTAGTGCCAGGTGCCGACCTCGTGTTGCGTCGCCGCCGCGCCCACGAGCAACGCGCCGCGGCGCGTTGCCCACCGTTGGAATGATCGGTTGAGGGCGGCGACCGGCGTGTGTGGTTTGACCAGCGTGCCGTCGGCCCGGCAGGTCCGGCGCACGATCGCCGGGTCCGCCCGCCCGATGCGGTCGCCGATGCCAACCGGGCCGGTCGACAGCGCGGACAGCAACGCCTCGACGTCGCTGTGCGCGTCGGCGTTGGACGAGTCGGCGCTGAACACGTCCTTGAACGGGCGCAGACCCAGCGCCCCGGCCAGCGCGTTCGTGTACAGGAACCAGGCCCAGAGGTATCCCGGGCTCACGATGTAGCCGTGGTCGCCCGACGTGCGGATCGACGCCACGTTGGCGAGGGTGACGGTCTGGCACATGTCCGCCGGACTGGCCATGCACCACTGCAACGTGATCCCGCGCTCGCCGGCGGCGCGGTCGATTCCCTCCTGCCAGGCGCGAGCGCGACCGGCGCCGGCGCGCAGACCGCGGACGCCGAGGAAGCATTCGATGAGCCAGTCGTGCTCGAACGTCGTGACGCCCCACTGCGAGGCCTGGTCGAGCCAGCGCTCGTACAACTCGGGACCGATCGGGTGGGCGCGGTCGCCGTCGACCCACGCCGGGAAGTCGCCGAGGTAGGGCGACGTCGACGACAGATGACGGCAGTGGACCGTGAGCGGCGGATCGCCGAGTTGCTCTCGCAGTGCGGCGACGCCGTCGGGGAGGATGTCGGCTCGGGCGTCCCACTCCATCAGCCCGCTCGGCGGCACGACCCAGTCGGCCGTGTCGAAGGGCCGCAGCGTGGCGTGCGGGTAGAACCACGAGTCGAGTTGCACGGTGCTGAACGGCACGCCGCGCGTGCGCAGGTCGTCGACCGCCGCCGTCACCGTTTCGGGCACCGTGTGGCCGGGCTCGGTCTTGTACCAATACGCGGCGCCGTTGTCCGTCCAGTACGACGGCCGCTGGTTGAGATCGTCGGCGTAGCGCCCGGGTCGCACCGTCGCGTGCCGCGCTTGCAGCTCGGCGCCCCACGCGTCGAGACAGGCGCGCGGGCTGGCGCCGGCGACGATCGCCAGCTTCGTGGCGAAGCTCGCCGGTGCGGCGTCGAGATCGCCATGCCATCCCCAGCGCAGGCCGCCCTCCACCGCCAGCACCTGCTCGTGGAAGCCCTCGTGCGGCGCGAGCAGCAGCGTGCGGCTGTCGGGCGCGATCAGCATCATCGGCAGCACCAGCGCGGGTCGCATCGGAAACAGGAACCAGCCCTGGAGCGACGCGTCGGTGAGCGTCGGCATGGCGAACTCGGTGTACTGGAACCCGAACCCGATGGTCCCGTCGGGTACCCCGCCGGCGAGCCGCTCGGCCGGTGCGAAGGACCACGCCGCGCTGGGCGTGGCGAAATTGCCAGTCGCCATACCCGTCACCGCGGTGCTGGCGGTCACGCCGAGCAGCGCGACCGAGTCGCTCAGCTGTTCGAGCGTGCCGGACACGGCGGCGTCGGGCGACGAGAACGCAAGCGGGCCCAGCCAGTCCGGCTCACCGAACCCGATCCGGATCGCGGCGGGGTCGTCGCGGTTGATGGTGAGGGTATCCACCGGCGGCATTCAACCAGCCATGCTGTCGCCGTGCCGCCGCCGATCGTCGCCACCGCGCCGGCTCGGGCCGCGCTGGCTGGCAACCCGTCTGATCTATACGGCGGTGCGGTGCTGGCGGTCCCGGTGACGTCGTTCACCGCGCGCGTTGACGTGCGTGACGCGCCGGCGACCACCATCGTCGGCGATGAGCGGGGGCGCGACCTTGTCGCCGCCGCGATCCGTCGTGCGCCGGCGACCGACGCACCGTTCCAGTTGCGGTGGTCGAGCGATATACCGTTCGCCGTCGGGTTGGCCGGCTCGAGCGCGATCGTCGTCGCCACGCTGCGGGCGTTGGCGGCGCGGGCGGGAGCGGAACTCGACGCCCTCGACCTTGCCCTCCTGGCCCTCGCGGTCGAGGTCGAGGAGCTGGGAATGGTGGCCGGCTTGCAGGACCGGGCCACCCAAGCGTTCGCGGCGCCGGTGCTCGTGGACATGGCCGCCACCGAGCGGGTCACGGTCGTCCGGCCGGCGCGCCCTGTCCGCATCGCGGTCGCGTGGTGCGAAGCCGCCGGCGCCAGTTCCGACGAGTACCACCGCGACCTCCGCGCCAGCGAGCCGCCGCGAATGGACGAGCTGGCCGCCCTGGCGCGGCGCGCCGCGGGCGCGTTGGCCGCTGGCGACGCGACGGCCCTGGCGACGGTGATGGGGGAGTCGGCCGCGGTCCGATCGACGGTCGCGCCGCTGTCAGCCGCCCATGACACCCTGGCCGCCGCCGTCACCGACGCCGGGCTCGTTCCCAACTCAGCCGGCTCGGGCGGGGCGGTGGCCGCGGTCGTCACCGACGATGATTCGCTCGAGCGGGCCCGGGGCGCGGTTCGCGGCCTGGGCGGCGACGTGGTGGTCGAGACGTTCGGCTAGAGGTCGACGTTGCGCAGGTGCGCGACTTCGTTGAGCCCAATCACCGTGCGGTGGCCGGCGCGCGACGCGGCGACGCGGTTGATGCTCGTGTAGCCCGGCTCGAACCACAGGAGTTTCGGGACCTCGGCGATGTGCGCCGTGTAGGCGTTGATCACGCCGCCGTGGCAGACCACGGCGATCTTGCCGCCGGGGTTGGCGTCGATGACGCGCTCGACGGCGCGCACGACGCCCTCTTGAAACGCGACCGCGTCGACCTCGAGGTCCTGCAGCCGGTCCTCGACCATTGCTTTGTAGCGCTCGTCGCGCGTCGCCCGTAGCTCCTCGAACGGGATGTAGCTCACGGCGTCGCGATCGAACTCGGCCAGTTCGTCGTCGATGTTGACGTCGAGGCCGTGGGCGATTGCGATGGCTTCCGCGGTCTGGCGGGCGCGGCGCATGGGGCTGGCCCAGATCGCGTCGAGCCGCTCGCCGGCGAGCCACCCGGCGGCGAGGGCCGCTTGGCGGACACCACGTTCGCTCAGCGGCGGGTCGGCGGGGCCTTCGGCGTTCTCGATACGCACCGGCTCGGCGTGACGCACGAGGAGGAGGTCCATGCAGCGATCGAACCTACTCGGCTTGGGTCTCCGGCCCCGCAAGCACCATCAGCGTCGCCAGCCCGGCGACGATCGCCGCCGACGCCACGACGACCGTGGTCGGCGAGGCGACCACGCCGACGAGCAATAGCGCGGCGGCGCCGATCAACTTCGGCAGAACGCGACGGCTGATCGCCGGGGTTCCGGTGATGAGCATGACGAGGGCGAGGCCCAGTAGGAAGCCGGCGGCCGGTGTCGCCACCGCGAGAGCGGCGGAGCGGTCGTGTTCGTGGCCGATGATCGACTCGGCGGCGACGTGCACCCCGGCACCCAGCGCGGCGAGCGATATGAAGACGACGACGTGGCCGTATCCCCATCGGAACGCCTGCTCCGGTGTCGGGGTCAGGTGGCCGGGATGGTCGAAGTACAACCACCACGCGGCAAAGGCGAGGACGAGACCGCTGAGTCCGACGGTGAGCAGCGCGGCGGTGAAGCCGTTCTCGTCGAGTACCGCTTGAAAGCCGACGGTCGCCGCGAGGATCGACTCGCCCAAGAGGATGATCGTGAACAGGCCGTAGCGCTCTTCGATGTGCACCGGGTTGAACAGCGGCTGGCCGGCGGCGCGCTCGGCCCACATCGGCACGAGCAGTTCGGCGATGCCCAGGACGGCGAAGGTCACCGCGGTCCACGAGTCGGGCGTGGCCAAGCGCAACAGCCACAGCACCTGGAGGATCGACGTCCCGCCCGCGTACCGCAGGGCGCGGGTGCGCGTGTCTGGTTGGTCGCGGGCCACACGCAACCAGTTGCACACGAGGCCGGCGCGCATCACCGCGTAGCCGACCGTGGCGATGGCGAACTGCCGGTCCTCCACGGCGCGGGTGATCCCCGCGGCAAGGACGAGGACGCCGGCCATCTGGACGAGGGTGAGCAGTCGGTAGGCGACGTCGTCGGAGTCATGGGCCGAGGCGAACCACGTGAAGTTCATCCACGCCCACCAGATGGCGAAGAACGCGCCGATGAACCCGACGGCGCCCGACGCCGCGTGACCAGCGGTGAGCTCGTGCTGCAGGCCCTCGGCCGCTCGGCTGATGCCGACGACGAACGTGAGGTCGAAGAACAGTTCGAGGTGCGAGGAGGCCCGCTCTTCCTCGGCGTCCCGCACCACCGCCCGGCCTCGCAACCGTTCAGCTACACGAGTCGCCCGCCCCGTCACGCGACGAACGTAGCCCGCCTAATATCTCAGGCACCTGAGACTGGGCCGCTGCACGAATCTGGGGATAGTCGGTCGCCCTACCCACGAGCTGGGAGACGCCAATGCGCCGACGCATTATCCGAGCCGCCGCTCCACTGGTCGCGGCCCTTGCCATCCTCACCTGGACGCCGCGGGCCCTCGCCCAAGTCGGCGGCGGGTCCACCCGCTTCATCGTCACCCTGCAGGATCAAGTGGGCGATGTGTCGGCGACGGCCAACGCGCTCGTCGGCCAGCTCGGCCAGGGCAAGGTCGTCCGCGTGTACCAATACGCGCTGAAGGGTTTCGTCGTCGAGCTGCCGTCGGCGCTCGGCCCGGCGCTCCGCGCGCTGCCCGGCGTCACCGGCGTTGAACGCGACAGCATCATGAGTGTCGCGGCGACGCAGACCTCGGCGCCGTGGGGCCTTGACCGCATCGACCAGCGCACGCGGCCGCTGTCCGGCACCTACTCGTACGACACCGGCGCCGCGAGTGTGAAGGCCTACGTCATTGACACCGGCGTGCACGGAACGCACCAGGACCTCACCGGTCGCGTCGTCCCGGGCACGAACACCGTCGACGCGTCGCCGAGCACGCAGGACTGCAACGGTCACGGCACCCACGTCGCCGGCATCATCGGCGGCGAGACGTACGGCGTGGCCAAGGACGTAACGCTCGTTGCCGTGCGCGTCTTCGGCTGCGCGAGCAGCACCGACACCAGCGCCATCATCGCCGGCGTCGACTGGGTCACCGGCAACCATCAGACCGGCCAAGCCGCGGTTGCCAACATGAGCTTGGGCGGCGGTGCCAGCCCGGCGCTCGATGCGTCGGTGCGGGCCATGATCAACGACGGCGTCGTGACTGCCGTTGCCGCGGGCAACGACACCGCCAACGCATGCAGCGGGTCCCCCAGCCGGGTTACCGAGGCGCTGGTGGTCGGCGCGACCGACAGCAACGATGCGCGCGCCTCGTTCTCGAACTTCGGCCCGTGCCTCGACCTCTTCGCCCCGGGCGTGAACATCGTCTCGGACGGTCCGGCGTCGGACACGGCAACCCAGACGATCTCGGGTACCTCGCAGGCGACGCCGCACGTCGTCGGCGCCGCCGCGCTCTACCTCCAGGATCACCCGACGGCGAACCAGAGCGCGGTGGAGTCGGCCCTCGTCGCCAACTCGACGCAGAACGTCGTCACCGGCATCAAGACGACCTGCAACTTCCTCGACAAGCAGTTGGGAAGCTGCATGACCGGCACACCCAACCGTCTGCTCTTCGTCGGCGCCGCCAGCGCACCGCCGCCTCCGCCGCCGCCCCCGCCGCCCCCGCCGTGCAGCAACCTGAACCACCTGCTCGGCAAGTGCTGACCTCAACACGCGCGCCGCGATGACGACCACCGCGGCGCTGGATGTTCAACCGCTGACCGCGACGATCGGAGCCGAGATCGGCGGCGTCGATCTGGCCGACGAGCTGCCGGACGCCACGGTGAGCGCGTTGCGCGACGCGCTGCTGGCCTGGAAGGTCATATTCTTCCGCGACCAGAAGCTGGATCGCGACAGCCACATCGCCTTCGGCCGGCGCTTCGGTGACCTCGAGGTGCACCCGCTGACACCGAAGGGTCAGGAGCACCCGGAGGTATTCGTGATCCCCGCCGGCGGCGAGTTCCGGGCGCCGGACACGTGGCACAGCGACGTCACCTGGCGACCCGAGCCGTCGATGGGCTCGATCCTGCGCGCCGTCGAGCTCCCTCCGCTCGGCGGCGACACGTTGTGGGCGGACATGGGCGCCGCCTACGACCTGCTCGACGACGCCACCAAGGAGCAGGTCGACGGGATGGTCGCGTTGCACGACTACACCCGCGCGTTCGGCATCGGCCGGCCGCCGGAGGTGCAGGAGAAGATGCGGGCCAAGCACCCGACCGTCGAGCACCCGGTCGTCCGCACCCATCCGGAGACGGGACGGAAGACCATTTACGTCAACGGTTCGTTCACGTGTGGCATCAAGGGCATGGACGACGCCGAGGCGCGGCTGCTGCTCTTCAAGCTCCAGCGCCAGGCGACTATCCCCGACGTGCAGTGCCGCTTCCGGTGGCGGCCGGGCAGCGTCGCGTTCTGGGACAACCGGGCGACGCAACACTGCGTGAGCAACGACTTCCTGCCCAACAAGCGCGTCATGGAGCGCGTCACCGTCATCGGCGACCGGCCGTACTGAGCGCGCTCCCCGCCTAGACGATGGTCGAAGAACTCTCCGATCCGCGGCGCGTCGACCCGCCGTTCGTCGCCGATGAGCGGACGATGCTCGAGACCTGGCTCGAGTTCCATCGGGTGACGCTGCTGCTCAAGTGCGAGGGCCTCGATGACGCCGGCCGCAAGGCTCGGCCGATCGAGTCGTCCAAGCTCTCGCTGCACGGGCTGGTCCGTCACATGGCAGCCGTCGAGCAGAACTGGTTCCGGCGCGTGTTGTTGTGTGACACCGACGCGCCGTTGCTGTTCATCGACCGCGAGATCGAGGATCGCGAACTCGTCCCGCTCGACGACGCCGACTGGGACGCCGACGTCGCCGTGTGGCAGGCCGAGTGTGCGGCGAGCCGGGCCGCCGCTGCGCAACACGAGTTGGACGACACCGGCGTGCGCCGTGACAAGCCGTGTTCGCTGCGGTGGATCTACGTCCACATGATCGAGGAGTACGCCCGCCACAACGGCCACGCCGACCTCATCCGCGAACTGATCGACGGCGCCGTCGGCGACTGACGCGACCGCTTAGATCACTCCACCGGACGCGCTGTTCGGGCTTACCTGCCTGTAAAGGTGTGCCTGGCGTGACGCGTGACGCCGGACGGCCCGCCGGGCAAATCAGCGACGAACCCCTCTGAGGTGATCCAACCCGCCCAACTCAGATGGACGCCGTCAAAGTCACGCACGACGTCAGACCAGTCCGGGACAACGTGACGGTCGATGTTGTCTCGTACGGCGTGCGGGCCCCACTTTGCCAAGGCGTCGCGCGGCACGTAGCTGGTTCGGGCCCGGCACCTCCCAGCCCATGTGCGGGCGGGTCGCAACCTTGGGATAGCGCTCTACCCGAGCGACCCAATCGTCCGGTCGGTGGATCTCATAGACGCGGGCGGTGGGGTCCACGGCAAGTCGCCAACGGGTCACTGGTTCGTCGGTGAACTCCCACACGCTCAAGAGCCCGTGGTGGCACTCGCCCGGCGGCCGGGTGTGCTCGCGGTATCGGCAGGTCTCGCGCTGTTACCAACGCCACCCAAGCTCTGCGAACCACGACGAGAGCTGGTTCAAACCGCTCACGTACGTGGACTTGGGCGACATCGGTAACAGTTTTTGTGACTTGGGTGCGCCGGCAGATCCGATCGTTCAGCTCACGTTGCTAGCCTCATCGCTGTCGAGTCGAGAGGAACGCTGATGTGCGCCGCTTGCTTCACTGTCGCCCAAGTCATCCCGCTCACCGCGGGGGTCGCCCGGGCACAACTCGTGTCGCGGCGCCGGCGGAAGGCGGCGGCGGCGGTGGTCGCCGAAGCCGAGGAAGTCCTCGAGCGCAGCAGCGAGGGGTCTGATGCGGGTCATCGCCCACCGGACGTGTCCGCAGCACGCACCTGAGAACAGCCTTCGCGGCATCCAGGTCGCGGCCGAACTGGGGGCCGACGCGGTTGAAGTCGACGTCCGCCTCGCCCGCGACGGCACCCCGGTTCTGAATCACGACGTCACCGGCTGGCGCACCTCCCGCTGGCCGCTTCCGATCCGATGGACGTCGAGCGCGCGCATCCGGCGCATCGGACGCATGCCGACGTTCGCGGCGGCCCTTGACGCGCTGGGCCCCGACCTCGGTATCAATGTCGACGTAAAGGCCGACTCGGCGCTGGGGCCCGCCATGGCGACGCTTCAACAGGCCGGACTCGCGCCGGATCGGGTCGCGCTCTGGGTCCGTAGCGAGGACGCCGTCCGTCAGGCGGTGCGCGTCGTTCCCGACATGACCGTCGGCCTGCTGGCCGACGCGTCCAGCCCCGCAGCGGTTGCTCGGTACATCGAGCGGGCCGCGCTGGCTGGCGCCGCCGAGGTCAGCCTCCACGAGTCGGTCACCACCGCCGACGCCGTCGCCGCCGGCCACGGCCGCGGCCTGCGGGTCCACTCGTGGCTCGTCCGCCGCGACAGTCTCGACCGGGTGTTGGCCGCGGGACCCGACGGCATCGTCACTGACTGGCCGGAGGACGTTCGCCGCTGATCGGTTAGGCGGCCTGCTCCCAGAGGCGCCGGCCAACGAAGATCCATAGCAGCGCGAGCGCGGCCGCCATCCCCGCGAGACCGCGGCCCGTGTTCTCGAACCACACGCCCCAGTTGGCCGCGGGGAAGCTGACCTTCTGGACCCAATACGGGCCGCCCCAGCTCCAGTCGAGTGGGGCGTGGTCGATGAGCCGCGCCCACAGAAACCAGGCGAAGATCCGGCATCCCCCATAGACGAAGTAGGCGCGGTACACCGCCACCATCGCCCGCTCCGACATGTCGAAGCGGTTTCGCATCCAGTCCCACACCGAGTCGTTGGGCACGACGGTTGAGAAGAAGTACTCGCGACTGAACACTCGAAAGCCGCTGACGGCCATCAACAGCCAGAAGAAGTCCCAAACCCCGCCGAGGCTCGAGTAGTACGCGGCCGCGTCGCCGTAGCGACCTTGTTGCGCGGCGTAGGCCCACATGTCGGTCGAGTAGTGCTGGGTCGTGAACGGGAAGAACAACATCGTTCCGACACTGTCGAACGTGTCGGTGAGGACGTGGGCGAACACGCCGATCATGAGTCCGAGAGCCCAGGCGCGGTTCTTCGTGCGCCACAGCACGACGATGGCGACCACGACACCGAACGCGAGCGAGTGGGTGAACCCGACGCCGGGCCAGCCCCGGTGGTACTTGGCCGGGAAGCTCGCCTTGAGGTAGGTCAGGTTGCCGATGTGCAGCCCGTAGACCGGCAGCTTGGTGAAGAAGTCCGGCAACAGGCAGCCGAGGAGGACCGCGAGATACGACACCTTGGCCTTGATGTGCTTCTGGAGGAAATAGCTCTCCAGCTCATGGGCGGCCCAACTCACTTCTCACCGCCTCGGCGTCGCCCACGGTCGAGCAGCGGCGCCAGCATCGTGACGATCGCGATGACTGCCGCCGGACCGCAGAGGAAGTTGAGAAGCGGTGTGCGGATGAGCGCGCCGCCGACGATCAGCGTGATCGCGGCGACGACATAGGCGATGAGCTCGGCCCGAGCCGCCGCCCGCGAGATCTTGTGTGGTGCCAGCGGTCAGCCCGGTGGCGCGAAGAATTCGAGTGCGATGTTGTCGGGGTCGCGGAAAGACAGGCCCGACCCGTAGTGCGCGTCGACCACGCCACCATTGGCGACGCCGAGGTCGTTCAGCTTCTTCTCCCAGGCCTCCAACTCGCCACGGTTGGCGCATCCGAACGCCACGTGATCGAGGCCGGGCTGCAGCTCGTCCATCGCACCATTGCCGGACGGGCTCGAGTGCTGATGGATACCGAACAAGGTGCCACCGAGCAGCCAGACGACGTGGTGGAACGGCCCGGTGTCTTCGTCGAGAACCGGCGCGGCGCCGAACAACGCCTCGTACCACGGCCGGCTCTTGTTCAGGTCGCTGACCGTGACGGCGACGTGGGCGATGGCGGGAAAGTCACTCACAGGGTTCCCTCTCTTCTCGTGGGATGGGAGCGAACGTAGCGCCCGCGACCGGGCAATGGCGCCCGCGCGAGACTCAGGCCGTGACCGACACCCCCTGGCAGGGCGACGCCTGCTCCCTCGTCGACGCGTTCCGCGCCGGCGACCGCTCGCCGCTCGAGGAACTTGACGCGACGCTGGCCGCGATCGAGGCATCCAACCTCAACTGTTTCTCGCATACCGACCCGGAGCGGGCGCGGGCGGCGGCGGCGGCGGCCGATACGTCACTGCCGTTTGGCGGCGTGCCGACGGCGGTGAAGGAACTGGAGCCGGTCGCCGGTTGGCCGTGGACCGAGGCCTCGCTCGTCTACAAGGACCGCGTTGCGACGCGCACGTCGCACCACATCCAGCGCCTGTTCGACCGTGGCGGTGTGGTGCCGGTTGGGCAGACGACCGCCAGCGAGTTCGGCGGGCTCAACGTGAGCGTCACCAAGATCAACGGCGTCACGCACAATCCGTGGCGCTACGGCCGGACGGTGGGCGGTTCATCGAGCGGCTCGGCGGCCGCCGTCGCCGGCGGCCTCGTCAGTCTCGCCACCGGTGGCGACGGGGGTGGTTCGATTCGAATTCCCGCCGGTTACACCGGCCTGCTCGGGATGAAGGGCACGTTCGGCCGCATCCCGCGGAGCCCGCACGCGTTCATGCGCCCGAACACGGTGGTGGTTGGCAACTTGTCGCGGTCGGTGCGCGACGCGGCGCGCTACTACGACGTGTGCGCGGGATTGCACCCGTATGACCCCTCGAGCCTGCCGTCGCACGGCCACTGGGAGTCGGGCCTCGGCACACAGGAGCTGGCCGGGCGGCGCGTGGCGATCGTTCCCGCGCTCGGCGGCGTCACCCTTGAAGCCGGCGTCGAGGACCAGCTCCGATCCGAGGCCAAGGCGCTGATCGCAGCGACAGGGATGGTCGAGGTCGACCTCGTCGTCGAACCCCCGAACCTCGCCGCTCAGTGGATGATGGGCAACCTGGCGACCCTGCTCGCCGACCTCGGCTCGAACTGGCCGCGGTGCGCGTTGCAACTCACCGACGAGGTCGCCCTCGGCCTGCGCCTGTCACAGTCGCTGTACAACCTCGATACCGCTGCGGCCGCCGAGCAGCTCCGCATCCAAGCCAACGAAGCCATGGCCGCCGCGTTCGAGCGGGTCGATTTCATCGTCGCGGCGACGAATCCGGGGCCCGCGTTTGCCGCCGAGGCCGTCACGAGCAGCAGTGAAAGCAGTTTCCTCGACTGGGCCAAGTCGAGTGCTGTCGCTCGCTATGCGTTCCTCGGCGCGCTGTTCGGCGTCCGGCTGGCGACGACTGCCGTCCCGTCGCTTCCGTCGCGGTTGCTCGCGCAGGCCAGTGCCCGGTTCCCGGACCTCGTCAACATGGGCGCACTCACGATCATCTCGAACATCTATGGCAATCCGGCGGTGTCGATCCCGGGCGGCACGGTGGATGGCCTGCCGGTCGGCATGCAGGTGCTGGCCCGCCCGCACGCCGACGAGCTGCTCTTCGACGTCGCCCTCGCCGCTGAGCGCGAACGTCCGTGGCCGATGGTCGCGTCGCCAGTGGCCGCTGCGGCGCGTTAGGCGCTGCGGCGGTTGAACACGCTGTAGCCGCCGGGTCCGACCGCGCACGCGGCAACGATGAGGATGATTCCGAACAGGACCTGACCCTGCAGCAACTGGACGACGCCGACCACTCCGATGACGGCCGCGATTAACCAGAGCACCATGTGAAGCACCTCCGAAATTCGCCGGTGGTAACTCCACCAAGGCTGCAACCCTCGTACCCAGCGCGCCGCGCTTCCAAGCGCGACGTTGCAAAGGTGACGAGGCGACGAGTTAGGCGGCCGACCTGTTCATCTCGCTCGACGTCGTCGTCGCCATCAATGTTGTGACGCGGCGCGTCGCAACGCGTTCTTCGCGTCGCCGACTATGGGGTCGCCGTGACCGAAGCATGCGATCGCGACGTCGAGTGCCGCGAGTCGCTTGAACGCCGAGATGGCCTCTTGGCGCGCCATATTGAACGGCCCGAGGATCGGCCGGCCTCCGACGGACGCGACGGCATCCCCCGCGAACAGCACACGCTCGGTGGGAAGGTGAATCGCGATGCTTCCCGCCGTGTGGCCCGGGATGGCGAGGACGACAGCGGGAGAGTCCCAGCCGAGGTCGTCCCCGTCGTGAAGAACGCGATCGACTTCCACGGGCGGCGCGGGCGGAACGACGTCCGCGATCTTGTCGAAGAACGGTTGCTCTTCGGCGGTGATGACGGCCGCCGGCTCCGGAGCTCGTCCGGCGATCACTGGTGCATCGGCGGCTCCCGCCATCACGACCGCCCCGGTTGCGGCCACCAATGCCGCGGCCGAGCCGGCGTGGTCCTTGTGTGAGTGGGTGAGCACGATGTGCTCGAGACCTCGGGCGGAGCCGAGCTCGTCGATCGCGGCCAGAATCTCGCCCTCGGACCCGAGTGGCCCGCTGTCGATGGTCGCAAAGCCTTGGTCCACACGTACGAGGTAGGCGTTGACGACGGGAAATCGGAGCATCCACACGGCGGGCGTGATCGATTCAAGCTCCATCGGGCTCGACGACTCCGTACAGGAACGACTCGCCGACCGGCTCCACCACGCCGCGCCAACCCAACCCGTGTAGGCGTTCCGTCAGCTCGACTGGGTCCCAGAACACCTTGACGATGTCGAACGCCCGCCCGTCGCTCAGTGTCCGACGGGCAGTTAGGCCGTCGGGTGCGATTGCGGCCTCATGCGCGGCGGCCCGCCCGTCCTCGTCGACAAAGCCGACGCGGCCGCCCGGGCCGACACATGCTCCAACCAGCGACCAGAACGCGTCGAAATGCGTCGGCGGGACATGCGATAGCCAGAAGCCGAAGAAGACCGCGTCGTACACGCGGTGTGGTCGCCACTCGAAGAGGTCGGCGCACACGTACTCGACGCTCGGATCACCGACCAGCCCGCGGTTGCGGTCCAGCATCTGCGGCGACCCATCGAGAGCAGTCAACGCGCGGGCGTGACGGACGAGATCGCGCGTGAACACCCCGGATCCGCACGCCATTTCCAACACGTCGCCTGACGGTGCGAACCGATCGACGAGGCGTCGCACTTCCGCGTCCCCGAGCTGGCCACGGACCTTGCGGTCAGATGGCTTGGTGACGTCGGCATAGTCCGGCGCGCGTAGGTCGTAGTACGTCCGTTGCGACGCGAGGAGCTGTTCGACGTCCCGAGGCGCTCCGTACGGAGCCGGCTCTCGTCCGGCGAGGATGCTGCGCACGGCGGTGAGGGCGCGGTCGCCGTCGGCGTCGCCCCGGTGTTCCTCGCGAAGCTGCGTCGTGAACGCGGCGAGGTCGGCGAGCGCCCAGAGGAGCCGGTAGGCCGCCAGCGCCTCGGCGTCGAGCGTGACACCGGTCAGGTCACCGTACGTCGATGCGACGTGCCCGTCGGCGTCGGCGATCATCCACAGATCACGCTCGGGGCGGGCCAGCGCCACGGTGTCCCAGTCGACCAACACCAGGCCGCCCGCCGTGTGAATGAGATTGCCCGGGTGGGGTTCGCCGTGGGTGACGACGACCGCGCCGCCATCGCCGAGCGCGGCGGTGAAACGGTCGAGCGCGGCCAGCCATCCGGCGATCACCTCGTCGTGCGCGGCCAGGGCATGCCGGGCCGCGTCGGACAGCGGGCCCCCGTCCCATAGGCGATCGAGTTCGCCGAGGGCGCGCTCCAACGCGTCGCGCCCGGGGACGTCGAGCCCGCGTCGATCCAGGCCCGGCGCGGGTGTGACTTGATGCATCCGGCCCAGCATGCTGACCAGCTCGGTGCGCGTCGCGGGCGCTACCGGTCGTCCCCATTGGCCGGGCTCGCCGTCGACATGCTCGAACAGCGAAACGCTGTGGCGCGCGTCGATGCGCGCCGCCGGCGCCCCAGAGGCGGTCGGAACCGGCGCGGCGACGAACGACAGTCCCGCGGCGCGCAGGTCGATCGCGGCTCCGTAGGCCGCGAGCAGGCCGTCGAACACAACGTCGTGATCCGCGCCGAGCCAGGGCTTGATGGCCAGGTCGTCGCACGTCACGAACCATCGGCGACCATCGTCGCTGCCGGCGAACCAGTGGTAGGCGCCCCCGCCTTCGGGGAAGTAGCGCAAGTCGTTGAGCGGCAGCCGCCACGCGTGGGCGACGACCGTCGCAATCGTCTTCTCCTCAACTCGCTCGGGCGGGCTGCGCACGACGGCAACTGTCGCGCCCCACGCGACGCTCAGCCGCGTAATTCGCCAAACTGTTGCTCATGCGCGGGAAGGCAGCGATCGTCGGCGTCACCGATGCGGTGTCGCCGACCGGCGAGCTCGAGGTGACCGGACGCGCGCTCGAGGCCCAGGTGGTGCGAGACGCCCTCGACGATGCCGGCCTCACGCTGGCCGACATCGACGGCGTGTGTCACAGCAGCTCGATGCAGTTCGCCGAGTTTCTCGGCATCAACGCCCGCTTCACCGACTCGACCATGACGGGTGGCTCCGTGTACGAGGTGTACCTCGAGCACGCGGCGTCGGCCATCGCTGCCGGCGTCGCCGAGTGCATCCTCGTCGTGTTCGCGCAAACGCCGCGCGCGAGCCGCACCGAAGCCAAGCGCCGTGGTGGTTCGGCCCCGCCGCGCGGGCGGCCGGGCATGTGGGGCGGCCCCAACCCGATGGCCGAATGGGAGATGCCCTACGGGCTGCAAGGTCCGATCGGCGGGTACGCGCTGGCCGCGAGCCGGCACATGGCGCAGTACGGCACCACACCCGAGCAGCTGGCGACGATCGCAGTGAAGACACGCGAATGGGCGTCGCTCAACCCGCGAGCCAAGAGTCGCGACCCGCTGACCGTCGACGACGTCCTTGCGTCGGACATGGTTGCGTCACCGCTGCACAAACTCGACTGCTGTCTCGTGACCGACGGCGCCGGCGCCTTCATCGTCACCAGCGCCGAGCGAGCACGCGATCTGCGCAAGCCGCCGGTGTACGTACTCGGCGCGGCGACCGCGCACACGCACATGATGATCAGCCAGATGCCCGATCTCACCGTCACGCCCGGCGCGCTCAGCGGGCCGAACGCGTTCGACATGGCCGGCATCAAGCCCGGCGACGTCGACGTCCTGTTGGGTTACGACAGCTTCACGATCACCCAGCTCCTCCACTTCGAGGACCTTGGCTTCTGCGCCAAGGGGGAGGGCGGGCCGTTCGTCGAGTCGACGAACATCGGCCCCGGCGGCACGTTGCCGACCAACACCAACGGCGGCGGGCTCTCGTATACGCATCCCGGCGCCTACGGGATGTTCCTCGTCGTCGAGGCGGTCCGGCAACTACGTGGCGAATGCGGGCCGCGCCAAGTCGATGGCGCCGATGTCGCCGTCGCCCACGGCTCGGGCATGGTGCTGTCGTGTATGTCGACCGCGGTCCTCGGCACCGAGGCGGCGTTGTGACACCCACGCGGCTGGAGCCCGAGGCGACGGAGATCAGCGATCCGTTCTGGGACGCGACCAGGGAACAGCGGTATCTCGTGCAGTGGTGCGCAGCGTGCGGGGCCCCGATCTTCTACCCGCGCGAGGTCTGCCCGAAGTGCCTGTCGCCCGACTCGCTCGAGTGGCGGGAGTCAAGCGGGCGCGGCACCGTCTACGCGGTCAGCGTGCAACACCGGCCGGCCAATCCCACCATGGCCGACCGCGTTCCCTACGTCGTTGCGCTGGTGGAGGTGGACGCGGGCGACGGCGCCAGCACGATTCGCGTGATGTCGAACATCGTGAACTGTGATCCGCTCGCGGTGCGCGTCGGTGACGCGGTGACGCTCGCATGGGAGGCATTGAGCGACGGCCGGCAGCTGCCGGTCTTCGAACCAACCGTAGAAGGCGAAATGACATGACGATGGAGATCGACCTCGGTCCCGCGGCGCGTGCGTTCCGCGATGAGCTGCGCGAGTGGCTCGACGCCAACAAGCCCGAGGAACTCATCGGCGTCGACGCCGAGCGGGCCGCGATGATGCAGCGCACGCCGGTCGTCGCCGACTGGCTCGAGAAGCTGCGCGACGGCGGGTACCTCTGCGTGTCGTGGCCCAAGGAGTTCGGCGGCCGGGGGCTGTCCGGCATCGAGGTCGCGGTGATGAACGAGGAGTTCGGCCGGGCCGGCGTTCCCCGTGTCACGCGTGGCATGGGGGAGTGGCTTGTCGGCCCGTCGATCATCGTGTGGGGTACCGACGAGCAGAAGGCCCACTTTCTGCCGCGCATCATCGACGGCACCGACCGCTACTGCCAGGGATTCAGCGAGCCCGACGCTGGTAGCGACCTGGCCGGGCTGAAGACGCGGGGTATCGTCGACGGTGACGAGGTCGTCATAACCGGGCAGAAGGTGTGGACCTCAGGCGCGCAGGCGGCGAACATGATGTTCTGTCTGTGCCGGACCGATCCGGACGCGCCGAAGCACAAGGGCATCAGCTACGTCCTGACGCCGATGTACCGCGAGGACGGATCGTCGAACGGCTTCGAGTTGCGACCGATCAAGCAGATGACCGGCGGCGCCCATTTCACCGAGACCTTCATCCACGAAGCCCGCGCGCCGGTCTTCAACGTCATCGGTGGGCTCCACAACGGGTGGCGGGTCACGATGACCACGCTTGGCAACGAGCGCGGCGGCAACGCAACGACGCAACACGTCCAGTACACCAAGCAGTTCTGGGACGCGGTGAAGCTGACGCGCGAGTTGGGCAAGAACACCGACGCGACCGTCCGGCAGGACTTGGCGTGGGCCTACACGCACGTGGAGATCATGCGATTCCAAGGCCTCAAGCTCCTCAGCGAGGTGGTGGCCAAGAAGGAGCCCGGCCCGGCGGCGTCGATCAACAAGATGTTCTGGTCGGAGTACGCGCAGCGATTCAGCGACCGTATGATGAACATCCGCGGCGCCGACGCCATGCTGCTGCCGGAGCAGAAGAGCGACGAGTACGCACCCGACAAGTGGACGTCGAGCTTCCTGTCGCACCGCTCGTCGACGATCTGGGGCGGCACCGCCCAGGTGCAACGGAACATCGTGAGCGAGCGCGTCCTGGGTTTGCCGAAGGAACCTGGGTCAGCGACCTGACCTACCGCGCCGCCGGCCAACGCGTTCGCGCCAGGATGCTGTCGGCCGCCTGGTCGACAGTCAGTCCGTCGACGTCGATGCGGAGACCGACGTCGGTGTGTTCGCGGCGCGCCGCGTTGGCGGCGACCTCCAGCAGGTCCTCTATCGGCCGACCTCTCAGTGGGTCGCCGGGCTGGGCCCAGCTCCCGCCGTCGCGTCGAGAAAGGATGCGTCGAGTCAGCTCCGGTTGGTCGGCGTGCAGCCGGCACCACGTGAACGCGGTCGCCGACAGCGACGCTTCGTACACGCGCGTGTCGGACACCGTCGCGACCGGGCCCACGACCACGACAGCCTCGGCGCCCGCGGCGCGGAAGTTGCGGCAGAGCCCGGCGAGATTCCGCGCCCGTATGTGGTGATCACCCGACGACGCGCCGCCGAACGCCAGTTGGTCCACGTCCAGGTACGCAGTTCGGACGCCCGAGCGCAGCACCTTGACGTACGCGTTGAAGCCGACCGTGGACTTGCCGACGCCGGTCGGACCGCACAGCCACAACACCGCCGCCGGTCCGGCGTCACCGCCGGCTTCATCGGGTAACGGGACGTCCCTCTCCACGATCGGGTGCGGCCAGTCGCCGATGTGCGCGAGCACCCGATCCGCCACTTCGTTGACGGTGAGCCCGGTCGTGTCGACGCCGAAGTCCGCGATCGAGCTCTGGTCGAGGCGCTCGGCTTCACGCACCGCCGAATCCGGTTGCGCGAACGACCCGCGCCGTCCACCCAGCCGGGCGACCAGCTCGGCCGGATCGACCCGTAAACGACAGACGATGATCTCCCCGCCGCCGACGGCGTTGGCATCGGGACCGCGGTTCGCGTCGACCACACCCGACACCACCAAACATTGTGCGCCGGCCGCCGAGAACTCGGTGCGCACCACCCCGACGTTTCGCGCCTTGAGCATGTGGCGGGCCGGATCAATGGCGCTCTCCGGGTAGCACATGCCCAGCTGGTCAACGTCGACATACGCCGGCGCGCGCTTGGCGCGTAGGAGTCGCCGGTAGATGTCCCAGGCCACCGCGGTCTTGCCGACCCCGGGTGGCCCGCACAGCCAGACGACGGGGATCCGCGTCATTCAGTCACGACATGGAACTCCACGCGGTAGACGAAGGTGTCGTCGTGGATCGGGCCGGCATGCGCGGCGCGGGCGCGCAGGGTCTCAATATCGGGCTCCCCGGTGCGAGCGAGATCCTCGGCCGTGATCGACGAGAACGGCAGTAGCTCCATGTCGTCGACCTCGATCACGGCGGAAGCGGTCCGGTAGAGGCCACCCACCTTGACCTGCGGTCTCGACCAGAGCCGATAGGAGACCGTGATCGTTCCGTCCGCTACTCGATGTCGAAGCTCAGGGCTGAACTGCACCCCACCAGGCTAGAAGTCGACCTCTGGCGTAGAGGGATACCTTGCGTCGATGCCGGTGTTCGCATTGTGGAGCGCACCACGAGCGCGGTCGACGGCCTTCTTCCGCTCGATGCTCGAGCGGGGCGACCTGCTCGCCCTCCACGAACCGCTCGAGGGAATCATCTACTTCGGCGACGCCACGGTCGACGGGCGGACATTTACGTCGCCCGAATCGCTGCTCGGATGGCTGCGTGATGACACGCATCACCGCAACGTGTTCCTGAAGGAGACGACCGACCATCAGGTCATCGCGGCCGTCCGTGCCGACCGGCGATTCCTGATTGAGGCGCGTCACGCGTTCCTCATTCGCCGTCCCGAGGAGATCGCCGCGTCCGGCTACGCGCTGAAGCCCGACATGGGCATCGACGGCATCGGACTCGAGGCGCTGCACGGGCTGTACGCCGCCGTTCGCGACGCCAGTGGACATCCCGCGGTGGTCATCGATTCCGACGACCTCGTGGCACAGCCCGCGGCGACGATGGCGGCGTACTGCGCAGCCGTCGGGCTGCCGTTCATCCCCGGGGCCCTGACGTGGGCGCCGGGCGAACGGCCCGAGTGGCGGCGGTCGGCGCGTTGGCATGTGGACGTCAGTGCCAGCTCCGGCTTCGAGCGGCACGCGAAGCGCTACTCGCACACCGTCGAGACCTTCGACGAGCTGGCCCGGTTCGCCGCCCATCACCTGCCGTTCTACGAGCAGCTGTACGCGCAGCGGATCGCGCCCGTGGTGCCGTAGGCCCCGAGTCGGCCTGCCGGCTTACTGGCTGGTCGCGGTACTGAGGCGGTCGAATCCCGCGAACTGCTCGTGCAGCAAGACCGAGCCGCCGTCGCCGAGCGTGGTCGCCTTCTGCCAGACCAGTTCCGCCGCCCGCTCGCTGAGATGCCCGAACACCTCGATCTCACGGAGCTCCAGGAATGGCGCCAACTTCTTGAACTCCGGCCCACCGATGTCGACGTGTCGCTCGAGGGAGGAGGAATCGGGGTGCACGGAGGTGACCGTCATCTGGTGCGTTGCCTCGTCGAGATAGAAGCCGTACGTCACCATCTGCGGCTGGTGGCTATCGACGAACGCCACCAGTGCACGCACCCCGGCTTTGAGCTCATTCCAACAGTCCTCGCGCACGGTCGACCGGTCGATGT
>DASRJI010000166.1:0-38432 GCA_035649535.1 Acidimicrobiales bacterium | reverse complement strand
CGTCCTCGACGCGAACCGCGTTGCCCGTCACGGCGCGGATTCTACGAGCGGCACTTCGACGTGTCGGTGCTCAGTACGCGTTTTCCGCAACCTGACACCGACACGTGGTCGTGGGGTGCAGTCGGGGGCGGGCTAGGACTCGAGGGGGCGGCCTTCCTCGGCCCATTTGACGGTCCCGCCGACGACGACCACGGCGTCGGCGCCGGCTTTGATCAGCGCGCTGGCCGCGGCGCGGCTGCGACCGTCGGTATGGCAGATCACGTAGATGGTCTCGTCGTCGGGCAGCTCGGCCTCCCACCTGTCGGCCAACTCGGCCAACGGGATGTGGCGGATGCCGGGGACGTGGCCCGCGGCCCATTCCTCGTCGGTCCGCACGTCAACGACGACGGCTCCCGCGTCACGGGCGACGGCCAACTCCTCGGTGGTGACTTCCGGTGCATCCATCGGCGACAAACCTACGGCCCGAGGACTGCGACCGCCCACCCGCCCCGCGTCCGCCGGTACTGGACGCGCTCGTGCAGGCGATCGTCGCGGTGCATCCAGAACTCGATGGTGTCGGGCCGCACGCGGTAGCCACCCCAGTGGCGCGGACGGGGCGGGTCGCCGTCGGGAAACCGCGCGTGGAGTTCGGCGACGGCGGCTTCCAGCGCGTCGCGTGACGCGATGGCCTCGCTCTGCGGAGACGCCGCGGCGCTGAACCGGCTGCCCGGCGGGCGAGTCGCGAAGTAGTCGTCGGACTCGGCCGCGGTCACCCTGCGGACCCGCCCCTCGACACGAACCTGACGGCCCATCGGCTGCCAGTGCAGCACGAGCGCGGCGCGCGGGTTCTCGGCCAAGTCGCGGCCCTTGTGGCTCCGGTAGTTGGTGAAGAACGTGAACCCGCGTTCGTCGATGCCCTTGAGCAGGACCATCCGGTTCGACGGCGCCCCGTCGGCGCTGGCGGTGGCCAGCGCCATTGCCGTCGGCTCGGGGACGCCGGCCGCGAACGCGTCGTCGAGCCACGCCTGCACCTGCGCGATCGGATCGGGGGCCACGCCCCCTTGTTACCGCAGGAAGTCGGCGAGCGAGCGCGGGATTGCGTCGCCGCGCGCCCGGGTCAGCGCCGCATGGTGCGACGCGAGTACGCCCGCCCACGGCTCGGGGGCGCGTTGAGCGATCACCCGGAGGGGGACGTCGTGGTCGAGGTCGAGCTCGCGGGCCACGTCTTGGGCGACGACAGCGCGATCGAGCTCGACGGCATGGAGCACGAACCGGTCGTCCGCGCCTATTTGGACACGATCCACCAGCTCCCGCTCCTGCCAAAGGATGTGGGACAGCGTCCGCAACGGCATTGCCCTTTGATCGGCGCGAAAGGCCGCCGCGTGAGTCGTTTGGCCTACTGCAATACGCCCTTGGCCAGCGCGTGCGTGATTGCCTGCTGGCGATCGCTCGCCCCCAACTTCTCGTACAGGTGCGCAAGGTGCGTTTTGACCGTCGCGCCGGAGATGAACAGCGTCTCGGCGATCTGGCGATTCGAACGGCCTTGGGCGAGGAGGGCGAGGACTTCGCGTTCCTTCGGCGTCAAGGCGCCGTCGCCGCTGTCCTCGGTGATCGCGCTCATGGTGCCGGCGAGGATGGGAACGAAGGCCGGCGCCAGGACCCGCTCGCCGGCAAGCAGACGAGTGAGCGCGTCGGCCAGCTCCTCGCCGGTCGCTGACCGCAGGAGTGCACCGTCGGCGCCGCTGGAGAACACCAGCGCCAGCTCGTCGCGAGTCGCCGAGTCGAGCAAGACGAGAACTCGAGGGCGCGACGCGAGATCGCAGGCCTGGCGAATGGCTTGGCTGACGGCGACGTCGAGGTGACTCCCGAAGACGACAAGGTCCGGCTTCGTGTCGCGAGCGTTCTGGAGGCCTTCGCGCGCGCTGGGCTCATCGCCGACCACGCGCACGTCGAGCGAGCGCAGGACCGCGCCGATGCCGAGCCGCACAAGGGCCCACTGATCCACGATCACCGCGGAGCTTGCAGGCACATCCTCATGGTACGGCGGCTAGGGCTTACCGACCGTCGTCTGCGTGCTTGGGATCGTGGTGGTGGTGGTCCGACCGATCGTCGTTGTCGTCGTTGGGTTCGCCGTAGTCGTCGTACTTGGTCTGGTGACACTCGTCGTCGGTTTCAACGTCGTCCGCGAGGGTGGCGGGTTGCAGTTCGTCGCTCCTGGCACCTGGGTGCAGCTCGTTGTCGTGGTCGACGAACTGGTCGTGGTCTCGGGAACCGTCGTCGTCGTCTCGACGCATCCGGGCGGCGAGCAGGGCGGACGGTCGTGGCAGCCGGGCCAGCAATGGCCCTTGTAGTGCGGATCGTCCACCTTGTGCGGTCGGAAGAGTGGGTTGCCGCACGCGCAACGCGCCCGCGGGATGCCGTCGCGGTCGACGAGCACCGCGGTGCCGGCCTGGAGCAGCGACTGGTGTGGCACCGCCTTGCCGTTGACGAAACTGTGATTGGTCACTCGCGTATCGACGGCCAGGAAGGTCGGCGTTAGCTCGTCGAAGTACATCGGCAGGTTCTGGAGCGTCAGCTTGCCGGTACCGCTCCATTTGAAGAGGGGATCGGAGTTCTGGGCGTCGACCCATGCCTGGCCCTTGTCCGGATGACTGACCAGGAACGCGAGCAGGGCGGCCTTGTCGCAGACCTTCTGGTTGCCGCTGCCGCCGAAGAGCGCGGTCGTGGTCGTCTGGTCCGGCAATGACGTCGATGTACTCGTCGTGGTGGTCGGCGTGACGACCGCGATCGTCGTGAAGGGGTTGCGACCGGTTTCGCCGACCCCTTCGAGGAAGATGTCCTCCTGGTCCGATTGGGTGACGATCCTGGTCACGACCACGCCGGCGCCGACGAGCGCCAGGATGAGCACGATCAGGCCGATCCGACGAGCATTCATCGTTCTCCCCTTGTCGCTGCCGGCTCACCCTATGCATAAACGCACTAGCCCGTCTGGGTCATGCGGCGGCGGCGAATCACCCCGGTGGCCGATCGATTGTCGAGGCAACTGTCGTCAGAGTCACCCACATGCTTGCAATGAATGGGTCAACGTCAGCAGTCTCCGAAGAGGAGCTCGTCCGTGAGCACCTCGCTCTCGTCCACTACGCGGTCGCCGACATGGCCAGCCGCCTCCCCCGCCACGTATCGCGAGACGATCTCGTGTCGGCGGGGATGGCCGGCCTGGCGCAGGCGGCCCGCAGCTTCGATCCCGACCGCGGCATCCGGTTCGACCGGTACGCGTCGGGTCGCATCCGCGGTGCGTTGCTCGACGAGCTGCGTAGCTGCGACTGGGCCAGCCGCACGGTGCGGACCAGGGCCCGCCGGGTCTCCGAGGCCAGCGACTCGCTGACCGCCACGCTGGGTCGCCCGCCGACCTCGGCCGAGCTGGCCGACCACATGGGCTGCGACCGTCGCGAGGTCGAGACCAATGCGGCCGACGTCCACCGGGCTGTCGTCCTCAACTACGAGTCGCTGTTCACCGACGCCACCGCCGAGGACATGCTCGCCTCGAACGCGCCGACGCCCGAAGACGTCATCGTCGACCGGGAGCGCAAGGCGTACCTGATCGATGCGGTCGCCGCGCTCCCCGAGCGGCTGCGCCAGGTCGTCGTCGGTTACTTCTTCGAAGAGCGGTCGATGGCCGATCTGGGCGAGGAGCTGGGCGTCAGCGAGTCACGCATCTCGCAGATGCGGGCCGAAGCGCTCTCCTTCCTTCGTGACGGCATGACCTCGCAGCTCGAGCCCGAGGAGACCGCGGTGGCCGACGCCACGGGGACCCCGCGCAACAGCAAGCGTCGCCAGGCCTACCGCTCGGCCGTCGCCGGTCGCTCGACCTACCAAGCTCGGCTGGCGCCCCGCCCGTAGTCGCGACGAGCATGAGCCGATGGGGCTCGTGCTGGTCACTGGGGGAACCGGATCGCTCGGCAGCAAGCTCGTGCCCCGGCTTGCTGCCGACGGTCACCGGGTACGCATCCTGAGTCGCCGCCCCGGCGGAGCGGATGTCGTACAGGGTGATCTCCGCACCGGCGCCGGTCTCGAGGCCGCAGTCGACGGCGTCGACGTCATCGCCCACTGCGCGTCGAGCCCATTCCGCCACACCAAGGACACCGACGTCGAAGGAACGCGTCGCCTCCTCCAGGCCGTGCGGGCCGGCGGCGGGCGGCCGCACCTGGTCTACGTCTCGATCGTCGGCGTCGACCGCATCCCGTTCGGCTACTACCAACAGAAGTTCGCGACCGAGCAGGTGATCGAGGCGGGCGACGTGCCGTGGACCATCCTGCGCGCCGTGCAGTTCCACGAGTTACTCGACTACGCGTTCTCGCGAATGAAGGGCGCCCTCATCGCGCTACGCGGCGTGCGCTTTCAGTTGCTCGCGGCCGACGAGTGCGCGGCGCGCCTGGCGTCACTGGTGAACGGGCCGGCGTCGGGACGGGTTCCCGACATGGGCGGCCCGGAGGCGCGATCGATGATCGACCTGGCGCGCGTGTACCGGCGCACGCGGGGATGGCGGCGCCCCGTCCTCCAGCTGCCGGCGCCGGGCAAGGCGGGTCGGGCGTTCAAGGCCGGCGACAACCTGGCACCCGATCATCCCGACGGCACGATTACATGGGAGCAATGGCTCGCAAGCCGGTACGGCTGATCTCCTCGGGATCGCCGTTCGAGCCGACGATCGGGTTCTCGCGCGCCGTGCGCGTGGGCGACCGCGTGGTCGTGTCGGGGACGGCGCCGGTGTGGCCTGACGGGTCGTGCGATCCCGACGCCGGCGTGCAGGCCCGCCGCTGTCTCGAGATCATCGGCCTCGCCCTCGACGAAGCGGGCGCGACCTTCGCCGATGTCGTCCGCACCCGCATGTTCCTCACCGACGCGGCCGATGCCGACGCGGTCGGCGCCGTCCACGGCGAGGTGTTCGGCGACATACGGCCAGCGGCGACCATGATCGTCGTCGCCGCCCTCCTCGACCCGCGCTGGAAGATCGAGATCGAGGCCGAGGCCGTCGTCTAGCAAGACGCCTGCCTCTTCACGGACACGGAGGCGGACGAGGGGGCAGTTCGGACTCCAAATCCGGGACGGCAACGGTTGCGACAATTGCGCCGCCCGCATCGCGTCCGGTGACCGACGTGCGGTCTAGCGGACGAGGGCCCTGTGCATCTCTGGCGAGGATGCCGGCGGCGAGGACTGCCCAGTGGTCAACGGGCGACATCGCATCGCCGCGGCCACGGTTGTCGGTCCACTCAACCGTGTGCACGCGGTCGTCGGTGACGAGGACCGTCAACGCATCCCACTTCGCGTCGACGATCTCCAACGACACACTCGCTGTTGACCGGTCGATTGAATGAAGTCCACCGATGGTCATCATCTGCGACCCGTGCACGAGCCGCGCCGTCAGCAGCTCGCGACAGCCGATCTTGCGCAACCGAGCGGATACCTCGATGCCGGTTGGTGTCGTCCTTCGGAACAGCACGCGGCCGAGCACCCCGTCGGATGGGTCCGACGTAGTCGTCCGATCGTGCCCGTGAGCGCCGCTACAACCTTGGATCGCGATGAGTACCACCGCGGCCACGAGCGCCGACGTGGCGCGTCGCACCTCGGTCGTCCGCGCTAGAGGAGCTCGCGCCACTCCCGGTCGGTAATCGGCACGAGGTTGGTGTATTCGATCTTGTGCTCGTGCGCGGCGTTCGTCATCCACGTAGACAGCTTGTCGCGATCCGAACCTTCGCCATCGGCCAGGACCTTCTCCTTCATCGCTTGCCCGATCATGAACTCGCGAATTGCCGCTGCATATTCTGGACTTGCGATTGCGGGCCCACCTAACTCGCCGAACTTCGCTTCGGCATCCGCACGCGACGCGGCCTGGCTCGCGATCAGTGCCTGCACCCGGGCTTCGTCTGGCTTGAGACCAGCAGCCTTCCCGTCGAGGAGCAGAACGTATCGAAGCAACATCTGGGCGAGACCGCGTCGCGCCAAGGCTTCGTCCCGGACGCTGGGCATTTTGGCGAGGACGCTCGCGCCACCGGGGTTTTGCTGCGTGCGGACCCGTTGCTCGCCAATCCGCTCGGCGTTACCAACGGTGGCGACAGCCCATGCGGTCAAGTCCTTCGTCACCGACTTGCCGTCGACTGTGACTGCGTAGCCACGGTCAGAGAGAAAGTCGACTGCGTCCGCTTCAAGTCTCTTCACGTCCGCCTGCAAGACCGGTTGCACTGGTTGCCGCGGATCCGCGGTGTTCTCGGCCACGCTGTCGGCGATCCGGCGGTCATCCACCACAGGTGTGCCGCGCGCGCCGAGCATCGCCAGCGCGGCAGCCGTCGCCACCACGACGCCGGCTACGGCGACTATAGGCCGCTTCACGCACATACCTCCTTGGTGATATGGGGCGCCCGCATCACACGACGTATGAGTCGTAGGTGTCCCCAGACGTCACATCGGCGTCGTATGCCCAGACCTCTCCTATGCCCACGTCCACATAGCCGGTGTAGACGTTGTGATCGACGAATGTGTCGGACATCGCGCACCACGCGAAATCCCCGGTTGGGTACGCGCACCCCTCCGGCTCGACTCCAATGACGATCCAGTTGTGGTCGCCGTCTTGGAAGTGGTACGCGTGCGTCGCGCCTTGCGGCGTGATCAGCGGATTGAGGCGCGCAAACTCGATGTCTAGGTAGAAGTGGTCTCGGATGAAGACGTACTTGAGAAACCCCTGGGGGTGGTGCTGGAAATACGCCATGTCGTAGCTGTTTCCCATGTGCCAATGCTGTGTGAACGGGATGCAGATGACCTCCGGAACGCAGTACTGGAAAATCGCTACATAGGAGGGGGACTCGCTGCCAACTCCGTAGTTGGATCCGACGTACTCGTCATAGTCGGCGAGCGCCGCCGGCGTCGCGATCGCCTGGAGACCGAGGACGATCAACAAAACAGCGAAAATTCTTCGTCCCACCCGCGTGGCCCCTTTGCGCGCACATCACGTCCGATCCCCCGGCGTGGGTACCAATTTTCGGAACGACGGATCGCCTGTCAAGCCCGGCAGTTGAACGCGAGGCCGTCGTCGGTTAGACGCTCAGGGCGGCCGGCAGCGGGTCGGTGTGGACGACGGCGAGGCGTTGCGTCGGCCGGGTGAGGGCGACGAAGAGGGCGCGCAAACCCTGGGGTGAGCCGGCGACGATGCCGGCCGGCTCGACAACGACGACGCCGTCGAACTCGAGGCCCTTCACCACGTCGACACCGACCAGGGTGATGGGCGCATCCAGGCCGTGCGTAGCCGGTTCACCGAATGGGATCTCCGCGGCGCGCAGATCCTGCGCCAGCTGCTCGACCATCGTCGGCGGCGCCACGATGGCGACGGTGCCGTTGGCGAACTCCTCGTGCATCCGCCGCGCCGCCCGGGCCACTTCGAATGCGAGGTCAGCCGCGGCGACCTGGACGATCGTCGGCTCGACGCCCGTCTCGCGCACCGAACTGGGCGCGACGATGCCGGGCGCGGCGGCGGCCAGCACCTTGGCCGCGAGCCGCATGACCTCGGCCGGCGTGCGGTAGTTCACGCTGAGCTCGACGACGCTCGCACCGGCCCGGCGAGTTGGAAGGTGCTCGAGCACCGCGTCCCACGACGCCGGCGCCCAGTGGCCGGTGGCCTGAGCGATGTCGCCGACGACCGTCATCGAGCCGCTGAGCGAGCGGCGGGCCAGCACGCGCAGCTGCATCGGCGAGAGGTCCTGCGCCTCGTCGACGACGATGTGGCCGAACCCGCGGATCGGCTCCTCCGCCTTGCGCCGGCGCGGCCCGAGCGCGACGCGCACTTCGTCGAGCAACGCGATGTCCGCCGCGGTCCACTCGATGTCGTCGAAGCTGGCCGACCGCGCCCGGCGCAGCGAGCGCTGCTCGTTGTCGTCGAGCAGCCCGTGGCCCGCCGACCGGATCAGCGCCGGCGCGCCGAACAGGTCGTGCAACAGTTCCTCGGCGCTGAGCAGTGGCCACATGCGGTCGAGCGCGCTGCCGAGATCGGGCGACGCCCGGAGCTGATCGCCCAGGTCGTCCTGGTCGGCGACCGCCGCCTCGCCCAGCTGGGCGATCAACCTGCGCACGACGAGAGTCTCCAGCTGGCGACGCCGCGCGTTGTGCGTGCCCGGGCGCTTCTTCACCGTGCTCACGACCGACGCGCTGTCGGCCTTGCGCAGACGCAGGAGGCGCGCGCCGAACGGGATGACGGCGTCGTCGCGCAACGGCCGCTGCCGATCGCGGATCGCCCGGGCGATTACCGACGTCATGCGCGCGTCGCCCTTGACCCGGGCCGCGTCGGCGCTGTCGCGGCCCCGGACGCGCGGCCCGCCGGCGACCCCGGTGATCGACGCCAGTACGACGCCCGTCTCGCCCAGCGACGGGAGCACGTGGTCGATGTAACGGAGGAACACAGGGTTGGGCCCGACGACGAGGACACCCTGGCGCTCGAGCGGGAACCGGTGCGTATAGAGGAGGTACGCAGCGCGGTGGAGGGCGACCGCGGTCTTGCCGGTGCCCGGTCCGCCCTGCACGACGAGCACGCCTTGCAGTGGGGCGCGAATGACTTCGTCCTGTTCGCGCTGGACCGTGGCGACGATGTCGCGCATCCGGCCCGACCGGCTGCGCTCCAGTGCGGCGAGCAGCGCGCCGCTGCCGGCGACGCCGTCACCGTCGTCGTCGCCCAGCGAGAACACCTCGTCCTCGATGGCGTGGATGCTGCGCCCCTCGGAGAGGAAGTGGCGGCGGCGGCGCAGCCCCATCGGCTCGCGTGGCGTCGCCCGATAGAAGGGCTCGGCGATGGGCGCCCGCCAGTCGACCACCAGCGGCTCCTGCTCGGCGTCGGAGATCGCCAATCGACCGATGTAGAACTTTTCGGGCTTGTCCGGATCGGCGTGATCGATCCGTCCGAAAGAGAGGGCCTCGTCGCCGATGTCCAGCTGATCGAGGCGATGGAGGGCCGACTGCACGACGATTTCGCGCTCGTGGATCGCTTGAGGCGTGCCCCGGTTCTCACGCAGGGCAGCAACGAGCCGCTCGGCTACCGACTCGCGCATGGCGGCCAGCCGCTCATACGCCTCGTCGATGTACGCCTGCTCGGCGGTCAGTTCAGGGTGAGTCGCCATGGAGAAGGGGAACGGATGAGTTTACTGCACGGCTACGGTCGTTCTGATGGCAGCGTCGAGCGACCGCAGCGACCGTTTCCTGCGCGCGTGCCGGCGGGAGCCGGTCGACGTCACGCCCATCTGGTTCATGCGCCAGGCCGGCCGTTGCCTGCCCGAATACCGAGCGGTGCGCGAGCGGCACGGCATGTTCGAGATCATGGCCAATGCCGAGCTGACGGCCGAGGTCACGCGCCAACCGGTCGACCGCCTGGGCGTCGACGCGGCGATCCTGTTCTCCGACATCGTCCTTCCGCTCTCGGCGATCGGCGTCGACGTCGAGATCAAGCCCGGGGTCGGCCCCGTGTTCGCCGACCCGTTTCGCACGGCCGCCGACCTCGAGCGACTACGGCCGCTCGAGCCCGACACCGACATGGCCCCGGTCCTCGACGCCGTCCGTTCACTCTCGGCTGACCTGCCGGTACCGCTGATCGGATTTGCCGGCGCGCCGTTCACCGTCGCGTCGTACTTCGTCGAGGGTGGGCCGTCGCGGGACTACGCCAAGACCAAGTCACTTATGCGCGCCGAGCCCGCCTTGTGGTCCGCGCTGCTCGACCGGCTAGCCGACCTCGCGATCGCGTCGCTTCGCGCCCAGGTCGGCGCCGGGGCGGCGGCGATCCAACTTTTCGACAGCTGGGCCGGCGCGCTGGCGCCCGAGGACTACCGCGGCCGGGTCATGCCGGCCAGCGCGCGCATCTTCGCCGCGCTGACCGACCTCGACGTCCCCCGCATTCATTTCGGCGTCGGCACCGGCGAGCTGCTTGCCGATTTCGGCGCGGCGGGCGCCGACGTCGTCGGCGTCGACTGGCGCATCCCGATGGACGAAGCGCGCCGCCGAGTTGGCGAAGGGTACGCGCTGCAAGGAAACCTCGATCCCGCGCTGTGCACCGCACCGTGGTCAGTCGTCGAGACGGCGGCGCAGGACGTGCTCGATCGCGTCGGCGGCGCGCCGGGGCACGTGTTCAACCTCGGCCACGGCGTCCTGCCCGAGACCGATCCGGACGTTCTCACCCAGCTCGTCGACTTCGTGCACGCCAATGGCTGAGGTGCGCGGGCTGCTGCTCATGGCGTATGGCACGCCGGCAACCGCGGCCGACGTCGCGGCCTATTACACCCACGTCCGCCGCGGCCGACCGCCGACGCCGGAACAAATCGCCGAACTCATCGGTCGTTACGAGGCGATCGGTGGCACGTCGCCGTTGCTCGAGCGGACGCGCGCGCAGGCGGCGGGCTTGCAGTCCGAACTCGGCGACGGCTGGCGCGTGGCCCTCGGCATGAAGCACTCGCCGCCGTTCATCGAGGACGGTGTCGCCGAGCTGAAGGCGATGGACGCGGTCAACCCGGTCGGCCTGGTGCTGGCGCCTCACTACTCGCGCATGAGCGTGGGCGAGTACACCGAGCGGGCCGACGGCGTCGACGTGATCCCCGAATGGCACCTCGAACCGGGGCTCATCGAACTGCTCGCCGAACGACTCGTCGCCGCGCGCACACCCGGGGCGGTGGCGCTGTTCACCGCGCACAGCCTTCCGGCGCGCATCCTCAGCGAGGACGACCCGTACACGCGCCAGGTCGTCGAGACCGCCGCGGCGGTGGCCGCCGCCGCCGGCGTCACCGACTGGCACGTGGCGTGGCAGAGCGCGGGGCGCACGCCCGAGCCGTGGATCGGGCCCGACGTGCTCGACGCCATGCGCCATCTCCACCGCGACGTCGTGGTCGTGCCGTGCGGTTTTGTCTCCGACCACCTCGAGATCCTCTACGACCTCGACGTCGTCGCCCAGCAGGTGGCCGACGACCTGGGCGTGAGCTTCCGCCGCACCGAGTCGCTCAACGACGACCCGCGCTTCCTTCGCGTGCTGGCCGACGTCGTCCGGCGTCACTAAATGCCGCGCATCGCGGTCATCGGCGGCGGCATCACCGGCCTCAGCGCTGCGTGGTTCCTCCGCGGGCACGCCGACGTCACGCTGTACGAAGCCGATACCCGCCTCGGCGGCAAGATCCGTACCGACGACTTCGCCGGGCGCCGGGTCGAGGCCGGGCCCGACGCGTTCCTCGCCCGCGTCCCGCACGCCGCCGAGTTGTGCCGGGCCGCGGGGCTGGGCGACGCGCTGGTCTCCCCGGCCAGCGGCAAGGCCTACGTCTGGGCCAATGACGCGCTGCGAACCTTGCCCGCGGGCCACGTCCTGGGCGCGCCCACCGCGCTGGGCCCCTTGGCTCGCTCGGGCCTCGTGTCGCCCGTCGCGGTCCTGCGCGCCGGTCTCGACCGCATCCTACCGCGCACGCGCGTGGCCGATGACATCGGTGTGGGCGCGCTCATCGCGGCGCGGTACGGGCGCCAGGTGCGCGACCACCTTGTCGACCCGCTGCTGGGCGGCATCCATACCGGTCCCTCGGAACGGTTGAGCGCGGCGGCGACCGCGCCACAGTTTCTCGCCGCGGCGCGCTCGTCGCGCAGCCTGAGCCGTGGGCTGCGTGCCGCCCAACCGGCCGCGCCCAGCACCGGCCCGGTGTTCCTCACCGTCGAGGGTGGCCTCGGGAGGCTCGTCGACGCGCTGGCCGCCGCGCCGCGTGAGACACGGCTCAGCCACGCGGTGGCCGCGATCGAGCCGCACGGCGAGCAGTGGCGCGTCGACGGCGACGCGTATGACGCGGTGATCGTGACGACACCGTCGTACGCGGCCGCCCCACTCCTCGCACCCGTCGCGCCCGATGTGGCAACCGGGTTGGCGGCTATCGAGTACGCGTCGATCGCGTTGACATTGATGGTGTATCCGACCTCTGCGTTTACGCGACCACTCGACGCCAGTGGCTTCGTCGTGGCGCGGGACAGCGGTCTGCGGATGACGGCGTGCTCGTGGGCCTCGACCAAGTGGGCGCACGTCGGCGGCGACCAGGTGGTCCTCCGCGTGTCGGCCGGGCGGTGGGGCGAACCGCCGGTCGACGAGAACGACAACGACCTCGCCGCCCGCTTGCACGACGAGGTCGAAAAGACGATGGGTGCGACGACTGGCCCGATGGAAACCCGTGTCGTGCGGTGGCCCCGGTCATTCCCCCAGCAGACCGTCGGTCACCTCGGCCGGATCACCGAAATTGAAGCGGGCCTGGCCGCCGCCGCCCCGGGAATCGTGCTGGCCGGGGCGGCCTACCGCGGCCTCGGCCTGCCCGCTTGCATCGGACAGGCCGAGGCCGCCGCGGCTAACGCCTTGGCCCGCGTTCGCGCCTAACGCTCGAAGACTTCGACGCGACGGGCGACCGATCGCCGGTCGTTACCGAAGATCACCGGCGAGAGCATTGCGGTGGCGAGCAGCACAACACCGACGATCGCGAAGAACCACCCGGCGCCGTCGTCAGCGCTGACCCACCGCTGGAGCGACGTCGAGGTGTCGTTGGCGATCATCAACACGATGCCGAAGCCGAACAGCAGCACGCCGAAGAACGTCATGGCGCCCCGTGCGCCACCAGGCACGGCGCCGGCGCCGATCAGGAAGAGCCCGATTACGAACTCAATCAGACCGAGGAGCGACGTCTGGTCGAAGCCGGCCACGTCGCGATGATGCGCCACACCGCCGTTGAAGTTCAGACCGGTCTTGGCGAGCGCAATGCCGCCAATGATGACGAGAATGACACCGACGATGAGGGCCACAAACTGCGCGGGACTCCACGGTGCACGAGCAACTGAACGGTTCACAACTTCGGCGTCGTCGACGACGTCCTCACTGTCGACGACCCGCCGTACACGCGTAGCCATAAGAACCACTCTCCTGTGGGGTAGGGGTTGACAGAGGTGTTCCCGTCACGGACAGCGGCAAAACTCATGACATGACCAACGAGATCGTGGTGTCGTCGCCGTACGACGGCAAAGAGGTCGGGCGCGTGCGCGCGCACAGTGCCGGCGACGTCGACGAGGCGGTTGGTGTGGCACGCGCCGCGCTAGCCGCCGACGCGTTGCCGCAGTGGCAGCGCGCCGAGATTCTCGACACGGCCGCGCGGGTGGTGCGCGACAACGAAGAGCGTCTCGCCCGGACCATCGCGGCCGAGGCGGCCAAACCGATCCGCACGGCGCGCGTCGAGGCCCAGCGCGCCGTCAGTACGTTCGCGTTCTCGGCGGCCGAAGCGCGCAAGCTCACCGGCGAAACGGTGCCGCTGGAGGCGAGCGCAGTCGGCACCGGCAAGCTCGCCTTCACCCTGCGCGTGCCCATCGGTGTGGTGGGCGCGATCAGTCCGTTCAACTTCCCGCTCAACCTGGTCGCCCACAAGGTCGCGCCGGCCATCGCCGCCGGCTGTCCCGTCGTGTTGAAGCCGGCGAGCCAGACGCCGCTGTCCGCGCTGCTGTTGCGCGACCTCTTGGTCGACGAGTGTGGTTTGCCGGCCGAGTGGCTGCACGTCCTGCCCGGTCCGGGCGGTGAGGTCGGCAACGCCATCGTCGAGCACCCCGACATCGCCATGATCAGTTTCACGGGCTCGCCCGAGGTCGGCTGGGGCATCCGCGCCAAGGCGGCCAAGAAGAAGGTCGCCCTCGAACTCGGCAACAACGCGCCGGTGATGATCGAACCCGACGGTGACGTCAGCACGGCGGCGACCAAGATCTCGGTCGCCGGCTTCAGCCACGCCGGACAGTCGTGCATCTCAACGCAACGGGTATTCGCTCACGAAGCCATCGCCGATCAGTTCGTCGACGAGTTGGTGACGCACGTCGACAAGCTGGTCGTCGGCGATCCGCTCGACGAAGCCACCGACGTCTCGTCGCTGATATCGGAAGGCGACCGCGACCGGGTGGCGGGGTGGATCGACGAAGCGGTTGCCGGCGGCGCGACGGTGCGCTGCGGCGGCCGGGTCGAGGGCGCGCTGCTGTTGCCGACAGTGCTCACCGGCGTCACGCCCGACATGAAGGTGTGCGCCAACGAGGTGTTCGGCCCGGTCGTCGCCGTGCAGACCTACCGCGATCGCGCTGATGCGTTGCGGCTGGCCAACGACACCCGCTACGGGTTGCAAGCGTCGATCTTCACCAGCGACCTCGGCGCGGCGATCGACGCGGCGCGCACGCTCGACTTCGGCGCGGTACTCGTCAACGAGGTCCCGACGTGGCGCACCGATCAGATGCCGTACGGCGGCGTGCGCGACAGCGGCAACACACGGGAAGGCCCGGCCTACACGGTTCGCGAGATGACCGAGTCGCGACTCGTGATCATTCAGCCCTGATGGCGCGCATGCCGCGGGGTCTCGTGCCCATGCTGGCGACCGCGGGGCTGCTCCCCAAGAACGAGGACGGTTGGGCGTTCGAGGTCAAGTGGGACGGCGTGCGTGGCCTGACCTACGTCGAGGGCGGCGAGTTCAAGATGGAGAGCCGCAACCTCAAGGACTTCACGCCGCGATATCCAGAGGTGTGGCCGCTCGCCGAGCAACTCGGCGGCCGCGACGCGATCCTCGACGGTGAGGTGGTGGCGTTCGACGAGCGCGGCCGGCCCAGCTTCGGCACGCTGCAGAACCGCATGCATCTGGTCAACGCCGCTGAAGTTCGGCGGATGATGGTCGAGGTTCCGGTGCTCTATCTCATCTTCGACCTGCTGTGGCTCGACGGCGAGTCGCTGATGAAGCGGCCGTATCACGAGCGACGGGCCGCCCTCGAGGGACTCGGTCTCGGCGGTTCGTCGTGGAAGGTGTCGGCCACGCAGGAGGGCGGCGGAAGCGCCCTGCTCGACGCGGCCCGTTCGCAGGGACTCGAAGGCGTCGTCGGCAAGAAGCTCGAGAGCACCTACGAACCAGGCGCCCGATCGAAGGCGTGGATCAAGACCAAGGTCAAGTGCGACCAGGAGTTGGTGGTCGGCGGCTGGATGCCGGGCGAGGGAAACCGTGTCGGCCGCATCGGCGCGTTGCTCGTCGGTTACTACGAGGGCGACGACCTGCGCTTCGCTGGCCGGGTCGGCAGCGGCTTCAGCGACAAGACACTGACGTCGGTCGGCCAGCAGCTCGACGCGCTGGCGCGTGACGACTCGCCGTTCGCCGACCACGTTCCGTATCGCGACGCTCGCTTCGTCGAGCCGCGGCTCGTCGCCCAAGTCGAGTTCACCGAATGGACGCACCTCAACACGCTGCGCCATCCCGTCTTCAAGGGCCTCCGCGACGACAAGGACGCCCGCGCCGTCGTACGCGAGTGACTCATCCCGGACCACGTGTCGGTGTCAGGTTGCGCTTTCCGTAGCTCTCGCACCGACACGTCCGCGACGGCGCCGAGCGCCGGTCCTAGCCGACGAATAGCGGTCGCCCGGTGGCCGCGAGACGTAGCTACTCGACGAGGTCGGTGTTGCGGAGGCCCCATGGGGCGAAGACACCGAGGTAGGGGCCGGCCTCGCCCTCCCATTTCCAACCGGCGACTTGGGTGACGCTGCGGCGGCCGATCAACGCGCGCAGCAACTCGAAGTCGTCGGGGGCGGTGACGGTCGCCTCGGGCTCGCCTGGACCGACGACCCACTCCTGATCGCCGGACACGACACGGACGCCGGGCAGGTTCCCGGCCGTCAACCGCTCCCCCAGGCTGTTGACGAGCCACTGGAGCGACGCGTCGACCGCCTCGGTGTCGCGCGCGCCAGGCTGGTTTACCGCGCCGCGGATGTCGTGTTCATGCGTGATCGTGTCCATCACGAGCTGGATACCCGTCGGACCAAAATCGTTGAGCATCGCTTCGATCGTGGGCCCGTTCGCGCTCCACTCGCCCAGGACCTCGTCGATCGGGGTGTCGCAGCGCGCGTCAACCTGCGCCGCGGTCCAAGGATCGGTGGCCACGCCTTCGATGTTGCCGCTGAGGATGTCGGCGAGGTTCCCCGACAGGTGACACACGACGTCGCGCACGCGCCACTCGGGCGTGGCCGGCGCGCGCATCTCCAGCTCCTCGGCGGAGAGGCCGGCGACGAGCTCGGTGATCCGAGAGCGAGCGTCGGCATACATCGTCGCAGCGTCATCCATGGGGAGTAACGCTAGACAACAAGCCATCAAACGGCTCTGGGGTCTCGCGTTGCTGTCCGGCGTGTTGTCGGCGCTGTCGCTGCCACCGTGGGGCGCGTGGCCGTTCGCATTCGTGGGCTTGGGCCTGCTGTACACCGCGCTCGAGGGCAAGCCGTGGCGACGGCGCCTGCTCATTGGCTGGATCGCCGGGCTCGGGCACTTCGGCATCGGCCTGTTCTGGATGCTCGAGTTCACCCTGCCGGGCGGCATCATCGCGATCCTCGGCTCGGCCCTCTTCGTGGGCGCCGCCGCGGTCCTCGTGCCGGCGGCCGGCCCGTGGCGGCGCGCCCTTGCGTTCCCGTGTGCGCTGCTCCTGCTCGAAGCCGCGCGCGTGCGGTTCCCGTTCGGCGGCGTGCCGCCCGGCGGCCTCGCCTTGGGTCAAGCCGGTGGCCCCCTCGCGCCGGCGGCGCGTATCGGGGGCCCGCTCGTCCTCGTCGCACTGACCGCGCTGGCCGGTGTCGCCACCGCCCAAGCCGGCCGGCGTATCCGCACCGCGGCGGTCGCGGTCATCGTCGCCATCCCGCTGCTTGGTGTCCTGGCGCCCGCCGGCGGATCAGCGGCCGGCGACCCCGTGCGCGTCGGCATCGTGCAGGGCGGTGGCCGGCGCGGGTTCCGCGCCGTCGACTCGGATCCCGGCGACGTCTACGACGCGCACCTCGCCGCAACCGACCTCCTGCAACCGCCGCTCGACCTCATCGTGTGGCCGGAGAACGTGATCGACGTCGACGGCAACGTCGCCGACACCACGGTCGCCGACGACATGGCCGCCATCGCCCGCCGCTTCAACGCGACGGTGGTCAGCGGTGTCGTCGAGGGTGAGGGCACCGATCGCTTCCGCAACCTCGCGGTGGCGTGGGCACCTGACGGCCGCATCGTCGGGCGCTACGACAAGGTGCACCGGGTTCCGTTCGGCGAGTGGGTGCCGTTCCGGTCGCTGGTCGACAAGATCGCCGACCTGAGCGACGTCCCCAACGACGCCATCGCCGGGCACAAACCCAATGTGCTCGCCACGCCGGCCGGTCGCCTGGGCGTCGCCATCTCCTACGAGGTGTTCTTCCCGGACCGGGGCCGTGAGGCGACGAACCGGGGGGCGAGCATGATGCTCGTGCCGACGAACGCGTCGTCGTTCAAGACCAGCCAGGTCCCGACCCAGGAGGTGGCGGCGACGCGGCTGCTGGCGATCGCGTCGGGCCGGACCGTCGTCCAGGCGGCGCCAACGGGCTACTCGGCGGTCGTTACCCCCGACGGCCGGGTCCGGGCCCGGACCGTGCTCGGACGCCGCCAAGTGCTCCGATTCAGCGTCACCAGGCACGTAGGACGCACGATCTACGCACGGCTGGGGGACTGGCCGTGGCTGTTGCTGAGCCTGGCGGGAATCTTGACCGCTCGGTCAAGGAGGCGAAAAGCCGTCTAGCCTCGTCGATCTCATGGCGCCCGACACCCCCCTCCGCATCGCGTACCTCGCCTACCGGGGGAACCCGAACTCGGGCGGGCAGGGCGTCTACACCCGATATCTCACTCGCGAGCTGGTCGACATGGGGCATCAGGTCACCGTGTTCGGCGGCCCGCCGTACCCGAACCTCGACGAGGGCGTCGAGCTGGTGAAGATCCCCAGCCTCGACCTCTACCGCCAGCCCGACCCGTTCCGCGTGCCCAAGCTCAAGGAGTTCACCTCCGCGATCGACGCGCTCGAGTTCGGCGTGATGTGCACGGCCGGCTTCCCCGAGCCGCTCACGTTCAGCCTCCGCGCCCGCAAGGTGCTGGCCGAGCGGCGGGCCGACTTCGACCTCATCCACGACAACCAGTGCCTGGGTCAGGGCCTGCTCGGCATGCTCAAGGACGGCTGGCCGCTCGTCGCCACGCTTCACCACCCGATCACCGTCGACCGCGACCTCGAGCTGTCCCACGCGCGCACGCCGTGGCGGCGCATGACGTTCCGCCGCTGGTACGGCTTCCTGCGCATGCAGGCGCGGGTCACCCGCCAGTTGCCGCGCATCATCACCGTGTCGCAGAACTCGCGGACCGACTCGGCGGCCCAGATGGGCATCGACATCGACCGCATCTCGGTCGTGCCGGTCGGCGTCGACCACCTCCGCTTCCGACCGCTCCCGCACATCAAGCGCGTGCCGGGCCGCCTCATGACGACCGCCAGCGCCGACGTCCCGCTCAAGGGGCTGGTGCCGCTGCTCGAAGCGTTGGCCAAGGTGCGCACCGAGCGTCACGCCGAGCTGATCGTCGTCGGCATGCCCAAGGCCCAGACGCGCGTCGGCGAGACGATCAGCCGCCTCGGCCTGGCCCACGCCGTGCGCTTCGTGTCCGGTGTCACCGACGAACGCATCGTCGAGCTGTACGCCAGCGCCGAAGTCGCCGTCGTGCCCTCGCTGTACGAGGGCTTCTCCCTCCCCGCGGTCGAGGCGATGGCGTGCGGCGTCCCGCTCGTCGGCACCACCGGCGGCGCGGTTCCCGAAGTGATCGGCCAGGACGGCGTGACCGGGCTCATCGTGCCGCCGGGCGACCCGAGCGCGCTGGCCGCCGCCATCGTCCGCGCCCTCGACGACGCCGACCTGCGCGCCCGGCTCGGTGCCGCCGGTCGCGAGCGGGTGCTCGACAAGTTCACGTGGCGTAAGACGGCGGAAGGCACGGTCGAGCAGTACCGCGCCGCCTTGGCCGAATGCTGACAGTCGACTACGACCGGCTCGGTGTGGCGCCGGGCGACCGGCTCCTCGACATGGGCGCCGGCGGCGGACGCCACGCGTTCGAGGCGTCGCGGCGGGGCGCGCGCGTGATCGCGCTCGACGCCGACGCCGCCGAGTTGAAGGACGTCGGCGCGATCTTCGCGGCGATGGACGCCACGGACGTCGGCGCCGTCAACGGCGACGCGTTACGGCTCCCGTTCCCCGACAACAGCTTCGATCGCATCATCGCCGCCGAAGTGCTCGAGCACATCCCCGAGGACCGCACCGCGATGGGCGAGCTGGTGCGGGTGCTGCGACCGGGCGGCACGATCGCGGTCACCGTCCCCCGCTGGTTCCCCGAGCTAATCAACTGGGCCTTGTCCGACGAGTACCACAACGTTCCCGGCGGCCACATCCGCATCTACCGCCACTCGACGCTCGTCGGCCGCCTGCGCGATGCCGGCCTCACGTACAAGGGCACCGGCTTCGCCCACGGACTGCACTCGCCGTACTGGTGGCTTAAGTGCGCGGTCGGTGTGCGCAATGACGAGCACCCGCTCGTGAAGGCGTACCACCGCCTGTTGGTGTGGGACATCGAGAAGGCCCCGCTGGCCACGCGGGTTCCCGACCGGTTGCTGAGTCAGGTCATCGGGAAGAGCGTGGTCGTGTACTTCGAGAAAACGGGGTCACCGTGCTGAGCACTGCCGCCAAGGTCCGCACGACCGACGCGATCGTCGCCGATCAGCAGGACGATGGATTGATCCTGTGGTTCCCGGGCGGCCACGCCGATCCGTGGAACCACGTCGAGGCGGCCATGGCGTTGTCGCTCGGCGAGCGCCAAGCCGAAGCGGAGGCCGCGTACGACTGGCTCGTGCGCGAGCAGCACGACGACGGCGCGTGGTTCAACTACTACTGGGCCGACCGCGTCAAGGACGCGCGCCGCGACACCAACGTCATCGCCTACCCGGCGGTCGGCGTGTGGCATCACTTCTTGCTCTACAAGGACACCGACTGGCTCGCGTCGATGTTCGCGATGGTCGACCGCGCCATGCGCTACGTCCTCGACTTGCAGCAGGACAGCGGCGAGGTGTTGTGGTGCCGCGAGCCCGACGGCGTCACACCCGGCGAGTACGGGCTGCTGACCGGCTCTTCGTCGATCTATCTGTCGCTGCGGTGCGCGATCGCGATCGCCGAGCGACTCGACAACGAGCAGCCCGAATGGGAGCTGGCGGCCGGGTCACTCGCCCATGCGATCAAGTACCGCCCCGAGGCCTTTGCCGACAAGGGCCGCTGGGCAATGGACTGGTACTACCCGGTCTTGTCGGGCGCCCTCACGGGTGACGACGCTCGCACTCGGCTGCGCGAGCGCTGGGACGAGTTCGTGATGCCCGGCCACGGGGTGCGGTGTGTGTCCGACCGCCCGTGGGTCACCGCGGCAGAGACCGCGGAGTGCGTGATGGCGCTCGACGCCGCGGGCATGGACGGCGAAGCCCGCGCCCTGTTCGACTGGGTGCAGCGGTACCGCTACGAAGACGACGGCGCGTACTGGACCGGCTGCGTCTACCCGGAAGGCATCTACTTCCCGGGCGGCGAGCGCTCGAGCTACACCGCGGCGGCCGTCCTGTTAGCCGACGAGGCGCTCGACGGCGTGTCCCCGGCCGCCGGCCTCTTCCGCGGCGACAACCTCCCCACGGGTACCGATCTCAGCGAACCCGTCCGCGACTAGCGCTTCTGCAACACGCGTAAGGAGCCGGTGGCGCTGACGTCCTCGAACGCGCCGGACTCGAGAGCGCCGCAGTACACCTCGTAGGGAGGGCGGCCGCCGTCGGCGGGGTCCGGGAACACGTCGTGGATCGCGAGGAGGCCGCCGGGCGCGACGTGCGGTGTCCAGCCGTTGAAGTCGGCCCACGCCGGTTCAGAACCGTGGCCGCCGTCGATGAAGAGCAGCGAGAGCGGCGTCGTCCAGTTCGCCGCGACGGTCGGCGAGTCGCCCAAGATCGCGACCACCGTGTTCTCCAGTTCGGCATCGGCGATGGTGCGACGGAAGAACGGCAGCGTGTCCATCCGCCCGGTCGCCGGGTCGACGAGATCGGTGTCGTGATGCTCCCAACCCGCCTGGTTCTCCTCGGAGCCGCGGTGATGGTCGACGGTGTAGAGGACGGCGCCGTGCTCCCGCGCCGCAGCGCCGATGTAGACGGCCGACTTGCCGCAGTACGTGCCGACTTCGAGCAACGGGCCGAGACCGCTTGCCGCCGCGGTTCGGCCCGCGTGGTGGAGCGCCATGCCTTCGTCCTCGGGCATGAAGCCCTTGGCCGCCTGGGCGACGGCCAGCCAGTCGCGACCGCTCAGGTCGGAATTCCCGTGCGACCGTCGAGCGCCGGGTCGGCCTCGAGCTCTTCGGGGTGGTGGGCGAAGATCACCTTGTTGAACAAGATGAACTTGCCGATCCACAGCACGCCGTAGCCGAACAGGCTGGCGCCGTTGACGAGCGCCGTCTTGGCCAGGTGGCTGGTGAAGTGTTCCTGCGCGTAGTTGTCAGCGACGGCGACGGTCCACGTCGAGAACGCCAGGCCGATGAACGCGAGCGACCAGAACGGCACGACCTCGCGCCACAGGTGTGACTTGCCGGTCTTGCCCCAAGCCCATCGGCGGTTCAGGTAGTACGACGGCACCCCGCCGAAAACGGCCGAGGTGACCGCGGACGAGACCGGGCCCCAATGCAGCACGCCGTAGAACACGGCGAGCGCGACTTGGCTGACGATGACCGCGACGACCGAGACGAGGGTGTACCGGATCGCCTTCTGGCCGGTGTCCGAGCGCGCACGTTCGCGCAGCGAAGAGATGGAGAGACTCACTGCCTAAAGCGTATCGGCGTCCAGGGCGTTGGCCTGAGCGACCCCGCCGAGCCAGTGCGCGCTGGGCTTGGGCGTGCGTACCTGGGTCTCCCGATCGACGCTGATGATGCCGAAGGTCGGTCGGTACCCGTAGGCCCACTCGAAGTTGTCCATCGCGCTCCAGCACGTGTAGCCGCGTAGGTCGATCCCGTCGTCGAGGCACCGGCGGACACCGCCCAGTGCCTGCGTTATGTACGCGATGCGGCGGGTGTCGTCGTCGGTACCGATGCCGTTCTCGGTGACGACGATCGGCAGACCGTCGGTGACCTCCCACGCGCGACGGATGGTTGCTTCGAGTGCGTCGGGCCAGAACTCGTAGCCCATCTGTGTCAACTCGACGCCCTCCTCGGCGTCGAGCACACCGTCGGGACCGACGCGGCTGCGCGAGTACGTCTGCACGCCGATGAAGTCGTCCTGGCGCGCCGCTTCGAGATACACGTCCTCGTAGTTGCGCCGGATGCGGTCGCGCCGCTCCTCGCCGCCGTCGACCGCTTGCCAATCGGTCATCGCCAGCGTGAGGCCGACGGGCGCATCGCCCGGACCGGCGCGCACGGCGGCGACGGCTTGGTGATGGGCGTCGATGATGATGTCGTTGACCGCACGCCGCAGTTGCGGATCACGGCGACCGGGAGGAAACACGCCGGCCAGGTAGCCCATCGTGGCGACGACGTTGGGTTCGTTGAACGTGCACGCCCAACCCATCAAGTCGCCCAACGCAGCCGTCGTCTTCTCGACATAGCCGGCGAAGCGGCCCGCAGTGTCGGGCTCCTCCCAACCGCCTTCGTGCGTCACCCATCGCGGCGTCGTGAAGTGATGGAACGTGACGATCGGCGCGATGCCGTTGTCGCGGCACGCGCCACACATCCGCCGGTAGTGGTCGAGCTCGGCCTGCGAGAACTCACCGCGCTCGGGCTCGATGCGACTCCACTCGATCGAGAAGCGGTACGTGTTGAACCCAAGCTCCGCCAGCAGCGCGATGTCCTCGGGGTAGCGGTGGTAATGGTCAACCGCGTCGCCGCTCGGCTCGACCGCAGTCGACGTCGGATCGTGCTCCCACATCCACCAGTCGTTGTTCCAGTTGCCGCCCTCGACCTGGTGCGCCGCCGTCGCGGTGCCCCACAGAAACCCCTCGGGAAACTCGATACGCATAGGCGCGTGACGCTAGTTGGCGCCGACCGCGGATCTACGTGCCGCGAATGACCGTCGCCATCCAGGCGCCGCCGAGGATCCAGGCGGCGATGACATCAGTGGTCCAGTGCACGCCGAGGTAGATACGCGACACCCCGACGGCGACGATCACCGCCGCCGCCACCAGCCGGACGGCGAGGCGCGCCCGGCGCCGCAGCACCAGCGAGATGACGACGCACGCCACGCCCCACACGGCGATCGACTCGATCGCGTGACCACTCGGGAACGCATACCCGGAGGGGTGAACGAGCTGCGAGGCAAGCGGCGGCCGGGCCCGCTCGACGGTGCGCTTCACCACCTGCGAAATCACCCATGAGCCGCCGACCGCCAGCCACGGCGCGACGGCGACGCGCCGCCCAAGCTTGCGGACCACGGCGAGGAGCGACACAACGACCGTCACGCCGAGGAGAACGGTCGTATCCCCTAGGTCCGTGACCCGCCGGAAGAACGACGTCCAGCCTGGTGATCGGTTGCGCGTGACCCAATCGGCGACGGCGACGTCGAAATGCGGATGGCCGATCGCGACGCCGGCGATCCAGCCGACGGCGATCAGCCCGACCAGCGCGGCGACCAGCAGGTGCGGATATCGACGAGTGGCTATGAGTCCGAACCAGCCAGTGCGCTGAGCGCGGCGGCGCGGGCCTCGTCGAGGGTTTGCAGCACGCGGCCGACGGCGGCCGGGTCGACATCGGTGCGGCGCGCCGCCGCCATCACGTCGGCGGCGAACACACGCAGCTCGACGTGTAACGCCTTGAGCCCGGCGCCCTTGTCGGGCCGGCGAGGCTGGCGATGCAAGCGGCGCTGTTGCGACCGCACTTCAGCCGCGGCGGCGCGCACCTCGGCGCGCAATGCGTGACCGCCGCGACGCGTCGGACCGGTGAACTGCCGGTCGAGGTCGCGCAACTCGGTCCGGCGCGCCTCGACTTCGGCGCGGCCGGCGTCGGTGAGGCGGTAGTCGCGGCCGGCATGGGTGACGAGGCCGGCCTCCTCGAGCGCGTTGAGCCGGGGGTAGATCGAGCCGGCCGACGGGCGGTAGAGGCCGGCCGAGCGCTCCTCGAGCAGGCGGATCAACTCGTAGCCGTGGCGCGCCCCTTCCTCGAGTGCACCCAGCAGGAACAGGCGAAGATCGCCGCGGCGGAAAGCTTGCGTCACGCGACGGGCACGCCGACCAGGACGGTGATGTCGCCCGAGTCGGTCTGCACTGCGAGCCGCACGTCGTCGCCCACGGGTGCGTCGTTGAGGACGTCACCGGTGTCGGTACGCAAGTTGGCGGCGACCTCGGTACCCGGCGGGAAACGCACGCTCACTGATCCCGAGTCGGACTGCGCCTCGTAGCGGCCGCGGCCCACCGGCCGAAGGTCGAGCACGATCTCGCCGGAGTCGGTGGCTGCGTCGACGCGATCACCGTCGGCCTGAACCACGATGTCGCCGCTGTCGCTGCGCACCTCCACGCTGCCGCGCACGCGCAACGCCTCGATGTCACCGCTGTCCGTGTTCACGTTCACCCGGCCGTCGATGTTGTCGAGGGCGATATCGGCCGAGTCGGTGTGTATCTCCACGTCGCCGTCAATGTCGATCACATCGACGTCACCCGTGTCCACGTGCAACTCGAAACCGGCGACGCCGGTGACGCTCACGTCGGCCGTGTCGGCGTGGATCTCGACCCGAGCATCAAGCGGCACCAGGATCGACACATCGCTCGCCTCGTCGAGGTGCACGTCCACGCGCTTGCCTTCGTGCGTGACCGTACGGTCACCGTCGTCGACCTCAACGACATCGGTCGGCGCGCCGGCAACCTCTAACCGGCCGTTGTCGAGGTAGATGGCGACGTGGCGAGTGCTCATGGCGATCACGATATATCGCGTTCTCCCCTCTTGACAAGGCGCGCCTCCGGCACGACGTCAAAGGGGGTCGGTCATGATTGGGCCCATGGACCAGGAGGCGCTCGACGATCTCGTCGACCTGCTCGACCTCGAACAGATCGAGGTCAACATCTTCCGCGGGCGCAGCCCCGACGAGAAGCGTCAGCGCGTGTTCGGCGGCCAGGTCGCCGGGCAGGCGCTGGTCGCCGCCGGCCGCACGGTCGAGCGGGGCAACGTCCACTCGCTGCACGCCTACTTCCTGCGGCCGGGCGACCCGACCATCCCGATCATCTACGACGTCGACCGCATCCGCGACGGCCGCTCGTTCACGACGCGCCGCGTCGTCGCCATCCAGCACGGCAAGGCCATCTTCAACCTGTCGGCGTCGTTCCACATCGACGAGCCCGGCCTCGACCACCAGATACCGATGCCCGCCGTCGAGGCGCCCGACGACCTCCCGACGTTCCAAGAGCGCATGGCCCGCTTCAAGGAGCAGATGGGCGATTGGTACACGCGACCGCGGCCGATCGACTTGCGATACGTCGGCGACCCGTGGCGCATCGCGGCCGAAGAGGGTCGCTCGAACCGTCAGCAGGTGTGGCTGCGCGCCGACGGCCGGCTCCCGGACGACCCGCTCCTCCACGTGTGCGTGGTCGCCTACGCCAGCGACATGACGCTGCTCGACTCGGTGCTGCTGGCGCATGGCGTGCGGTTCGAGGACGACGTGATGGTCGCGAGCCTCGACCATGCGATGTGGTTCCACCGACCGTTCCGGGCCGACGAGTGGCTGCTCTACGACCAGGAGAGCCCCTCGGCATCGACCGGCCGCGGCCTGGCCGAAGGCCGAATCTTCCGGGCCGACGGCACATTGGTGCTATCGGTGGTGCAAGAAGGACTCGTCCGGTTGCTGCGCCCGTGAGGCGCCGGCGGCGGCTGGCGGCGGTCGCCCTGGCAACGGTTGTCGCCGCGTCATGCGGAGGCGACAAGGTCGCGACGCGGCGACCCAGAACGCCCACCACGACGTCAACAACCGAAGCGGCTGCGGCGACGAGCTCGGAGACGACCGCCGCACCTCCTACCGCGGCAACCACTCGCACGACGCGCCGGTCCACGACCACGGGCGCAACAACCGCGAGCGGGCCGCCGGTCGGGCTCAAGCTCACCGCAATCGGTGGCCTCAGCGTGCCGATCGCCCTGGCCCAAGCGCCCAACGACGACGCGATCTACGTCGCCGAGCAGAGCGGTCGCGTCAAGGCCATCCGCAACGGCCAGATCACCACGGTTCTCGACGTGTCGCGGCAGATCGCGTACGGCGGCGAGCAAGGGCTACTGGGACTGGCGTTCTCGCCCACGCGCTCGACGATGGTCATCAACTACACGAACACCGCGGGCGACACGCGCGTCATGGAGTACCCGTTCGCCAACGGCGCGGTCAGCGGCGCGGCCCGCCAGCTTCTTGCCGTCGACCAGCCGGCGCCGAACCACAACGGCGGGAACGTCGTGTTCGGGCCCGACGGCCGCCTGTACGTCGGCATGGGCGACGGTGGCGGAGCGGGCGACACCGACAACCACGCGCAGAACCCCAACGACCGGCTCGGCAAGATGCTCCGCATCGACGCGGCAGCCGCCTCGCCCACGGTCGAGATCTGGATGATCGGCCTGCGTAATCCGTGGCGCTTCTCGTTCGATCGATCCACCGGCGACATGTGGATCGGCGACGTGGGCCAGGGCGAGTGGGAAGAGATCGACTTCGCGCCAGCGGGTAGCCACGGGCAGAACTGGGGCTGGAACCGGCGTGAAGGCAAGCACGCATACAACGGCGGCTCTCCGCCGGCGGGCAACGTCGATCCGATCTACGACTTCTCGCACAACGACGGCAGCTGCGCAGTCACCGGTGGCTACGTCTACCGCGGCACGCGGCTGCGCGGCTGGGACGGCACGTATCTGTTCGCCGACTACTGCGTGGGCAAGGTCATGGCGCTCACGCGCAACGGCAACAACGCGTCGGTGCGCGCCACCAGCCTGTCGACGTCACAGCTCTCGTCGTTCGGCGAGGCGCGCAACGGCGACCTCTACGTGATGTCGCTCGATCACGGATTGTTCCGGATCGACCCTACGTAGCTCGCTTAGCGCGACTCGATCGGCGTGTAGTCGCGGGCCGTGCGGCCGGTGTAGATCTGGCGCGGCCTTGCGATGCGGGAGTCCTGCTCGAGCAGCTCCTCCCAATGGGCGAGCCAGCCCGACATGCGGGGGATGGCGAACAGCACGGGGAACGTGTCGATCGGGAAGCCCATCGCCTGGTAGATGAGGCCGCTGTAGAAGTCGACGTTGGGATAGAGCTTGCGCGACGTGAAGTACTCGTCGCTGAGCGCGACCTCCTCGAGCTTGAGCGCGATGTCGAGGAGCGGGTTGTAGCCGGTGATCGAGAACACCTCGTCGGCCGTCTTCTTGATGATCGTGGCTCGGGGGTCGTAGTTCTTGTACACGCGGTGGCCGAAGCCCTGAAGGCGGCCGCTCTTGCCGCTCTTGACCGCCTCGACGAAGTCGGGAACCGCCTCCATCGTGCCGATCTCGGTGAGCATCCTGATGACCTGCTCATTGGCGCCGCCGTGGCGCGGTCCGTAGAGCGCGGCGCACGCCGCCGACGCCGCCGTGTAGGGGTCGGCGTGCGACGAACCGACGACGCGCATCGCCGTCGTCGAACAGTTCTGCTCGTGGTCGGCGTGCAGGATGAAAAGCACGTCGAGCGCCTTGGCCAGCACCGGGTTGTCGAAGAAGTACTTCTCGTCCGGGCTGAACATCATGTTCAGGAAGTTCGCCGTGAAACTGAGATTGTTGTCGGGATAGACGAAGGGCATGCCTTCGCTGAAGCGATGACATACCGCGGCGAGCGTCGGCATCTTGGCGACGAGGCGGATGATCTCGGCGCGCCGCTGCCTCTCGTCGTCGATCTTCTTGGCGTCGAGGTAGAAGGTCGACAGTGCGGCGACGGCCGACACGAGCATCCCCATCGGGTGGGCGTCGTAGTGGAAGCCGTCCATGAACCGCTTGCGCATGTTCTCGTGGATGTACGTGTGGTGGGTGATGTCGTGCAGCCACGTCTTGTACTGCTCGGGCGTCGGTAAGTCGCCGTGCAGGAGGAGGTACGAGACCTCCAGGTACGTCGATTTCTCGGCGAGCTGCTCGATGGGATAGCCGCGGTACCGGAGGATGCCCGCGTCGCCGTCGAGTTCGGTGATGGCGCTCTCGCACGCCGCGGTTGCCATGAACCCCGGGTCGAAGAAGAAGACGTTGGGCAAGCCCTTCCGCCATTCCTCCGAGGAGACGCCGCCGTTGACGATCGGGATCTCGAAGGTGTCCCCAGTGCGGTTGTCAGTGATCGTGATGCTCTCGGCCACGTTCTCTACCGTACCCAGATCGTCGTCACTCGACTGGCTCGCCCAGTTCGCGCAAGCCGGCCGCCAGCGCGGCCCGTAACTGCCGCACGGTCGCTGGGGAGAAGTGGCCCACCATGCCGGCGCCCGGGCTGCCGGCTTCTTCGAGCGTCAGCTCGATACGGAGATCGCCACACTCGTCGCAGTCGTCCATGGCGGCGACGGCCCACGCCAGTTGCGCCCGCTCCGGGTCATCGGCCGGGTGGTCGTCGCGGCCGTACTCCACGAGCTTCTTCATCGCCCTAGCGTGGCAGCGATGAGCGCTCCCGACCCGTTTGCCCCCGCGCAACTCGGGCCGCTCACGCTTCGCAACCGGGTCATCAAGTCGGCAACGTTCGAGGGCATGACGCCCAAGGGCCTCGTCACCGACAACGTCATCGACTACCACCGCGCCGTCGCCGAAGGCGGCGTGGGGATGACGACTCTGGCGTATTGCGCGGTGTCGCGCGAAGGCCGCGGCGCCCCAGGCGAGATCGTCGTGCGCGACGAGGCCATCCCGGGTCTACGGCGATTCGTCGACGCCATGCACGAGCACGGCACCGCGGCGAGCATGCAACTGGGTCACGCCGGACCTGTCGCCGCCAACGCCGGTCGCCGCGGGCTGGCGCCCTCCAGGGTGTTCGCGCCGCAAGCGCTCAAGTTCACGCTGGTCGCCAGCGAGGACGACCTCGCCGGCGTAATCGGAGCCTTCGCCGGTGCGGGGCGGGTCGCCTCCGAGTCGGGATTCGACGCGGTCGAGCTGCACTTCGGCCACGGCTACCTGATCAGCGCGTTCCTGAGCCCGCGCCTCAACAAGCGACGCGACCAGTGGGGCGGCACTTCCGAGAAGCGGGCCCGCCTCGCCCGCGAGATCGCGTCCGCGGTACGGGCCGCCGTCGACCCGCGGGTCGCGGTGGTCGCCAAACTCAACATGACCGATGGCGTCAAGCGCGGCCTCGACGTCGACGACAGCATCGAAGCGGCGCGCCTCCTCGAGTCCGACGGCACCGTCGACGCCATCGAACTGACCGGCGGCAGCTCGTTCCAAAACCCGATGTTCCTGTTTCGCGGCGATGCGCCGATCCACGAGATGGCGGCCACGTTCAAGCCGGCGATGCGCCTCGCCTTCCGCCTCACGTCGCGGAAGTTCATGCCCGCCTATCCCTTTGAGGAGGCCTTCTTTTTGCCGATGGCGCGACGGTTCCGCGCCGAACTCCGGCTGCCCCTCATCCTCTTGGGCGGCATCACCGAACGGGCCACGGTCGAGTCGGCCATGGCCGAGGGCTTCGAGTTCGTCGCCATCGGGCGCGCCCTCCTGCGGGAGCCCAACCTGATCAACCGGTGGCGGGATGGCGACGCGTCCGAGTCGCTGTGCATCCACTGCAACAAGTGCATGCCGACGATCTACACGGGGACGCACTGCGTTCTGGTGCCCGCCGGCGAGCGCCCCGGCCTCGACTGACTTAGCGTTCGCCCATGGCTGAGATCCAGGGAACGTGCGACGAGCGCTTCAACGCCGTCCGCGACGTGTTCGCCAACAACCTCGACAGCGGTCAGGACGTCGGCGCATCGACCGCCGTCGTCCTCGACGGCGAACTGGTCGTCGACATCTGGGGTGGCGTCACCGACACGGAGACGAACGCGCCGTGGGAGCGGGACACGATCATCAACGTCTGGTCGACGACCAAGACGATGGCCGCGCTCTCCGTCCTCGTGCTCGCGGACCGCGGCGAGGTCGACCTGTACGCGCCGGTCGCCGACTATTGGCCCGAGTTCAAGGCCAACGGCAAGGAAGGCGTGTGCGTCCGTCACTGCATGTCACACACCGCCGGTCTGGCCGGCTGGGATCCGCCGCTCGCGCTCGAGGAGCTGTACGACTGGGATCGGGCCACGTCGGTGCTCGCGGCCCAGGAGCCGTGGTGGGAGCCGGGAACGGCGTCGGGCTACCACGCCGTCACCCAGGGCTATCTGCTCGGTGAGATCGTCCGTCGGGTCACCGGCAAGTCGATCGGCACGTTCTTCGCCGAGGAGATCGCCGGTCCGACCGGCGCCGACTTCCACATCGGCACCCCGGCCGAATGCGACAGCCGTATCGCTCGAGTCATCCCGCCGCCCGACGCGATCTCGCCTGAGGGGTTGGACCCGACGTCCGTCGTGGCGCGCACGTTCGGCAGCATCACCGGCGGGCTCGGCGCCGAGATGTCCTGGACCGAACCGTGGCGTCGCGCCGAGATACCCGCGGCCAACGGCCACGGCAACGCACGGTCAGTCGCGATCGCGCAGAGCGCGATCGCCAACGGCGGCGTCGCCGTCGGTGGCACCAAGCTGCTGTCGCCGGCGACGATCGAGAACATCTTCGACGTGCAGGCCCAGGGCACCGACCTCGTCCTCGGCGTCCCGATGAAGCTGGGTATCGGCTACGGCCTCACCGGTGAGGAGATCCCGCTCAGTGCCAACAAGGCGTGCTTCTGGGGTGGATGGGGCGGCTCCATCGTCGTCAACGACCTCGACAAGCGGATGACCGTCGCCTACGTGATGAACCGCATGGGCGAGGGCACGACCGGCGACATCCGAGGCGCCAGCCTCGTCGTCACCGCCCTCAACGCGATTTAGCTGACGATCTCGCTCGTCTGGAGAACGGGCTGGATCGTCGTGTAGTTGGCGACGTCGGCCATCACGTCGCCGGTGCCGGGCGAGCCCATCGCCGCGCCCATCGCGTCCATCGACTCGAACGTGAAATGAACGGCGGCGACGTACGGCCCGTCGAGGCCCTTGTCGATCTGGGCGGCAGACAGTCCCCAGGTCTTCATCGCGAGGGGTACGTGCTTGTCGCGGTAGTAGTCGTGGTCGAACGTGGCGCCGTCGGTCGTCGGGTAGAAGACGCTGAGCCGGATCATGGTTCGTAACGGTAGACGTTCGTCTCGCGCGGCTTGAAGCCGAGTTGCTGGTAAACGTGGTTGGCGGCTTCGCGGCGCGGGCTGGAGGTGAGGTCGACGCTGCGAGCGCCGGCGGCCTCGGCCCGCCGAAGCGCTTCGCGATTCAGGGCCTTACCAATGCCTTGGTTGTTCGCCGCCTCGTCGACGACGACGTCTTCGATCCATGCGCGCACGCCGGTCGGGATACGGAACAGCACCAGCGTGAGCGAACCGACGATGGCACCGCTGTCGTCGCGTGCGACGAGCAGCTGACACGCGGGTGAGTCGACGATCTCCTTGACCGCGCCCTCGTCGACCGGCGGGGCCGATCGCGACAGTTGCGGGATCAGGCGCTGGAGCGCCGCGACCAGCTCCCGCGTGACCTCGGTGGCCTCGCCGACCTCAGGCAATGGCGGGTACGGCCTCGGGCGGCGGCGGACCCACGTAGCGCGCCGACGGCCGGATGATGCGGTTGTCGCTCGCCTGCTCGAGGATGTTCGTGCACCACCCGATCACGCGGCTCGAGGCAAACGTCGGGGTGAACATGTCGCGCGGGAGGCCAGCAAGTTCCATCACGACTCCGGCGTAGAACTCGACGTTGGCGTAGAGCTCGCGGCCCGGCTTCAGCTCGGCCAGCGTGTCGACAACCGTCTTCTCGACGCGGGTAGCGAACTGCACCAGGCCGCTGTCGGGGCCGATCTTCTGCGCCACGCCGCGCAGCATGTTTGAACGCGGGTCCTCGGTCTTGTACACGGCGTGGCCGAAGCCCATGATGCGCTCGCCCCGCTCGACAGCATTGCGGATCCACGCGGCGGCGTTGTCCGGATGACCGATGGCGTCGAGCGTGTCGAGCGCTCGGCTGGGCGCGCCGCCGTGGAGTGGGCCACTGAGCGCACCGATACCGGCGACAACCGCCGCGCCGAGGTCGGCGCCAGTGGAGGCAACGACGCGCGCGGTGAACGTCGACGCGTTGAAGCCGTGGTCGATCGTCGAGGTCATGTAGTGCTCGACCGCGCTGGCGTGTTCCGGTGACGGCTCGTCGCCGGTGAGCATGTAGAGGTAGTTGGCCGCGTACGGCAATTCGGGGTGCGGATGGATCGGCTCCAGCCCGTTGTGCAACCGGTAGAGCGCGGTGATGAGCGTCGGCACCAACGCGCTGATGCGCATGGCGTTGGCACGCAGCTCGCTGCGGTCGACGTCGAGGCAGGGCCGGAATCCTTCGGCGGCAGCTACGAGCGACACCGACGTGCGCAGCGCGTCAAGCGGCGTGAAGTGCTCGCCGGCGGTGGCAATCTCGGGCAAGACGCGGCCGACGTCGGCCGGGATGTCGCGCAGCGGGCGGACCTCGTCGATGAACGACTCCCGCTCGGCGAGCGTCTCGGGCAACGCGCCGTCAAACAGCAAACGCCACACATCCTCGATCGGCCGCTGCTCGCAGAGGTCGATCGCCGAATACTGGCGGTAGTGGTAGAAGCCCTCCAGACCGCGTACGTCGCCGACTTCGGTCTCGGTAACGATCACGCCCTTGAGGCCACGAGGGACGTCGGTGAACGCGCCCTCGACCGGACGGATCTGCGCGATGCGGATCAGGTCGCGCATCGAGACCAGGCCGACCAGCTCACCGTCGCGGGTAACCGGCATGTGGCGGTAGCCGTGCTCGCCGAGACTGCTCCACGCCTCGGCCACCTCGAGGTCCGGGTCGACGCAGTCCGGCGCCTCGGTCATCCACTCCGACACCTTGGTACCGACGGGATCGGCCCCGGCCGCCGCGAATTTGATCAAGTCGCGCTCGGTAAGGATGCCGATTGGGCGGAGTCCGTCGACGACAACCACTGAACCAACTCGGCGCTCCGACATCCGGGTGGCGGCCTCGGCGACGGTCTCCGACGGAGCTGCGGTCACGACGGGCGTACTCATCACGTCGGCCACCGTGCGTACTTTCACGCTCATTGGGCCGAGTCTACGGGTACCGGTTCGTCACCACCGCGGGTGCGGTACCGGCGGAATTCGGGCAGGGCCCAGCCCACCAGAACGACGCCGATCATGCAGCCGACGCCGCCCGACACGACTGATACGCGCGGCGTTGTCAGGGCGGCGACGGCACCCGCCTCGGCGTCGCCCAGACGCGGCCCGCCGGTCACCACCGCGATGTGCAGGGCCGACAGCCGGCCGCGCAAGGCGTCGGGCACTGCGAGCTGGAAGATCGTGTTGCGGTAGACGGCAGAGATGACGTCGGCCGCCCCGGCGAGGGCGAGCAGCGCGAGCCCGAGCGGCAATACGCGCGTCATGCCGAAGCCGGCGATCGCCGCGCCCCACACCGCCACGGCGATCAGCACGGCACGGCCCTGATGGCGGACGCGGCTGACCCAGCCGGTGGTGAGCGCGCCCACCAGCGCGCCAGCCCCAGGCGCGGCATAGAGCAGCCCGACGGTTGCCGCGCCGCCTTCGTAGAGCCCGGTGCCCAGCGCCGGAAACAAGGCACGCGGCATGCCGAGGATCATGGCGTCGAGGTCGATCAGGAAGCCGCCTTGCACGAGCCGATTGCCGCGAGCGAAACGGAGGCCTTCGACGATCGATCCGAGCCCGGCCTTGGTACCACCGCCAATCGGCGGGTGAGGCTGCATCCGGTACGTGAGCACGAATGCGATAACGAACGTGCCCGCGTCGATCCAGAACACCGCCGCCAGACCGACTTGGGTGAGCAACAACCCGGCCGCCGCCGGCCCGAGTGTGAAGCCCAGCTGCATCTGGATCTGCCACAACGCGTAGGCGGCCGGCAACAGCTCCTCGTCGAGAAGGCTCGGGATGATCGCGCTGCGCGCGGGCCGGTCAACGCCGGAGAACGCGGCGGCGACTGCGGGCAACACGAAGAGCGGCCACAGCGCCGACCGTCCATTCATCGCGTTGATCGCGAGAGCAACGCTGACCGCAGCCAGGGCAACGTGCATGCGCAGCATCAGCGTTCGCCGGTCGGCGCTGTCGACGATCGAGCCGCCGATGAGGGAGCCGATGATGAGCGGGCCCAGCTGCGCCAGGCTGACCATGCCGACGGCGAGCGACGAGTGCGTGAGGACGTACACCTGGTACGGGACAGCGACGACCGTCAGCTGACTGCCGAGGAAGGACACGAGCTGGCCGCTGAACAGCAGCGAGAAGTCACGGCTCGCGCGCAGCGGGGTGACGTCGGCCAAGATCCGTCGTCGCCCCAATCGGGGCACGGTAGCTGGGATCAGCAAGCGTTCATCTAGGCGTTACGCGATAGCCACGACCGAGTCGGTCGTCTGTCACACGGCATCTTTACCGTCCATCACATGCCCCTGGTTCGCTGGCTCATCACCCTCGGCGCTGACCGCGCCGCCAGCAACGCCGGTGCCGTCCTCGCCGCCCGTCACCGGGCAGAGGCGCAGGTCGACGCCGTCGCCCGCCGTCTGGGCGAACACGTCCCCGTCGCCGCCTAGAGCGTTCAGACTGCGGAGACCCGCGCCGTTGGTGCGCGCGGGATCACGTACACCGTCTGGGTGACCGTGAAGCCACCGCCGGTGAACGTCACGGTGTGCTGTCCGGGGGCGGCGGCAGGCGGGATCGTCACATCGGCTGCGATACTCCCCGCGCCGTCGGCGTTCACCGTCGCCAGTGTCACTGCGGGATTGTCGAACGTCAGGGTCACCGCGGTGCCCGCCGGCCAGTTGCGTCCTGTGAGCCGCGCGCGCTGACCAGCCTCGAGTACGACGAGACCGCCAGTGAGCTCACCGCGGTCGAGGTCGATGATGACGATCGACCCGGGTAGACGCACGAAGATCGCCAAGTCGCGGATGTCGACCAGGATGAGGATGACCGGCGTGCTGGCCGGGACGACGACGACGATCGTCGCCGGTGAGAAGCCCGCCCACCGCGGGCCGCGGTAATCAGGCGTGCCACTGATCGGCTGCGGCGGTCCCAGCGGATTGCCCGATGCACATCGGACGCGGGGCAGCCCCGCTCGATCAACCAGAACGTCCGTGCCGGCCTGCAAGACCACCTGACGCGGCACGGCGCGGCCGTCGGCGAAGCCATAGTCCGTCACCCGTGTGTCGACGCGAGCGACCACGGGCGTCAGGGCGCCCACATAGGCGCGGATGTCGTCGGAGGCGATGCCCAGCGCGCCGGCCCAGGGTCGGGCGCGATTCGCGTTGGTCTCGAGGTACTGCACGAGCGCGGTGGTATTGCAGTTCGTGCCGTTACGCGTGCCGCCGTACAGGCCCTGCGCGTCGGCCTTGGCGGTGACGATCCCGGCGGTGCTCGGCTGCGGCGCAGTGAGCGCACTCGCGGGTGCTGGGGCCGGATCGGCGATGGACGGCGTGAATGTGTTCCCGCCCGGGACGTCGGCGCCCTGCAACGTGATGTCGTTGTTGGTCGCCGCGTCGCTGCGGTTGGCAAGGAAGATGCCAACCGCCACGACCATGAGGATCACGGCGAGACCAAGCCGCAACTGGGGTGCGAGCCACCAGCGCGTGCGCTGCTGGGTCGCAGTCGGCTGCGTCATGACGGCATACATTGCGGATGGGCTTGTAGCGCGGCTAGAGCGGTGGCCTGCCGGGCGCGCGCCGCATTGAGCTCGGCGAGCGCGGTCTCGCGGCCAGCCGAGTCGATCGGCATCGATTGCAGCGTGGTGACCTTCTGGTTGTAGAGCGCGTCGGCGGCCGCGATCTCGGCGTGCAGCGCGGCGCACATCGACGTGTCGGGTCCCGCCGGCGGCGCCGCCTTCTTCTTGCGCGTCGGTAGCGCGCTCAAACCAAGAATCGCGGCGGCAATCGCCAGGGCGGTGTCCTCGTCGCTGACGGACGGCTTCTTGCCAGGACAGGCCACGAGCTGGATGCCCTGCACCGCCGCGCCGTCATCCACCTGCAACACCTCGCGGCGGCCCAGCGCGCAGCCACCCGATGGTGTCACCTGCGCAGTCGGCCCGACGGGCGGGGTGCCCGAGAGCGCGGCGTCCGGATTGGGTCCGGGCGGCGCGACAGGCAGACCACCGGCGAAGTCGCCCGCCGGCACCGCGTTGGCGCCCGGCGGCAAGAAGCTCACGGCCGGCGGCGCGGCCGGTCGTGAGCCGGGCGGCGTGAAGTTGCCCGCGGACGGTGGTGTCGTGGGCTGCGGGTGCGGCGCGGGCGTGTTGGACGCGGGCGGCGACATGTCGCACCCTTCGCCCGTCTTCGGGTCGCAGGCGTGGGAGGCGGGTGCGAACCAGAACACCGTCGCGGCCAGGAGCAACACTCCCAGCACCGCCCGCACCACGTGACGCATCCACCCCTCCGTTCGGTGTCGGGCTGAATGCTATGCACGGGTGTAACGCCGCCGCGTTTAGGGGAACTACCCGTGGGATGATCGGGAGGATGACGAGCATCGTCGCCTGGCTCGCGCCAGAGCGGAATCTGGTCTGGGTCGCCGCCCGGTTCGGGCACCGATAGGGCATGCCGTCACCACGCCGGGTACTGACGAGGGCCGACGCCCGGCGTGTAATCGCTGAGCTTTGCCTCGTGCCGACGAGCCAGCCGCTCGTCGGCCTCGAACTCGAATTCCTGACGTTCGCGACGAGCGACCGAGGCCGGCCCTCCATCGACGTGCTCGAACGCATCACTCGCGCTCCCCTCGCGAGCGGCGGCCGCGTCACGTGCGAACCGGGCGGCCAGCTCGAAGTGAGCTCGCCGCCCGCCGCGACGACATCCCAGGCGATTGCGGCGACGACGCGGGACGTCGCCGAGCTTCACGATCGGGCCCGCGCCGAAGGTATCGACCTCGTCTCGGTGGGCGCCGACCGGTGGCGACCGCCGACGCGCGTCGTCGACAGCGTGCGTTACCGCGCCATGGAGGCGCACTTCGACCGACTCGGACGCGCCGGCCGACAGATGATGTGCAACACCGCCGCGTTGCAGCTCAATCTCGGCGTCACACCGACCAACCACCGCGATCGCTGGCAGGTCGCGCACCTCATCGGCCCGGCGATGGTCGCCGCCTTCGCCAACTCGCCCAACGAGGCCGGCACCAACTCGACGCGACTGGCGACGTGGATGGCGATGGAGCCGGCCCGCACCGCGGCCGTACGCGCCGATCGACCATTGCCCGACGGCTGGATCGAGTACGCGTGGGCCGCACCCACGCTTGTCGCGAGAGGCACTGACGGCTCGTGCATCTCGCTGCCCGTCCCGCTCCGGTTCGGCGAGTGGCTGGAACGTGGTTCGCCAATCGGCTACCCCACCGTCGACGACCTGACGTACCACCTCACGATGCTGTTCCCACCCGTGCGGCCACGCGGGTGGCTCGAGATCCGCTACCTCGACGCGCTTCCGTCGCCGTGGTGGGAAGTGGCGACAATGGTTGTCACCGCGCTGCTCGACGACGCCCTGCTCGGCGAAGCGAGACGCGCCGTCGCCGGAACCCACGACTTGTGGTTTGCCGCCGCTGGCGCCGGACTCGAAGACGAACGGTTGGCGGTGGCCGCCGACAACTGTTTCGCCCTCGCGGTCGCGGCAACCGGCGACGCGGGCGTGATCGAATACCTCGAGCGCTACGTGGCTCGCCGGGTGCCGTCGTGGGCCTGAGCGACGTCATCGCCCGCGAGCTGGAAGCGGTCCGGCGACGATCGCTCGGTCTCACGGACACGCTGAGCGAGGACGACCTGTGCCGCCAGCACTCGCCGCTGATGTCACCACTCGTATGGGACCTCGCCCACGTCGGCAACTACGAGGACCAGTGGCTGCTGCGCGCCGTTGACAGCACCGTCGCCGGCCGGCCCGAGCTCGATGACCTGTACGACGCGTTCCGCCACCCGCGAGCAATCAGGTCCGGCCTGTCGCTGCTCGCCCCTGACGCGGCGCGCGCCTACATCGGCGCCGTGCGCGACCAAGCGCTCGACCTCCTCGATCGGGCACCGCTCGACGACGAGCGGCCGTTGCTTCGCGACGGATTCGTGTACGGGATGGTCATCCAGCACGAGCACCAGCACGACGAGACCATGCTCGCCACGCGGCAGATCATGGGTGCCCCGGCGTTCTGGGCGGATTCGCGCCCGCTCAGGGCGCGCGAATCCGCCCAGAACGTGAGTGGGGAGGTGCTGATCCCCGGCGGCGAGTTCGTGATGGGGACCGACGTCGACCCGTGGGCCTACGACAACGAGCGGCCGGCGCATCCCGTGACGCTCGAACCGTTCTGGATCGACGCGGCCGCGGTGACGAATGCGGCCTACGTCGAGTTCATCGGCGCCGGCGGCTACGACGACCGGCGCTGGTGGGGTGACGCCGGCTGGAAGTGGGTGCAGGAGGCGGGGCTGGAGGCGCCCGAATTTTGGC
>DASRJI010000165.1:0-17001 GCA_035649535.1 Acidimicrobiales bacterium | reverse complement strand
GGCACCGACGGACTGGCGTTGGGCTCCGACGCGACGGGCGGCACGGCCGTGCGCCTCTGGACCGCGAGCTCGTGAGGCTGCCAACGCCCAGCGCCGCCGCGGTCGTGGTTCGAATCCTCGAGAAGGCCGAGGTCGACAAGGTGCCCCAGGTCGACTTCAGTCACATCGAACCCGCGCCCAACCAGTTCGGCGTGCGACACCCAATCCGAGACACTCGTGAGGAACGCGACCAACGCAGGATGAGCGATCGTCGCGCGCAGCGTGTCGGCGTCAACGATGTGGAGTTCGTCTGCGACCCACTGCATCAACAACAGCGGCGAGCGCCGGTACCTGAGGTCGGCAGGGTCGTCGCCGGGCCGGTCAGCCATCGGCACGGTGCCACGTCGTGGCGAGAGCGGTCACCGCCGCTTCGAGGTGACCGACGACCCGATGCCGCGTCGGAGCATCGGCGAGTTGGCGCGCCCGGAACAGGAGGCGCAGCATCCCCAAACCCTCGAACCACGACAACGCCGCGTCATCGAAGCCATCAGCGGACAACCGAGCTTGCAGCGCCGCGACATCGACGTCCCCGTGAACACCGCTGCGCGTAAACGCCAACAGCCAGCCCGCATCAAACCCGAGCGGCGCGCTGCCGGCATACTCCCAATCGATCAGCACCGGGCCGCCGTCGGTACTTACTGCGTTCTGAAGTGAGCAGTCGCCATGAGCGAGGGTACGCGGGCCCGCCCAAGCCCGTTCGCGAGACCCGGCCAGTCGGGCGACGAGCGGCGCCGCCACCTCGTCGGCCACGAAGTACGGCGCCAGCGTCATCCACCAAGCGACTTCACAACGCCACGCAGGTACGACGACGCATTCGCGGAGCCGTATCAGCAGCGAGGGCGCGACGTCCATCACCCACGACGCGCCGTCGAAGCCGGGGCCGTTGCCGGGGATCCATTCGGTGACCACATACCACTCCACGCCGACGCGCGCGGCGCCGACGAGACGCGGCGCGGCGTCGAAGTCCGCCGCTTCCAACGCGCGCAGGACCGCGGCGACAGTCGCCGCCTCCCGATCGCCGGCGACGCGCTTGACCACCATCGCCCGCCCGTTGAGTGCGACACGCCTCGTGCCGCCTGAAGCGCTCAGTTCGACGCCGTCGGGCCGCAACACGGCCGCCCTTGCGGCGAGCGTGGCGCGGTCGGACACCCCGCCGGCGGTCACGGCGCTGCGGTCACGCGTTGGGTGCACGTTCCGCGATCCGACCGAGCAACGCCGACGCGCGCTCGAGCGCGGTTCTGGCCTCGTCGCCGTAGTCCTCGCCGGCCAGCGCCGCCGCCCAATGGCGGTCCAGCCAAACGCGGCCAGCCTCTGGGGAATCCGGGAACTGCTCCAACCAGTCTCGCAACCAGGGCAGCGCCAGCGCGGGCGCGCCCCACTCCTCGCACACCGCGGTGAGCTGGTGCAGGTGCGCGGGAAATTGCTCAGTCACCCGGCTACTGCGCTCAGCGCCCACCAAAAGTCCGTACGCCTCCGCGTACTGGCCCCGACGCCGCAACAGCTCGACTTCCGAGAACTCGAGAACCCGGCGCGCGCCCCCGTCGTCCTCGAACGCGACGAGGCCGCGCTCGAGGAGATCGGTGGGGCCACTGACGGCGACGAAGCCGAGGCAGGCAAGACGTGAGGACGCCGTGGCTTCTGCGATGGCGGCGTCGGCGACGCGCTCGACGAAGCTTCGGTCGGCGCGACGGTGCGGCGACGCGCGCGGGGAGAGCACGCGAGCGGGCACCGGCGCGCCGGCCATAAACCTCTGCACTGGGCTCCGCGTCCCGTTCAGAAGCAACACGCGCACTTCGTCGGCGTCGCTCGGCGACGGCGGCGCATTACCGGCAAGGAGACGGAGCCGGCGGCGGACGTCAACGGCGTGCATCACCATCAGCTCATGCCAGCCGAACTCCTGGAGCGGCGCGGTAAAGGCCAGCAGCCCGTCGGGGGGTGCGCCGGGCTCATCATCAGAAGGTGGCGGCGCCGGCGGTGGGTCCCGATCACGCGCCTCATCCAAGACGGCCTTGTAGGAGGCGGCCGCCCGGTCGGGAGCCGAGTTTGACGCGACCTGCCGGCACGTGTCCGCGCTGGGCGGCGCGTCGAGGAGCCCGGCGATCCCTTGCGCCAACCCGTCGACCTCGACATCGGCCACCAAGCCGTCGATGATGACAGGGAGGCACTGACCACCCTCGCCAATCGTCTCGGGCAGGCCGTCCCACGCGGTCCCCAGCACCGGTATGCCGCACGACAGCGCCTCGACGACCGTCTTGCCGAACGACTCCTCGACCGCGACTGACAGGTTCACCACAATGTCGGCGTGGGACAGCAACTCGGCGCGGCGGCCACCGCCTACTTCGCCGACCAAGCGGACGCAGGTGCCCAGATCGAGCCGTTCAATGCGGGCGCGCAGCGCATTGGCGTAGGGGATCGAACGGCCACGCGCGTCGGCGTCCGGGCCGGCGATATCGAGTCGGAAAGGGACGCCGTCGCGCGTGAGGACGGCGGCGGCGTCGACCAGCCGGTGGAGGAGCTTGGCCGGATGGAGCCGCGACAACGCGACGACCCGCCTGCTTCCGCGTGCGCCCACAACGCCGATCGGCGGAACGGGGTGGGGAACCACGCGCACGAACGGAAGCAGGGCGGGGCACAGAACCTCGATCAGCCGACCGGCGCTGGCGCTGGGCGCGACGATGACGTCGCCGGTACGGAGCAGAGGACGCAGGAGCGCCCACTCGAGGAGATACGCACCAGGCGAGTGGGCGATCACGAGCAGGCGGATTGACGACGACGATCGGTTCCGGGCCGCCGCCACTGCCGGCAGCAGGGGGATCCCGTTGAAATCAGGACAGACAAAATCGAAGCCGCGCGTCGCCTCGTCGAAGTCCGCGGTGGGGCTGGTGGCACCGCAGTCATCGGGCAACGCGGCCTGGGCCCAAGGACCGAGGGCGACTGGGCGAACATCGATCGCCGGGCCCATGGCGCGGACGAAGTAGTCCTCGAACACCTGACCGGTCATGAAACCCGCGGGCGCGCTCGGCCGCAGCACGCGAACGGGTTCACTCGACGCCACTATGGCGGTGGCGCGTCCGCGGGTACCGGATCGTCGGCGGAGGCCGAACCCGCGACCATGCGCAACAAGCTGTCGCGTGCCAGCCGGGCCGAGACGAGTTCCATGCGCAGCGCGGCTTCATTGTGGAAACCGACCTCTTGGAGCCAGCGGCTCACGTCGTCGACCGCGGGTAGGTCCGTCCACGCCGAGTGGGCGTCCAGCATCTCCTCGATCGGGATGCCCGAGAACGCGGCGACGTCGATGTGTGACCCGGCCTCGGCGACCAGCCTGGCGTGGGACGACGCCCGCGCAACCCACTCCTCGTACGAACCCCGCAGCCGCAGCTCGTCGAGCACAACCTTGGTGGAGCGGTCCATCCAGCGGGCCACCAAGAACCACCGGTGCAACCGCCGGCAAAGCGCGAGCTGCGTCGCGAGGTCGCGGAACTCTTCGGCCGCCATGTCGTTGGCCGCCAACCATTTGTCGAACGCGTCGGCCGACTCGAGGCCCTTCCTGGCCCGAAGACGCGATACTTCCGCGTCCACGTCGCCGGCAGTGGGGTCGACCTGTAACAGATCCGCGAGCACGAGAACGAGGGCCCGGTTCAGTGCGCTGAAGTTGACGTCGTCGAAATCGGGATCGTGCAAGGCGACATGGTTGGCAACGTCCTCGAAGGCGACTGGCGCCCCGGTGCTCGCCGGCGCGCGGTCGCGGTTGTAAAGCGTGTCGAAATGGCTCGTCCGTTGGAGCTGGAACGACGGCGGCGGAGGCGTCTGGTCGGGGGCCTCCATCCGCTCGCGCAGGATCCCCAGCAGCTTGATCGCGTCGTTCCGCTTGACATCGACGTAGTCGGATGCGAACACGTCGCCTATGACGGCGACGACCGATCGCGGGATGCCGGACTCGATGAGGTCGCTCCAAAGCCGGGCGAGCGTTCGCTCTTGGAAGTAGATCCCCTTGGCAACCACGAGCGTGTGCTGCGCCACGGCGTCGTCGATCGCGCCGGCCGCCACCGCGGCGCCGACGGTCGCCCTCACGTTCACCATCGGCTCGGTCAGCCTGCGATACGCGCCGGCTTCAAACTCGTACAGCAGCGCTACTTCGTCGTCATCGGTTAGCCGGCCGTCAGCGTACTGGTCGTAGATGTCACCTACGCCCACCATGCCGAAGGCGGAACACTCAGCGGCCCGCAACGCACCCATGCTGCTCGCGCCGTACACCTCGACGCCGCGCTCGATGGCGAAGAGGATCTCCTTGTGCCAAACCGACAAGGACTGGAAAAACTCGCCGTCGATAAGGCCGATCCGCGTCGGAGCCCGGTGGATCACCGCGTCGAGCACGTGGGATTGGCGGGCGGGCGGAAGGTAGGTGGCATCAACGATGGCCCGCGCCTCGTCCACCGGGAGCGAGGGCCCAAGGAACACGACGGTGCTCATTCCGATGCGTCCAGGAACTGGCGGGCGCGCCGACCCGGTTCGTAGAAGTCGAACATGTAGCCCTCCAAGCCCGGCACGAAGACCTTCACGACGCTTATCGGGAACTCCTCGCGGCTCAGGTCGACCACGATCGTACGAAGCCCCAGCGCCGCCAGGTGGCCGATTGCGGTGTGTGTGTCGCCTTCGAACGTCGGCGTCGCCGTCGACGGCCGCAACCGGGCATCAACGGTGGCCGGCATCGCGTCGATCATCTTCGCGAGGTCGACCGCGTGATGGCGCTGGAGTTGGCGATAGCTGTGGCGGAACACGTCGTCGCGGGCGCCGGAGATGTAGATGGCGCGGCCTTGCGCGGCCTCGGTGATCGCCCGGATCATGGCGACTTCCGGGTCGAGGTGCGCGCCGTAGCCGCGGTACACGCCGATGTCATTCAACACACGGTCGTACACGTACGCCATGTAGACGGGCACCTGCGTGTCGACCGTGCAATCGAAGATGGCGACCCCGATGTCGGCTTCGGCGCACTGGCGAAGCAGCTCGCCCACTAACGGATGCGCGATGGTCGAGAGGTCGACGACTGGCGGGGCAGCCTTCTTGCGCGACCACGCGAGCCGGTGACAGGTCACGGCGTCGCGCTCGATCACCTCGAACAGGCCGGCATTGAGGGCTTCCAGGAAGTTGTTTCCTGACGCCAGCCCGTTCGACGTCAACTGGAAGGTGTGAAGCTCCCAGCCCCGGCGCGGATCGGCTGACATGTGCACGGCGGCCCACGGGATCGGCACGTCCTCCTGCGAGGTCAAGTCCCAGCCCGTAAGCCAGGTGTACGGCCACTCCTCGTTGAAGACGTGGTTCTTGACCAGCCCGAGATCCTCAGCCGGGATGCGGTTCGGAGGCAGGTCCCGGTACGCGGCGCGTGACGTCGGGAGTCTGACGTCCTCGGCGTGGAAAAGCTCCAACGCCTCCATCGCGCCAGACGCATTGGCGGCCTCGATCGAGAACCCTTTTCCCGAACTCGTCGAGAGCGTGCGGCTGTTGGGTCGTACTGCAATGGTCACCGGGATCCCGATGCGGTCGAGTCCGGTGATGTTCGCTATGCGCGTGAGACCAGCGGTCGCGAAGTGCGGCCGAATCCGCGCCAGAGTCTCAGCAGGCGCGATGCTGCGCTGTGTGCCTCGCCAAAATTGCTTTGCGCCACGCAATTCGGTGCCGCGGTAGACGATCGGCGTCGGCCAAGCGGTGTCGGCCGCCGGAATTCTCACTGTCGTCGCTCCCGGCCGACGTGCGTCGGCCAGCATTGGAAAGGGTCAGTCAGCCGAGCAGGCAGCCGCTGCGGCGCCCGCCGCGGCGGTCGCAACCGCGGCTACCCATTCCACTGTACGACCCACCTCGCCGCCCGGAGCTGGGTCCGGTCCGGGGCCGGGACGGGGGCGCGGGCGGCCACCACCCGGACCGGGACGCGGTGCGTCCGGGTCCAACGTCAGCGCTGGCGTGAGGAGCTTCGTTATGTCCTTGATGAGTGCATCGCGCTCCAGCGTCAGGCCACCAGCCGCCTGCAACACGCCAGCCTGGTCAAGGATCTGACGTCGCTCGTCCACGGAGGCGGCGTTCAACGCGGCCTCGATGACGTCCGGCTGCTTGCTCAATGTCCTGAACAGCCTGCGAACTTCGGCATCAGCCATTGGCTTTCCCCCTTCGGCGGCACCCTCGATTGGAAGCCACTCGGGAAAAACGCTAAGGCCGCCCAACAACCCTGTCAATCGTGACAGTTGAACGAGCCGTTGCGGCCTACGTTCACCGGTCATGGAGTTCCAAGACGTGGTCAGACGTCGCCGCATGGTACGCGCCTTCGCCGATCGGCCGCTGCCCGCCGCCGTCGTCGATCGCATCCTCGAGAACGCGACCCACGCGCCGTCGGCCGGATTCAGCCAAGGGTGGGCGTTCGTCGTCATCGAGACCACCGATGACCGGCACCGGTTCTGGGACGCGATCAGCACCGGCCCGAGCGCGCACGAGCAGGTCTACAACGCGCCGCTCATCGTCGTCTGTCTGTCCCACAAGGACGCGTACCTCGATCGGTACGCCCTTCCCGACAAAGGCTGGACCGACCGCGACGAGACACGCTGGCCGGTGCCGTACTGGGACGTCGACACCGGGTTCGCCGCCCTGCTCATGCTGCTCACTGCCGTCGATGCGGGTCTCGGCGGCCTCTTCTTCGGCATCGTTCCGGACCGCATCGACGCGTTCCGCGACGCGTTCGCCGTGCCCGACCCGTTCACGCCGATCGGCGCCGTCGCGATCGGCTACCCGGCGCCGGACCGCCCGTCGTCGTCGCTCAAACTAGGTCGGCGCCCGGTGGCCGAGGTGGTTCATCGGGGTCGCTGGTGACGAGCCTCGGCAGCACCTCGCTGATCGACGCGCGGATCACCGCGTCAGCGAGCCGGTCGAGCTCGGTCGGCGCGTCGTTGATGATCACGACCTTGGCGCCGGCCTGCGCGGCGAGCGGCACCAGCCCGGCGGCCGGGTAGACGCCGAGCGTCGAGCCGACGGCGAGCATGAGGTCGCCGGCCAACGCGGCGCGCTGCGCGGCGTCGATGACGTCGGGATCGAGCGACTGGCCGAAGCTGATGGTCGCCGTCTTGAGGATCCCGCCGCAGCTCCGACACGGCGGATCCTCCTCGCCGGCCCGCACGCGGTCGAGGGCGCGCTCGATCGGCGCGTTCTCGCCGCAGGCCATGCACCGGACTCGATGCGCGGTGCCGTGGACCTCGAGGACGAGCGAGGGGTCGGACCCGGCCTTTTGATGGAGACCGTCGACGTTCTGGGTGACGATGGCGAGCAGCTTCCCGCGCCGCTCCAGCTCGACGAGGGCGCGATGGCCGGCGTTGGGCTCGGCCGCGAACACCGGCGACTCGAGCCGAGTGCGCCACCCCGCCTTGCGCACCTCGGGATCGCTCATCCAGTACCGGATGTCGGCCTTCTTCTCGGCCCCCGGATTCTTGGTCCAGATGCCCTGCGGGCCACGGAAGTCGGCGATGCCGGAGTCGGTCGAGATCCCCGCACCGGTGAGGACGACGACCTGCCTCGCCTGGTCGATCCAGCTCTTGACGTCAGTTTCAGAAGACATGAAACTACATGAACTCCCCTATGGCGTAGCTCCAGTACTAGGAGGTTGGCACAGATGGCCGACACCCTTGAGATCCGCCCGTGGCCTGATCCGGTGATCGACTCGGTGGGCCTCGATCCGCGGTCGCACTACGTCGAGGAGTACTGGCTCAGCATCCTCGGCCCCTCGACGACGTGGTTGATTCGGCGGCTCGCGCGGGGCCTCGAAGCGTCACCTGCCGGCTTCACGCTCTCCCTCGACCACACGGCGCGGGCGCTGGGACTGGCGGCCACGTCGAGCAAGCACTCCCCGTTCGCCCGCGCCCTGACCAGGTGCGTGCAGTTCGACCTGGCCCAGGACCGCGGCGACGACGTGCTCGCCGTTCGTCGCAAGGTGCCGCCGCTCAGCCGGCGCCAGATCATCCGCCTGCCGCCCGACCTCAAGAAGTCACACGACGCGTGGCAGGCCGCCCAGCTGCAAGCGCCGACGGTGGAGAGCCAGCGCCGCCGCGCCCGCCAACTCGCCCTGTCACTGTTCGAGTTGGGCGAAGACCTCGAGACCGCCGAACGCCAATTGCTGCGATGGAAGTTCCACCCCGCGATGGCCCACGAGGCCGCCGCGTGGGGCTGGGATCGCCACCGCAGCGCGCTAGCCGCGGCCGACGCCTAATGCGTTAGGAGCAGTGCGCCTGGACCCACGCGGTGATGCGCTGGCCGGCGGCCTGCACGTCAGCGGTGCCGATCGCCTGCAAGTCGGCGGGGTTGACCGACGCGTAGTTGTAGTTGGCGGCCTTCATCGCGGCGATGAACTTCTTGTACGCGGCGGCGACGGTCTTGACGTCGTTCTTGATCTCCGACGGCGCGTAATCGCCGGCCTTGTCGAGATTCTTCTCGGCCGCTTCGAGGTTGCTCTTCAGGTCACCGGCCCCGCCCGCCGGGTTGGGCGGCGTGAAGCCGGCCCGGGCGCCGCAGAAGTCGGTGAAGGCCGCCGCATTGTTACCGCTCGACGCGGCGGCCGTCGTGGTGGAGCCGGACGCGTTGTCGTCGGTCTTGCTGTCGCTGCCGCACGCCCCGAGAAACAGGACGCTGAGACCGACCAGGGCGATGAGCTTGCGCATGGTCGGGACCCTACGAGGGACGGGTGAACGAGGTCAACAACTCGAGCAGCGTGCGAACGCCGAAGCCGGTGCCACCCTTGCGGAGATACGCGTCGTCCTCGTCGGACCGCGCCGGCCCGGCGATGTCCATGTGCACCCACGGCACGTCGCCGGTGAACTCGCGGAGGAACAGCCCGGCGATGAGGGTGCCGGCTTGGCCGGGCCGCCCGATGTTCTTGACGTCGGCGATCTCGGAGTCGATGTCCTTGCGGTAGATGTCCGGCAGCGGCAACTCCCACACGGGCTCGCCCGCCTTGTCCGCCGCCACCTCGACCTGCTCGAGCAACGAGTCGTTGGTGGCCATCAGCCCGGCGATGCGCCGGCCGAGGGCGACGACCTGCGCGCCGGTGAGGGTGGCCAGGTCGATGATGGCGTCGGGCTTGGCCTCGACGGCGAGCGACAAACCGTCGGCCAGCACGAGGCGTCCCTCCGCGTCGGTATTGAGCACTTCGATCGTCTTGCCGTTGCGCGCCTTGAGGACGTCGCCGGGCTTGATCGCCTTGCCGCCCGGCATGTTCTCGGTGGTCGGGATGAGTCCGATGACCTTCGTCTTGATGCCGAGCGCCGGCAGGGCCGCCATCGTCGCGAGGACCGCGGCGCCGCCGGCCATGTCGGTCTTCATCGTCATCATGCCGTCGGCGGTCTTCAACGACAGGCCGCCAGAGTCGAACGTGATGCCCTTGCCGACGAGAGCGACCGTGCCGCGCGACCGGCCCGCCGGCTCGTAGACCAGCTCGATCAGGCGCGGCGGTTCGTCGGAGCCGAGCGACACGCCGCGCAGCGCGCCGAGCCCTTCGTTCTCGATGGCGACCTCGTCGAGGACGTTGATCGTGAGGCCTTCGCGCTCTGCGATCTCGGTTGCCAGCTCCGCAAGGCGCGTCGGCGTCATCGCTCCCGCCGGCTCATTGACGAGATCACGCGCCAAGGCGACGGCCTCGGCGACGCGCGCGCCGCGGTCGAGGGCGGCTTGGCCGCCGCCGACAACGGTGACGGTCTCCACGCTCGGGCGATCGGCCTCGCTCTTGTACGTCGTGAACCGGTAAGCCGCCAGCGCCATGCCCTCGGCAATCGCCTGGGCGGCGGCCTTCTTGTCGATCGACGGCGGAATCGCCGCGAGCAGCGTTGTCGCGATGGACGTCGCGTCGCCCGCGGCACCGAGCAGCGCGGCGGCCGCCCGCCGCATCGAGTCGACCGTGACCTTGGCCGGCTCGCCGACACCGACGGCGACGACGGTCGAGCCGTCGTCCGCGGCGAGGGCCAGCACCTGGCCGGCCTTGCCGTCGAACTTGCGTCGGGCCAGGTAGTCGAGATCGAGATCCACGCCCGCACCGTCGGGCATCGTCCGGCCCGCGAACACGGGGACGCCCAACACTTGCGCATCGTCGGGTACCTGTCGGGCGGTCGAGAAATTCATGAGCGTGACGGTAGCGAATGCCCGCCTTCCTGCCACCGGGCCAGCACCCACATGAGGCTCGACAGCCGATTGAGGTAGGCGAGCACCTCGGGGCTGCCCACGCCGATCGCGTCGCGCTCGGCCCGGCGAACCACGGTGCGGGCGACGTCGCACAACGCGGCGACCCGGTTCTCCCCGGGGATGACGAACTCACGCGGCATCTCGAACCGCGCCTCGACCTCGGCGACCCGCTCGCCCACGCGCTCGACCATCTCCGACGTCACCCGCTGCTGGAGTTTGTGCACGTTCTTGGGGTCGGTGGCCAGCTCGCCCATAAGCACCCAGAGATCGCGCGCCACCTCGACGAGCATCGTGTCGAGCTCACCGTCGCGCTCGACCTCGGCGCGTATCAGTCCGATGAAGGCCTGGGCCTCATCGACCGCGCCGTACGCGGTCGGCGCCGGCGAGTTCTTCCCGACCCGGCCGCCGTACAGCAGCCCGGTGGTCCCGTCGTCGCCCTTGCCTGTGTAATGGGGCACGCCTCGAATGTAGGTCCCGGTAGCCTTGACGGACTGATGGGCAGCTATTTGGACGCAATCCGCGAGCGCGTCGTCATTTACGACGGCGCCACCGGCACGAACCTGCACAAACGGGACCTGTCGATCGACGACTACGGCGGCCCGCAGTACGAGGGCTGCCCCGAGATCCTCAACGACACCCGTCCCGACGTCATCCGCGACCTGCACGACTCGTTCTTCGCCGTCGGTTGCGACGTGGTCGAGACCAACACCTTCGGCGGGTTCGCCACTGTTCTGTCCGAGTACGGCCTGGCGGACCGTGCGTATGAACTGGCGCTGAAGTCGGCCCGGCTCGCGCGCGAAGTCGCGAGCGGGTACGGCGCCGACCGCTGGGTGGCCGGCGACATGGGCCCCGGCACCAAGATGGCCACGCTGAACTGGATCACGTTCCGCGAGCTGCGCGACGCGTACGAGACGCTCGCCTCGGCGTTGCTCGAAGGCGGCGTTGACCTCATCTTCATCGACACGTGCCAGGACCTGCTCCAAGCCAAGGCGGCCGTGATCGCGGCGCGCCGGGCAATGAAGTCGGCCGGGCGCGAAGTACCGATCCAACTTCAAGTGACCATCGAGACCACTGGCTTCATGCTGCTGGGCTCCGAGATCGGCGCCGCGCTCACAGCGCTGGGCGCGCTGCGACCCGATGTCTTCGGACTCAATTGCGCGACCGGGCCGCAGGAAATGAGCGAGCACCTGCGCCACCTGTCACAGAACTCGCCGTTCCCGATCGCGTGCCTTCCCAACGCCGGCTTGCCGTCGGTGGTCGACGGCCAGACGGTCTACGACCTCACTCCCGACCAGCTCGCCGAGTTCCACGCCCGCTTCATCACCGAGCTTGGCGTGTCGGTCGTCGGCGGTTGCTGCGGAACGACCCCGGAACACATGCGCAAGGTCGTCGAACGGTGCGCGTCGCTCACGCCCGGGGCGCGGGCGGGAACACTCGAGCCCGGCGCCGCGTCGATCTTCGCCCCTGTGTCCTTCGCCCAGGACACCTCGTACCTCGCCGTCGGCGAGCGCACCAACGCCAACGGCTCGAAGGCATTCCGCGACGCGATGCTCGCTGAGGACTGGGACGCGTGCGAGGCGATGGCGCGCGAGCAGGTCAAGGAGGGCTCGCACCTCATCGACCTCTGCGTCGACTACGTCGGGCGCGACGGCGTCCGCGACATGGACGAGCTGGCCCGGCGCTTCGCCGAGCGCATCACCGCGCCCGTGGTGCTCGACTCCACCGAGCCCGAGGTCATCGAGGCCGGACTGCAGCGCTACGGCGGCAAGGCGGTCATCAACTCGGTCAACCTCGAGGACGGCGACGCTCCCGGCACTCGCTTCGACCGCGTGCTCACCCTCGCTCGCGAGTACGGCGCCGCTGTCGTGTGCACGTGCATCGACGAAGAAGGCCAGGCCCGCACGCCGGAATGGAAGCTGCGCGCCGCGAGGAAGATCCACGACCTCGCGGTCAACCGCTACGGACTGCTCCCGTCGGATCTCATCTTCGATCCGCTCGCGCTCACGCTGGGCACCGGTATCGAGGAGAGCCGCGGCGACGGCGCGTCGACGATCGAAGGCATCCGGCTGATCAAGGCCGAGTTGCCGGGCGTGTACACGATCCTCGGCCTCTCGAACATCAGCTTCGGCCTCAAGGCCGCCGCCCGTCACGTCCTCAACTCGGTGTACCTGCACGAGTGCGTGCAGGCCGGGCTCGACGCGGCGATCGTGCACGCGGCGCGCATCATGCCGCTGAACAAGATCCCCGAGGAACAGCGCGAGGTGTGCCTCGACCTCATCTACGACCGGCGCCGCGAGGGCTATGACCCGTTGCAGAAGCTGCTCGAGATCTTCGAGGACGTCGACGTCACCAAGGTCGAGAAGGAGGACCGCAGCGGCTGGCCCGTCGAGGAGCGGCTCAAGGCCCGCATCGTCGACGGCGACCGGGCCGGCCTCGAGATCGACCTCGACGAAGCGCTGACCGGACGCGACGCGTTGAGCATCGTCAATGACGTGCTGCTCGAAGGCATGAAGGTCGTGGGCGAGCTGTTCGCGTCGGGCGAGATGCAGCTGCCGTTCGTGCTCCAGTCGGCCGAGTGCATGAAGGCAGCGGTGGCGCACCTCGAACCCCACATGGAACGGGTCGAGGGCGAGACCAGCAAGGGACGCATTGTACTGGCCACGGTCAAGGGCGACGTGCACGACATCGGCAAGAACCTCGTCGACATCATCCTCACCAACAACGGCTACGAGGTCTACAACCTCGGCATCAAGGTCTTGCTGCAGGAGATGCTCGACAAGGCGCGCGAGGTCGACGCCGACGCGATCGGTATGAGCGGCCTGCTCGTCAAGAGCACGCTGATCATGCGCGACAACCTGCTCGAGCTCAACGAGCGCGGGCTGGCCGAGATGCCGGTGCTGTTGGGTGGCGCGGCGCTCACGCGCACGTACGTCGAACGCGATCTGCGGTCGACGTATGACGGCCGCGTGTTCTACGGCAAGGACGCCTTCGAGGGCCTGCGCACGATGGACAAGCTCATGACGCTCAAGCGGTCGGGCCAGCTCGTCGACGACGAAGAGTTCGGCATCGCCCTCGGCGGCCGCGATCTACCGGCCCGGGCCGAGGCGCCGGCACGCGAGGTCGGCACGAGTGACGTGGCGCGCGACAACCCGATCTTCGTGCCGCCGTTCCTCGGCGCCGAAGTTGTGAAGGGGATCGCCCTCGACGACATCGCCGGGTACCTCAACGAAACCGCGCTGTTCCGCAACCAGTGGGGTTTCCGGCCTGAGAAGGGCGAGCCCGACGCCGAGTTCAAGGACCGCATCCGGCCGACGCTGCGCGACCAGCTGGCCGCGGCCCAGACCGCCGGGCTCCTCCTTCCGCAGGTTGTCTACGGCTACTTCGCGGCCAACGGCGACGGCGACGACGTCGTCATCTGGAAGGACGACACCCGCACCGCCGAGTGGTTCCGCTTCCCGTTCCCGCGGCAAGGGAAGGCACCGTTCCTCTGCATCGCCGACTTCGTCGCGAGTGACCGCAACGACTACGTCGCCTTTTCGATCGCGACGATGGGGGCGAAGGTGTCCGAGGAGACGGCGCGGCTCTTCGCCGACAACAAGTACCAGGACTACCTGCTGCTGCACGGGCTCGGCGTCGAGATGGCCGAGGCGCTGGCCGAGTACTGGCACCGCCGCATCCGCGAGGAGTGGGGCTTCGCCGACGAGGACGGTCCGAGCCTGGCCGGACTGTTCCGCCAGCAGTACCGCGGCGGGCGTTACTCATGGGGCTACCCCGCCTGTCCCGACCTCGAGGACAACGTCAAGGTGGCCGAGCTGCTCGAAGCCGACCGCATCGGCGTGGTGGTCAGCGAGGAGACGTCGTTCCAGTACCACCCCGAGCAAACGACCTCGGCGATCATCTGCCACCACCCCGAGGCCAAGTACTTCGTGGCCTAAGTCACGTCGCCGCCTAGGTGAACGGGCGGTAACCTGATCGGAGATGTCCGGGGGCGGAATTGTCACGATCCTGTTCACCGACGCGGTGAACAGCACCGAACTGCTCGGGCGGCTGGGCGATGAACAGGCCGAGGTCCTCCGCAAGTCGCACTTCAGCGCGCTCCGCGACGTCATCGGCGAGAACGGTGGCCACGAGGTCAAGTCGATGGGCGACGGGCTCATGGTCGTCTTCGCCAGCGCGGTGGACGCGGCCCGTTGCGCGGTCGCCATCCAGCGCTCGACGACCGCCAAGGGCATCGAGGTGCGCGTGGGGCTGCACGTCGGCGAACCGATTCGCGACGAGGACGACTACTTCGGAACGCCGGTCGTCGTGGCTCGCCGGCTCTGCGACGCGGCGGCAGGTGGGCAGATCCTCACGTCGGACCTGGTGCACGCGCTGGTGGGCACCCGCGAGGAATTCACGTTCCACGACGCCGGCTTCCTCGCGCTCAAGGGCATCGCCGAGCCGGTCGCGGCATGGGAGGTCGGCTGGGAGCGTCCGGGCACGGCGGGCCTCCCGCTGCCGTCGGCGCTGACCGCCGGCGAACGCCTCCCGTTCGTGGGACGGGACGCGCTCGTCGACGAACTGCGGCTGCAATGGAAGAAGGCCAAGGACGGTCATCGGGCATTGGTGATGCTGGCCGGCGAACCCGGCATCGGGAAGACGCGCCTGGCCGCCGAGTTCGCCCGCCTGGTCCACGCCGATGGCGCGCAGGTGCTGTTCGGCCACTCCGACGAGGAGACACTGCTCCCGTACCAGCCGTTCGTCGAGGCGTTCCACCACGTCGTCCGCCACGCGGCAATCGACGATCTCCGCGCCCTCGTCGCCGACAACGGCGCCGAGTTGGGCCGCCTCCTTCCGGCGCTCCGCGAACGGCTCGAAGGGCTGCCCGAGCCGATGCGGTCAGAGCCTGAGAGCGAGCGGTTCCGACTGTTCGAAGCCGCCACCGACTTCACCGTCGCCCTCGCCGCCTCGGCCCCGATGGTGCTCGTGCTCGACGACCTGCACTGGGCCGACAAGCCGACGCTCCTCCTCTTGCATCACCTGTTCCGCGCCCCGACGGACATGGGGCTGCTCGTCGTCGGGACGTACCGCGACACGGACCTCGATCGGCGCCATCCGCTCTCCGAAACACTCGCCGACCTCCGCCGGCTCGTGCAGTTCGAGCGCGTCGCCGTCGGCGGCCTGCACGAGGACGACCTCACCGAGTTCATCGACCTCGTCACCGGGCAGGAGCCGCCCCCCGACTTCGCCCGTGTGATCCTCGACCAGACCGAGGGCAACCCCTTCTTCATCGGTGAAGTCCTGCGCCACCTCATCGAGTCCGGCGCGGTCTCCGTCGTCGACGGCGAGTGGGTTCCGACGGTGTCGATCGAACAACTCGGCATCCCCGAAGGCGTCAAGGAGGTCATCGGCCGCCGCGTCAGCCGGCTCTCCGACGAAGCCAACGTGGCGTTGGCCGCCGCAGCCGTCGCCGGCCGCGACTTCGACCTCGACGTGCTGGAGCAGGTGACCGAGCTCGACGAAGACCGGCTCCTCACCGCGATCGACGAGGCCGTCACCGCCCGACTTGTCGTCGAGGTCTCCGGTCCGACGACCCGTTTCCACTTCGCCCACGCGCTCGTTCGCGAGACCCTCTACGACGAGTTGACGACCGCGCGCCGGGTCCGGATGCACCGGCGAATCGCGCAGTCGCTCGAGGCGCTCCACGGCGACGACGCCGAGCCGCCGCTCGCGCAGCTTGCGTACCACTGGCTGGAATCGGCGTCGGCGGGCGACGTCGACAAGGCGGTCAACTACGCGACGCGAGCGGGGAAGCGCGCCATCGCGCACTTGGCCTACGAGGAGGCCACGGGCCACTTCGAGCGCGCCCTCCAGGCGCTGGACCTGCTCGACGTTGACCAGGCCGGCACGCGCTGCGACGCCCTGATCGACCTGGCCGACGCCCACAGCCGGGTCGGCGACAAGACCGGTGCGCGTGCGACATATCAGCGGGCGATCGACCTGGCCCGCTCGCTCGGTGATCCCCAACGTTTCGCGTGGGCCGCGGTCGGCTTCGCCGGCGACTTCGAGGTCGGGATGATGCATCCCGAGCTCGTTGTACTGCTCGACGAAGCGCGACACATGTACGGCGACGTCGACAGCGGCGATCACGCGCGGGTGCTGTCCCGCCTCTCGATGGAGTACTACTTCGCCGAGGATCGCGGCCGGCTCAGCGTCCTCGCCGCCGGAGGCCTGGACATGGCCCGTCGAGTCGGCGACCGCGCCGCCGAGGGCTACGCGCTCAACATGGTGTTCGCCCTGCACGACGGCATGGACCACGTCGAGACGCGACTCGAACTCACGAGCGACGCGCTCCGCATCGGCCAGGAGACCAACGACGCCAACGTCGAGCACTGGGGTCGCCTGTTCCACGGGTTCGCGTTGCTCGAGATTGGTGACCTCCCCGCGTTCGAGCGTTTGGTCGAAGAGGAGGAAGCCTTCAACGCGACGGTCCGGTTGCCGGGGATCGCGTGGTACGCACCGCTGTGGCGCGCCGCGCTGGCGAGCATGCGCGGCGACCTCGTGGAGAGCGAGCGGCTGGCCATCGAGGCGCTGACCCTCGGCCAGGCGGCCGAGGACCCCGTCTCTCTTCAGATGTTCGGCGTGCAGTTCTACGCGATTCGACGGGAACAGGGCCGCACCGAGGAAGTCGAGCCCTCCGTCCGCGGCATGATCGAATCGTTCCCGGCGATACCCGCCTGGCGCACCGGCCTCGCCCTGCTGCTCGCCGAGCAGGGTCGCCTC
>DASRJI010000164.1:0-13366 GCA_035649535.1 Acidimicrobiales bacterium | reverse complement strand
CGCCACAACGAGGAGATCCGCAACCTCGAGCGGCTGAAGGCCGACTTCCTCGCGCGCGTGTCGCACGAGCTGCGGACACCGCTGACGATCATCGCCGGCTTCGCCGACACGCTGGCCACCTACGACGCCGACATCGATGTCGCCCAGCGCAGCCAGATGCTCGATCGCATCAAGGACGCCAGCGTCCGCCTCCAGGGCCTCATCGACGAGTTGCTAACCGTCAACCAGTTCGAAGTCGTGCAGCCGCGGGTGGAGCGGGTTCACGTCGCCGATGTGCTCGACAGCGTTCGCGCCCGGTCACTCGACCCCGCCAAGGTGCGCGTGCTCGGCGCCGGCGACGTGCAGTTGGAGACCGACCCCAAGATCCTCGGCCACGCGCTGACGCTGCTCGTCGACAACGCCCTCAAGTACGCGGGCGACGCCGACCTCAGCGCGTCGGAGAAGACGATCATCGTGCGCGACCACGGGCCCGGCATCTCCGAGCCGCTGCGCACCGACTTGTTCGAGCGCTTCACCCGCGGCGATCACACGACGCCGGGGATGGGCCTCGGCCTCGCGGTCGCGCGCGCGCTCGCTGAGTCGCTGGGCGCCTCGCTCGACCTGATCGACACCCCCGGCGACGTGGGCGCCTGCTTCGAACTGCGCTTCTAACTAGCCGAGGCGCTCGATGATCGTGGCGTTGGCCATGCCGCCGCCTTCGCACATCGTCTGGAGGCCGTAACGGCCGCCGGTGCGCTCCAACTCGTTGAGCAGCGTGGCCATGAGCTTGGCGCCCGAGCACCCGAGCGGGTGACCGATGGCGATAGCGCCGCCGTTGACGTTGACCTTGCTCATGTCGGGGTTGTGCTCCTTCTCCCACGACAGCACGACCGACGCGAACGCTTCGTTGATCTCGACCAGGTCGATCTGATCGATCGTCATCTTGGCCCGCTCGAGCACCTTGCTCGTGGCCGGGATGGGGCCGGTCAGCATCATCACCGGATCGACGCCGGCGAGGGCGAACGTGTGGAAGCGGGCGCGCGGCGTGAGGCCGAGTTCCTTCGCCTTCTCCTCGCTCATGATCAGCACGGCGGCGGCGCCGTCGGTGATCTGGCTGGAGTTGCCGGCGGTCACCTTGCCGTCGGGCTTGAACGCGGGCTTGAGCTTGGCCAGCGTCTCAACCGTCGTGTCGGGCCGGATGCCCTCGTCGTAATCGAAGACCTCGGCGGTGGCGTTGCCCTCGTCGTCCCGCACGTTGACGGGGATGATCTCCGTGAAGCGGCCCTCCTCACGAGCGCGGGCGGCGCGCTGCTGGCTCTCGGCGCTGAAGCGGTCGAGGTCCTCGCGGGACAGGTTCCACTTGTCGGCGATCATCTCGGCCGAGATGCCCTGGGGCACGAGGCCACCGACCGCCTTGTAGCGCGCCATCATCTCGGGCCCGAACGGCATGCCGGGGCCGCTCTGCACCGAGGCGCCCATCGGCACGCGTGACATGACCTCGACGCCGGCCGCGATGGCGACGTCGTACGCGCCGGAAATCACGCCCTGCGCGGCGAAGTGACTCGCCTGCTGGCTGCTCCCGCACTGCCGGTCGACCGTCGTGGAGGGAACCGACTCGGGGAACCCGGCGGCCAGCACCGCGTTGCGCCCGATGTTGAGGCCCTGCTCGCCAACCTGCATCACGCAGCCCATCACCACGTCGTCGATGACCGCGGGGTCGATGTCGTTGCGCTCGACCAGCGCCTTGAGCGTCTCAGCGGCCAGGTCGACCGGGTGCCAGCCCCGGAGCTTCCCGTTGCGCTTCCCACCCCCGGTGCGGACAGCGTCGACGATCACGGCAGTGGGCATGTGTGGCTCCTCATGAACAGAGAACTAGACCGGACGGTCAAGTTTGGGGCAACCTCGCGTCGTGCGCAACATGGACCGGTGGTTGGGTGACGGCGGGATGCCGGTGATCGCTGCCATCGGCGGCAACATCACCGAGTACGGCGAGGGCTGGGCGGCCGCCGAGTGGGTACCGACCGAGATGGCGTGCAACCCGTCCGACGGCGTCCAGGCCGGCGTGTACGCGGTGATGCTCGACGCGGCGATGAACTTCGCGATCAACGCTTCGCTCGACGGCAAGGATCGCACCAAGGGCACGCTCGAGATGAAGACCGACTGCCTCAAGGGCGCATCGAAGGGCGACACCTTGAAGGTCCGGGGCCAGGTGAGCCGGATGACGAAGCTGATCGCGTTCACCGAGGCGACCGTGCACAACGAAAAGGGCGAACTGATCTGCCGGTCCACCGGTACCTTCATGATTCACCGTGGAGACCCCTGAGTTTCTGCTGCACTTCTCGGAGGACCCGACGATCGCGGTCTTCCATCCGCGTGTCGCGCCGACGCAGCAGATCGAGGGCGAGTGGGTGTGGGCCGACGCGGTCGAGACCAGCCCGCGCTATTGGTTCCCGCGCGACTGCCCGCGCGGGACATGGTGGCCCACGGACCATCCCGAGGGCCCGCGCGTCCACGCCATCGAGTGGTCGTGGTTCGATCGCTTCGTCGCGTGCGAGCTGTACGCCTACCGCATGCCGGCGGCGACGTTCGAGCGGACGTCGGGCGGTTGGCTGTCGCCGACGTCGGTGACGCCCCTCGGCGTCGAGCCGGTCGGGCCGTTGCTCGACAAGCACCGCCACGCCGGCGTCGAGTTGCGCATCGTTCCCGACGGTGCGCTGCTCGCGCTGTGGGACGACGTGATCAAGCGCCCCGGCCTCGCGTTCTCCGGGATCCGCCTGAAGAATGCGACTCGAGCTACGCGGGGTCCTTCGTGAGGCGCAGGTAGGGCTTCTTCGCTTCCCAGCCGGCGGGAAACAGCTCCTTGGCCTCTTCGTCGGTGACGACCGGCATGATGATGACGTCTTCGCCGGGCTGCCAGTTCGCCGGCGTTGAGACCTTGTGCTTGGCCGAGCGCTGGAGCGAGTCGATGACCCGCAGGATCTCTTGGAAGTTACGGCCGGCCGACTGCGGATAGGTGATCGTGAGCTTCACCTTCTTGTCGGGGCCGATGACGAATACCGATCGCACGGTGACGGTGTCCGCCGCGTTGGGATGGATCATCCCGTAGAGGTCGGCGACCTTCCGATCAGGGTCGGCGATCAGCGGATAGTTCGGCGCGTAGCCGGTGACGTCCTTGATGTCCTTTGACCAGCCCTCATGCGAGTCGAGCGGATCGACCGACAGGCCGATCACTTTCGCGTTGCGCTTCTCGAAATCGGGCTTGAGGCGGGCGACCTCGCCCAGTTCGGTGGTGCACACCGGCGTGTAGTCCTTCGGGTGCGAGAACAGCACACCCCAGCTGTCGCCCAGCCACTCGTGGAAGTTGACGGTGCCTTCGGTCGTGTCAGCGGTGAAGTCGGGAGCGTCGTCGCCAAGTTGCAATGCCATAGGCCGAAGATAACCGACCCAAGCGGTCAGGAATTCCCGTGCTCTAATTGAGCATGGCCAGGCTGACGAAAGACGAGATCGACAAGGTCGTCCAGGGTCAGACGGTGAGCTCGCGTTTCCGAGACGTCGTCGGGGCGCACGGCGACGCCATCGCCCTCCGCTGGCGCAACGCGGATGAGACCTGGGGCGCCACGACGTACGGCGAGTACGGCGACCAGGCGTGCCGGGTCGCGACGGGGTTGAGTCAGCTCGGCCTCACTCGCGGCGACCGTCTTGTGCTGCTGATGCGGAACCGGCCGGAGTTCCACGTCGCCGACATGGCGGGCCTCCTGTGCGGGGCCACCGTGTTCTCGATCTACAGCTCCAGCTCCCCTGAGCAGATCGAGTACCTGGCGAACCACTCCGAGGCATCGGTCGCCATCGTCGAGGACATCGGGTTCCTCGAGCGGCTGCTGAAGGTGCGGGCCGAGCTACCGAACCTGCGCCACGTGATCATCCTCGAGGACCCCGATGGGCTGGCCCCCGACGATGTCGTCGCGTACAGCACGCTGCTCGACAACTCGCCGGTCGACATCGACCTGGCCGCCAGCGTCGCCCAGCCCGAGGACCTGGCCACGATCATCTACACGTCGGGGACCACGGGCCCGCCCAAGGGCGTGATGCTCTCGCATTACAACATCGTGTTCACCGCCGAGGGCTACGTGAGCCTGCTCGACCGCGAACTCGTCGGCTTCCGCGCCTTGTCGTACCTGCCGATGGCGCACATCGCCGAGCGCATGTCGAGCTACTACCTCGGCATCCTCGGCGGCCTCGACGTCACCACGTGCCCCGACGCCGGCCTCCTCTCGCAGTACCTCCCCCATGTGCGGCCCCAGACATTCTTCGGCGTGCCACGTGTGTGGGAGAAGCTGCACGCGGGCGTGATGGCCGCGGTGTCCGGCGACGCCGAGAAGCTCAAGCAGTTCGAGGGTGCGATCGCGGCCGGCCACGAGGAAACGCTCGCCGGTGTCCGCCAGCTTCTCGGGTTGGACGCGGCCGAGATCGCCGTCACCGGCGCGGCGCCGATCCCGGTGGAGATCTTCAACTGGTTCCGCAGCATCGGCGTCCCCCTCTCGGAGATCTACGGCATGTCCGAGAGCACGGGTCCGATCACCTGGGACGCGTACGAGGTTCGGCCGGGGACCGTCGGCCGCAACTTCCCCGGTTGCGAGGTGAAGCTGCTCGACGACGGCGAGGTCGTCTGCCGCGGCGGCAACGTGTTCCTCGGTTACCTCAAGGATCCCGACAAGACCGCCGAGGCACTCGATGACGACGGGTGGTTGCACACGGGCGACATCGGCGCGTTCGACGACGACGGGTATCTCAAGATTGTCGATCGCAAGAAGGAACTCATCATCACCGCGGGCGGCAAGAACATCAGCCCGGCCAACATCGAAGCGGCGCTCAAGTCCTTCGAGCTGATCGGCCAGGCGTGCGTCATCGGCGACAACAAGCCGTTCATCAGCGCGCTGCTCGTGCTCGATTCCGAAGTGGCGCCCGCCTGGGCCAAGCAACACGGTGTCGACGCATCGGGTGGCATGGCGGCCCTGGCCAGCGACCCGACCGTGCTGGAGGAAATCGAGCGCGAGGTCAAGGAGGCCAACCAGCGCTTCAGCCAGGTCGAGCGGGTGAAGAAGTGGACGCTGCTGCACGACGAGTGGCAGCCCGACTCCGACGAGCTGACCCCGACGATGAAACTCAAGCGCCGCGGCATCCACGCCAAGTACGCCCCTGAGATCGACGCGATCTACGGCGGCTAACGCCGATCGGCACGCCGTCACCGGCACGCTGCTCGGTGCCGGCTGCGGTCTCTGCTACGCGCTCACGATCGTCTTCGGGCGCAGCCTGGCCAACGCCGGCTTCCACACCGCGACGGTGCTGGGCATGCGATTCGGGATCGCCGCGGTGGCCGCGTTCGTCACGCTTCGCGTGCTCGGTCGTCCGCTCGTGCCCGAACCGGGCGAGCGGGTGCGCGCCTTCCTCCTCGGCGCGATCGGCTACGCGGTCGAGTCGAGCTTCTTCTTCGCCGGCCTCGAACGCGGGAGCGCGGCGGCGGTCGTGCTGCTCTTCTACAGCTACCCGGCGATCGTCACGATCATGAGCCGGCAATGGACACGGCGGACACCGGCGACGTTGGCCCTTTCTGTTGGTGGCGCGATCGTCGTCGTGGCCGCCAGTGGCGACGTGCACATCTCGCGCAGCGGGATCGTCTTCGCCCTCGCGTCGGCGACGTCCTTCTCGATCTACCTTCTGGCCGGCGCCCGCCTGATCCACAAGACCGAGAGCCTGACGACGGCCGCTTGGGTCTCGGGCGGCTGTGCAGTGTCGATGGTCGTGCGAGGGATCGTCACCGGGACCCTGCAGTCGCCGGCCGGCCACCTGCCGCAACTGATCGGCAACGGCCTGGCCAGCGGCGCCGCGTTCGCCCTCATGTTCGCCACCCTGCGACGCATGGGGCCGCGGCGCACCGCGATCATCATGACCCTCGAGGCGCTGTTCGCGATCCTCCTGGCTGCCCTGTTCCTCAACGAGTCGATCGGCCCGCTTCAACTCGTGGGCGGCGCCGCCGTCCTCACCGCGACAATCCTGACTGGGTTGGAGCGCGAGACCCCGATCGAGGCATAGTTTCGCCGCGATGCGCTTCAAGCTGGTTCCCACCGACGACCGTTTCTTTGACCTGTTCTCCGCGGCGGCCGAGAACGCGGCCGAGTGCAGCCGCCGGCTCCGGGACCTGCTGTCATCGGACTTCACCGACCTGGCGAGCAAGCACGAGCGCATCATCGAGTGCGAGCAGCGGGGCGATGAGCTCACCCGCACGATCGTCACCCGGCTCAACACCACGTTCGTCACGCCGTTCGACCGCGAGGACATCCACGCCCTGGCCGAGGAACTCGACGATGTGGTGGACGACATGATGGCCGTCTCGCACCGCCTCCAACTGGCATCGCTGGACCAGCCGCTGCCCGAGCTCCGGGACCAGGCCGAGGTTCTCGTCGCGATGGCCGACGAAACGGTCGCGCTCATGCACCGGCTCGAGTCAATGAAGAACGTCCAGCCCCATCTCGACGCCATCGACAAACTCGAGAGCGAAGGCGACGCGCTCTACCGGCGGACGTTGGCCCGGCTCTTCAGTGGCGAGTTCGACGCCCTCGACGTGCTCCGCTGGAAAGACATCGTCGAGGCCCTTGAGGCCGCACTCAACACGTTGGAGGATGTGTCCAACGTGGTCGAGTCCATCGTGCTGAAGCACGCGTAGGGGCTCACCCACTCCATATGGAACTCGGCGTCATCATCGTGATCGTCGTCGCGCTCGGGTTCGACTTCGTCAACGGATTCCACGACGCAGCCAACTCGATCGCCACGGTCGTGTCGACACGGGTGCTCACGCCACGGCTGGCGGTGGCCTGGGCTGCGTTCTTCAACTTCGTCGCCTTCCTGGTCTTTGGGACCCACGTCGCCAACACCATCGCCAAGGACGTCGTCGTCCAGGACGTGCTGTCGATCGGCGTGGTCTTCGCCGCGCTGGTCGGTGCGATCGCATGGGACCTGATCACCTTCTACCTGGGCCTGCCAACCAGCTCCTCCCACGCCCTCGTCGGCGGCGTGGCCGGGGCGGCGATGGCCAAGGCCGGCACCCACGTGCTCGTCGAAGCCGGGCTCAGGAAGATCGGTGTGTTCATCGTCCTGTCCCCGCTGATCGGGTTGGCGCTCGGCCTGATCCTGACCATCACGATCGGTTGGGTATTCCACCGCGTTCGCAACGTCGACCGGCTCAACCGCGGGTTCCGGCGCGGCCAGCTCGTCTCGGCCGCCGCGTTCAGCCTCGGCCACGGCGCCAACGACGCCCAGAAGACGATTGGCATCATCCTCGCGGTGCTGATAGCGAGCGGCCACGTCGGCAAGAACGCCGGCGTGCCGCTGTGGGTCGTCCTAGCCGCGCACACGGCGATCGGCCTCGGCACGCTCACCGGGGGGTGGCGCATCGTCAAGACCATGGGTTCGCGCATCACTCGGCTGCAACCAGCCGGAGGCGTCGCCGCCGAATCGGCTGCCGCCGTCACCCTGTTCTTCACGTCGAGTGCGGGCATCCCGGTGTCGACGACACACACCATCACCGGCGCCATCGTCGGGGTCGGCGCTGCCAACCGATTGTCGGCGGTCCGGTGGGGCGTCGCCAGCCGGGTCGTATGGGCGTGGGTGCTGACGATCCCCGGTTCCTTGGTGATCAGCTACACGACGTTCCAGCTGGTCAAGGTGTTCAGCTGATGGGCGACCGCCGCGCGCTCGTCTTCCTCGTGTTCGCCGCCATCTGCTTCGCGCTCACGCCCGCGGCCGAGCCCGAGTTCCGCTGGGTCTGCTTCACGTTCGGCACGATCTACGTCGTACTGGCGCTGGCGTCGGCCCTGGCCGCCCGATCGCGCTCACGCCTCTAGCGGTTTCGCGAACTCTCCCGTCACCATGTAGGCGACGCGCTCGGCGACATTGACCGCGTGATCCGCAACGCGTTCGAAGTAGCGCCCGACCAGCGCGATCTGCACCGCCCGTTGGATAGCCGCTTCGTCGGTGTTCGGCGACGCGAAGATCACGCGGAACAGGTCCTTCTGCAGGTCGTCCATCACGTCATCCATGTCGCCCAGGGCGGCGGCGCGCGCCGGATCGCGCTCGGCGAACGTGTCCACCGCCAGCCGCACCTGCACACCGGCCTGCTCGCGCATGCGATCGATGATGCCGCGCACCTTCGGGTCGAGGGCATGGGGGTACAGGCGCCGGGCCGCCTTGGCGACATTGACCATGAGGTCCCCGACCCGTTCGAGCTCATGGATCACTCGCAGCACAGTCACCAACGTCCGCAGGTCGACGGCCATTGGTTGCTGCCGGGCCAACAGGAGGTACGTGCGATCCTCGATCGAGTGCGTGAGGTCGTCGAGCTCTCGGTCGTGGGCGACGATGCGCTCGACCTCGGCCAGGTCCGCATCAAGTAGGGCGCTGGCTGCCGCCTCGATCGCCTCGGACGCCAAGGCGCCAAGGCGAATCACGTCGTTGTTGATCTCGTCAAGCTCTTCGTGGAACAGCTTCCTCGTCTCGGTCACCGCAGCCTCTCTATCGCTTGGGCGTCTCGAAGCGGTAGCCCAGACCCCGGATCGTCGTGATCCGTGTGGGCCGAGCGGGGTCGTCTTCGATGCGACCGCGCAACCGTTTGATGTGCACATCGAGTGTCTTTGTGTCGCCGACGTACGTCGCGCCCCAAACCCGGTCGATGAGTGTGTCCCGCGTAAGCACACGACCAGCGTTGGCCAACAACAGCTCGAGGAGTTCGAACTCCTTGAGCGGCAGCTTGCGTTCCTCGCCCCGCACGCGCACCTCGTGGCGCTCTGGATCGAGTGAAACTTCGCCCACCTCGAGCAAGTCACCCGATACTTCATCGCCCGGATCGGCCTTCGGTGCTCGGCGCAGCACAGCGCGCATCCGGGCGACGAGCTCGCGCATTCGATACGGCTTGGTGACGTAGTCGTCGGCGCCGACCTCGAGCCCGACCACCGTGTCGATCTCGGCGTCCTTGGCCGTGACCATCACGATCGGAACATCCGAGCGCGTCCGGATCTGGCGACACACTTCGAGCCCGGAGATCCCGGGCAGCATCAAGTCGAGCAACACGAGATCCGGCGCGACGGCATCGAACATCGCCAGGGCTTCGGTGCCGTCGGTGGCGACGTGGACGACGAAGCCTTCGCGTTTGAGGCCGACGCTCAGCGCGTCGGCAAATGACGCCTCGTCGTCAACGACGAGGATCGTCGCTTCCGGCGTGGTCACCGGGGAACCCTAAGCACGAACGTGGATCCTTCGCCCTCGCGTGACGCGACAGTCACCGTGCCGCCGTGGTTGTGGGCGACATGGCGCACGATCGACAACCCGAGGCCGGTCCCGCCGGTGTCGCGGCTGCGCGCCCGATCAACGCGGTAGAAGCGCTCGAAGATGCGCTCGAGCTCCTTGCCGGGGATGCCGATCCCCTCGTCCCGCACGACGAAGTCCACCCAATCACCGTCAGGTCGGGCATCGACGGCGACCGACTGGCCCGGGTCGGAGTAGGCAACCGCGTTGTCGACCAGGTTGGCGAGGGCCGACACAAGCTCACCAGCGCGCCCCGGAATCCGCAGGTCGGCGGCCGGCGTCAGTGTTATCGCGACCCCGTGCTCTGCTGCCTTGTGCGCCACGCGCTCTACAGCAGCGGCGACGATCTCGGCGACGTCAACCGGTTCGGTGGGCGCAGGGGCGTCCGACTCGATGCGCGACAAGTCGAGCAAGTCGACGATCATCTGCTCGGCCCGCGCCACTTCTCCGCTGATACGCCCGGCGAGCCGGCGGACAACCTCAAGGTCGTCCTCGTCGGCCAGTGTTTCGGCCAGCACGGCGAGCGCGCCCACCGGCGTCCGCAACTCGTGACTGACGTTGGCGACGAAGTCACGGCGGACCGCATCGAGCTGCCGGCGCTCGGTGGCGTCGCGAATGACCGCAACCGTGCCGCCGGTGATGGGACTGGCCTCGATCATCAGCATGCGCGGAGGCGGACCGAACAGCTCGAGACCGCGCTCCTGTGGCACGCCATAGCGAGCGTCGGCCAATACCTCTTCCACCGCTCGGGCGACGAGCGCATCGGCGCCCCGCGCCGCGACGAGGGCTTGTGCAGCACGGTTGCGATAGAGGACGACGCCATCCTCGTCACATACGACGATGCCTTCGGGCAGGACGTCGAGCGTTCGGCGGAGGCGCCGCGCGTGGCTGCTCGCCTCGGTGGCCGTGAGCGCGGCGCGATCGGCTTCGGCCTGGATCTTGCTGAGCCGCTCTTGCGCCGCCCGCCTCACCCGAATCGCCCAGTGATGTAAGCCTCAGTGCGCTCGTCGTCCGGCCGGGTGAAGATCTTCGACGTCGGCCCCACCTCGACCAGCCGACCCGGTTCGCCCGCGGCCGCGAGCGTGAAGAACGCGGTGACGTCACTTACGCGCGCCGCTTGTTGCATGTTGTGCGTCACGATCACGACCGTGTAGCGGTCCTTGAGCTCAGCAATGAGGTCTTCGATCACCAACGTCGACACGGGGTCCAACGCCGAACATGGCTCGTCCATTAGCAGCACTTCGGGCTCGACCGCGATGGCCCGCGCGATGCACAGCCGCTGCTGCTGCCCGCCCGAGAGACTGCCGCCGGACTTGTTCAGACGGTCCTTTACCTCGTCCCAGAGTCCGGCCTGCGTCAGAGCGCGCTCGACGACGCCGTCAAGATCGCGACGGGCTGAGCGGTTCTCGCCCAGGCGGAGTCCGGCAGCCACGTTCCCCGCGATTGACATCGTCGGGAACGGGTTCGGCCGCTGGAACACCATGCCGATCGTGCGCCGCACGATCGTCGGATCGACGCCGTTGGCGTAGATGTCCTCCTCGTCGAGGAGCACCCGTCCGGCCATGCGCGCTCCCGGCACGGCCTCGTGCATCCGGTTCAGCGTGCGGATGAACGTCGACTTGCCGCACCCGGACGGGCCGATCAACGCGGTGACCTGCTTGGGCTCGATCGTCACGCTCACGTCGGCGACCGCAAGGTGGTCGCCGAACCAGGCGCTCACGTCTTCGGCATCGAGGCGCTTGCTCACTAGCTGACCAGCCGGTTGCGGCGCGTCACGACTCGGGCGATCACGGTGAGAGCCAGCACAACACCGATGAGGGTAAGCGCGCCTGCCCAGGCTCGTTGAACGGCGGCTGGGTAGGGGGACGAGACCTGTTTGTAGACGAACTGCGGGAGCGACGATTGCGGCCCCTTGAAGGGGTTGACGTTGATCGAGTCGAGTCCGAAGGCGGTGAGTAGGAGCGGCGCCGTCTCCCCCGTGACCCGAGCCACGGCGAGCATCACCGCGGTCGTCAAGCCCGCAGAGGCCGCCGGAAGGACGACGCGCAGAACTGTGCGGTACCGCGGCACGCCCAACGCGTAGCTGGCCTCGCGAAGCTCGGCGGGCACCAGTTTGAGCATCTCCTCAGAGGCCCTGATCACGACCGGCAGCATCAACACCGAGAGGGCAAACGCGGCGGCCAAGCCGGAGTAGCCCTTGCCGAGCGCGAGCACCCAGAACGCGTAGATGAACAACCCGGCCACGATCGACGGCACGCCCGTCATCACGTCGACCACGAACCGTACGAGACCCGCCAACCGGCCGGCGCCGTATTCGACCAGGTAGATCGCGACAAGCAGGCCGACCGGCACCGAGATCAGGGTGGCCAGGCCGACCTGCTCGAGTGTGCCGATGATCGCGTGGTACGCACCGCCGCCGACGTCGCGATCGGCCACGCCGCGCATCGAATGGGTGAAGAAATCGAGCGAGATGGCGCCGGCGCCGCGTCGAGCGGTGTACGTCAACACGGCGAGCAAGGGGAAGAGGGCGGCAAGGATGGCGGCACCCATCGCGCCGATGGCGATCGCGTTAACGACGCGGCGTCGGCCGAAGCGCTGTCGCTGGAGCGAGAGGGCCGTCATCGCACCGTCGATCGCCGCACGATCACACGTCCGACCATGTTGACCACGAGCGTGATGGCGAACAGCACGAGCCCGGACGCGATGAGCGCGCTGCGTCCGTTGGCCCCCGCCTCGCCAAACTTGGTCGCGATGTTGGCGGCGATCGAGTTACCGCCGACCTCGGTGATGTGCGGGTTGATCGTGAAGATCGACCCGAGCACAAGAGCGACCGCGATCGTCTCGCCCAACGCGCGGCCGAGGCCCAGCATCGTCGCGCCGACCAAGCCGCTGCGGCTGTACGGCAGCACCGCGAGTCGCATGGTCTCCCACGGGGTGGCGCCCAGCGCCTCGGCCGCCTCGCGGTTGGCGCGCGGCACCTGATTGAAGATCTCGCGCGCCAGGGCAGCGACGATCGGAACCACCATGATCGCCAATACGACGCCGGCGGCGAAGATCGACTTGCCGAACAGGGCGCTGCGGTTGTCGAACACCGGGATGAAGCCGACGTTCCGATCGAGAAACCGCTCGACCGGCAGGAGCGCGGGCACCAGGACGAGGGCGCCCCACAACCCGTACACGACGCTCGGAATGGCGGCGAGCAGGTCGACCAGGTACCCGAGCGGGCGGCCGAGTCGTGCGGGGACCACCTCGGTCAAGAACAACGCGGTGCCGATGGCGACGGGGACCGCGACCACCAGCGCGACGAGGCTGGACACGACCGTGCCATAGGCCAGCGCGGCGATGCCGAACACCGGCTTGGGGAAGTCAGGGAACCAGTCGGTCTCGGTGAAGAACCGCCAACCCGTTTGCCGGAACGCTGAGCCGGCGCGCGCGCCGAGGAACACGCCGATGGCGACCAGGACCAGCAACACAGCAAGGCCCGCGCCCTGAACCAGGCGACGGAACGCAGCGTCCCGCCACCCGGACTGCGCCCGGGCCAAAACTGTGTCGGTCGCGGTGACCGAGGTCAGGCGGCGATCCCGCTCACCGCGGCCTTGGCCGGGGCGAGGATCGATGCGGGCAGCGGCGCGTAGTCGAGCCCGGAGGCGCTGTCCTGCCCGGCGCCGAGCGCGTAGGTCAGGAACGACTTGAGGAGTGCGCCCTTTGCCGCGTCAGTTTGCTTGACGAAGACGAGCACCCAGGTGGTCGTGGAGATGGGATAGGCGGCGGGGTCGGCAGGCTTGTAGGTCACGGCGATCTTGAGGTCCGTCGGCACCGTGACCGTCGCCAGCGCGGCGCTGACCGCGGCGGGCGTCGGGTCGACGAACGCGCCCGACGCGTTCTTGATCTTGGCGATGGGCAAGCCCGCACCCTTCGGGAACGACACCTCGCCGTAGCCGATCGCGCCTTCGGTCTGCTTCACGGTGGCCGTCACGCCGTCGGAGCCCTTGGCGCCCTGGCCGGTCGGCCACTTCACGTCCTTGTCGGCGCC
>DASRJI010000163.1:0-22113 GCA_035649535.1 Acidimicrobiales bacterium | reverse complement strand
TGGGTGCTACGGAAGCGGCAGGATCGCCGTACCGCCGAGATCGATCAGCGGTGCGCTGCCTGCGCTCGGCAGGTAGAACGCGTCGCCGGCGAACGTCGCCGACCAGCCGAAGGCCAGGATCGCCGTGAGGTCCTCGACAAGGCCGCCACAGGTGGCCTGGCCGTCAGCGTCGGTGACCGCGGTGCAGATGACTGCGCCGCTGGCGTCACCGGCGTGCATGCTGAGCGTGCGGCTCGAGATCGGGAAGACCGTTGCCGTCTCGGTGAGCTTGGCCGTCAGGTTGAGCGGGTAGGCGGTGACCAACGGCGGGGTCGGAGCCAGGAGCTCGAGGACGATCGGCTTGGCCCGCACCGTCGTCGGCTGCGAGTTGACCGCCATGTAGAGGTTCGACAGGGCGCCCGACGGGAGCCCGCAATTCTCGTTGTTGGCGATGATGACGCGGACCACGTTGTTGCCGGGCAGCGCCGGAATCGTGATCGGCGCGCTGGGAACGTCGGTGGTGCACGCCTCGTTGTTGAACGTGTGGACGACGGTGGCCTCGGTGCCGTTCTCACGGGTCACCGTGATGACCATGATGTCGTCGGCGTTGATGTTGCCCGAGCCGTCGGCGTTCGAGCTGATGTGGGCGACGCCGCCGTTGTTGAGCACGAGCGGGAACGTGCGATCGAGCGCCAAGTCACTCGACGTCGAGAACGCCGGGGTGAGCAGCTGTGAGTTCGGAGCCGCGGCCTCAGCACCCCCGATATTGAAGGTCGCGAAGGCGGCGGCGGTAACCGCGGCCAGCGCGAGGCTGACGACTGATACGACTCGGCGGCGACCATGCCCCTTGATGCGCTGGCCCGCCAATGCCGCTGATTTGAGCATGGATTTCCGTCCCCTCAGGTACTTTTCCGTACGCACCCAGCGCACCGAAATTCAACCACTCAGCGTGAGCGATTTCGACAAACGCTACCGGGTGAGGTTATTACCGTCAATCACGGTCACCCAAACCCACCCTCTCTCGGTCGAACGGCTCGCACCATGGGTCGGACGCGCCGCCTGGGCGCTGATGCCGATAACGGCGGGCGGCGCTCTCGGCGCCGCGGTCCATGGCTGGGATGGCCCCGTGCGGGCGGCGGCCACCGCCGGGATGTGGGCCGTGTGGGCGCTCACCCTGGTCGCCACGCTCGTTCCCCACCCCGTCGGCATCACCGTGTGGCGGGTGGCGGCCCCGGCGGCCCTGCTGGCCGTCGCCCTGGCGGCGGCGGGAGGGCACACGACGCTTCTCGGCGCGCTCAATGCCGCGGTGGCGCTGGGCGTCGCCTTCGCGCCGGCGACGGCCGCCGTCTTCGTGAATGGCCCCGCCTACCCGAACGAGCGCCGCTTCTCGCTGCGCCCGCCGGGCATCGCCCTGGTCGGCCCGGCCGCCCTGGCGTGGGCGGCCCTGGTCGGCGGGCCGACGTCGGCGGTGCTCCTCCTCGCCGGCGGCAACTGGGCGGTCGGTGTGCCCGTGGCCGTGGTGGCCGCCGCGAGCTCGGTGGTGGCCGGGCGGGCCCTGTACGGCCTGGCCCGACGCTGGGTCGTCCTCGTGCCCGCCGGCATCGTGATTCACGACCCGCTGACCCTCGCCGATCCGACGTTGTTCCAGCGGGCCGCCATCGCCGGCATGGGCCCGGCGGAGGTCGACGCCGACGCCCCTCGCCTCGATCTCACCGCGGGCGCACTGGGGCTGGCGCTCGAGTTGCGGCTCGCCGGGCCGACCGGGGTATTCGTGGTCACCCGTGCCGGGCGGCGGCCCACGGCGGAGACGGTTAGCACCGAACGGCTCCTGATCGCCCCGACGCGTCCGGCCGAGGTTCTGGCCGAGGTCCTCGCGCGGGGTTACCCCGTCGGGTAACCCGCTACAGCGTCCGGCCGAGGACGAAGCCGAGGATCAACCCGACGAAGAACACCAGGCCGATGGCCAGCAAGGCCTGGCGGGCGGTGGCTTCGCGTCGGGGCAGCTCGCGCGGGCTCACGCCACCCCGCTGCCGATCACCGCATCGTCGTCCTCGTCGTACAGAGCGACGGTCTGGCCCGGCGCCACACGGCGTACCGGCGCGGCCCACCGCAGCCCGTCACCGGTGAAGATGGCCCGGCTCGACGCGCCGTGCGCCGAGGTCTGCGCCCGCAGTGCGGTGCCGATGAGCGCGGGCTGGTCGACCCACGCAAACGATCCCAACGGCGTCACGTCGGTATCGAGCGCGCCGCGCCGCCCGACCGTGACGCGGCGGTCGCCGACATCCACGCTGATGGCGTAGCGCACGTCGCCGCCGCCGACGCCCAAGCCTCGCCGCTGGCCGACGGTGACGAGCTCGACCGCATCCACCGAGCCGATCGCCATCCCGGTCTCGGCGTCCATCACCGTCGCCGGGTGCAAGTCGATGCGATCACCGAGGAACGCGCCACGACCGCGAGCGCCGAGGATGAAGCACACGTCCTGACTTTCGGGCTTGGCGGCGGTGCGAAGACCCAGAGCGGCGGCGCGATGCCGCACCTCAGGCTTGGTCAACTCGCCGATCGGCAGCAGGCACCGACTGAGCGCGTCCTGCCCGAGCATGGACAGGACGTAGGACTGGTCCTTCGCCGGATCGGCGCCGCGACAGAGTCGCCACCGGTCGTCGACCGATGCGACGCGCGCGTGATGGCCGGTTGCGATGGCGTCGAAGCCGAGTTGCATCGCCCGCACGAGGAACCGGTCGAACTTGAGATGGCGATTGCATTCGACACACGGATTGGGCGTACGTCCTTGTCGGTGCGCATCGACGTACGGATCGACCACGCGACTGTCGAAGTCGTCCGTGAAGTTGAAGACGTGATGGACGAGACCGAGCTGCTGCGCGACGCGTCGGGCGTCGTCGACGTCGGCGACCGAGCAGCAGCCCGAGTCGCTCTCGCCGCCCCACAACTTCATCGTGGCGCCGACGACGTCGTGACCGGCGTCGCGCAGGACCGCAGCGGCGACCGACGAGTCGACGCCACCCGACATGGCAACGAGGATCCTCATTTCGTCAACCGGGCGACGGCTTCGGGGACGACCTTGAGCGCGAGGTCGACGTCGTCATCGGTCGACGACCACCCGAGCGATAACCGCAGGCCCGACCGGGCCAACGAGCGGTCGACACCCATCGCGAGCAACACATGCGACGGCTCGAGCGCGCCGCTTGCGCAAGCCGATCCGGCCGATGCGGCCAGACCGGCGTCGTCGAGCAGCAACACCAGCGCCTCGCTCTCGACGCCCTCGAACAACAGATGGCACGCGGCGGCGATCTTGTTCTCCCGCCGGCCGGTTTCGATGGCGTTCGGCACGGCGCGCAGTAGTTCGTCGGTCAGCCGGTCGCGGAGGCGACGTACCCGCGCCACCGTGGCGGCCCGCTCGGCAACGGTCGCGTCCAGCGCGGCCGCCATGCCGACGATGCCGGCCACGTTGTGGGTCCCACTACGACGATCGCGCTCCTGGCCGCCGCCTTCGATGATCGGCACCAGGGACGCCCGGTCGCGAGTCACCAACGCGCCCACGCCCTTGGGCCCCCCGAACTTGTGCGCGCTGACCGCTACCAGGTCGGCGGCGGCGGCCACGTCGGCGATGTCGAGCCACGGCGCGGCCTGCACCGCGTCGGTATGAACCAGCGCGTTGGGCGCGTGGCGGCGCACCGCATCGGCAACGTCGGCCAACGGCTGGATTGTCCCGACCTCGTTGTTGACGAGCATCACCGACACGACGACGACGTCGTCATCGAGCGTCGCGGCCAGCTGTTCGAGGTCGATGACACCGTCTCCGCCAACGGCAACGACGGTGCCATTGGTCGACTCGACTGGGTGCAGCACCGCATGATGTTCGACCGCGCTGCAAACAGCGCGCCCGGGACCGGCGGCGCGCAAACGGCCGTGGATCGCCAGGTTGTCGGCTTCGGTACCGCTGCCGGTGAAGACGATCTCGCCCGGCTGGGCGCCCAACGCGGCGGCGACGGCATCGCGAGCGTCGTCGATCGCGGCGCGCGCCTGGCGCGCCAACGCGTGGGCGCCCGACGGATTGCCGAAGTGCTCGGTGAGGTACGGGAGCATGGCGGCCACGGCCTGCGGCCGCATCGGCGTCGTGGCCGCGTGGTCGAGGTACACCGTCACCGCGAGCGCCGATCGACGACTCGGCTGTAGCCGTTGTCGGCCATGCGACGTTCCAGCTCCTCGGGCGTCAGCACGACGAATTGGGTGGCCGCGCGCGTCGCCTGCAAACGGCGGTCGAGGTCGCGGAGGAGTCGCCCCGGATGGCCGGGTCGGCTCGGCGCCACAAAAACTACGAGCTCCTCCAAGCCATCGCGACGGGAAAGCTCGCTCTGCCAGGCGGCGACGCCGGGATGGCCATCGAGCACTGGCGCGAAGGTCGCGACGCTGGCGACCGGGACCAGACGCGGGGTCGTGCGCTTGCACACGCTGCACGGCGATTCGTGCAGAACGGCGCGGAGGCCAGTGCGCAGGCGGAGCGTCACCGTGCCCGCCCACCCCAGCGACGTCCACACCACTTCGCCTTGCGTGCCGGCCGGCACCGGCTCGAGCGACGCCGGATCGACGACTTCGATTACCTCGGCCGCCGGCCAGGTGTGCAGGCCTTCGCCGCCGCGGCACTCCGCCCACATGGCGCGCACGCCCGGCGGCGCCCAGGCCGACATCACCACTGCGCGCGTGCCGACCAACCGTTCGATCGACTGCCGCGTCGACTCGTCGAGCATCTCGCCGGTTGCCAACACCGTGTGCAGTTGGGCGAGAGCGGGCGAGTTCGAACGAGCCGCGTCCTCGCACACGGCCAGAACGTCGCGTGGCCGGCCAACGAGCACCGTCGGGCGGATGCGCACCAGGTCCTGAAGCGGCGGCGGATTCTCGAGTGACGCCACGGCGACGCCGGCGCGACGCGTCGCCGCCATCAGCTGCAAGTTGTCGAGGAACGGGCCGGCGGGAATGACGCTGGCGACGATGTCGGACCGGCGGATGCCGGCGGCTTCGAGCCAACGCCGCCCGATCTCGCTCAACCGCTCGAGGTCGTTGGCGGTTACGCCCACCGGGATCCCCTGGTCGATGAGCCAGTGGATCGGCCGGTACACCGGCTCGATCACCGAACGGTTCAGCGTGTGGCGGCGCCCAAGGAGCGTGGCGAACAGCACGCGGAACGCCAGACCGGGCGAGCCAAGCCGGGTGATCGTCGTGCGATGCGGTCGCAGGATCAGCTCCGAGCCGTCGCCCACGTCGATCCACGACACCGGGGGCAGCCGGCGCAAGTCGGCGGCGTCGCGGACGCCCAGCGGGCCGATCCCTGCCGCGCTCAGTCGGTTCCGGTTGGCGGCCGAGTACGGGTACACCTGCCGGCGCACGTAGGCGCGCAGGGCCCGATCCTGCTCGCGCCGCACACGCGGCGGCCGTTCGGAGTCACCAAACACGGCGGATAGTTTGGCTGGTGATGAGGAAGGGCGGAGGCGGAGACGGAGCCCGCCCGGGAATATGAGCCCGACGGTTCGGGTCAGCGTGGACATTTCGGCGCCACCGGCGACCGTTTGGGCGTGCGTGGAGGACATCGAGACCCACACGCAATGGATGCAAGATGCGGTTGCGATCCGCTTCACGTCATCGCAGCGTCGCGGCGTGGGTACGACGTTTGACTGCGACACGCGGATCGGTCCCTTCCGCCTCACCGATCGCATGGAAGTGACCGATTGGCGCGACGGCGAGGCAATGGCGATTCGGCACGTCGGCCTGGTTACCGGCGAGGGACGGTTCGACCTCGTGCCGATCGAGACGGGAACGCGATTCGTCTGGACTGAGTCCCTCGTGTTCCCCCGCCGGCAGGGTGGCGCGATGGCGGCGCGCGTCGCGGCACCGATTCTTCGTCGCGTGTGGCGCGGCAACCTCCTCCGCCTACGCGAGCTGGTCGAGGGCGGCGTCAGTCAGCGGTGATCTGGAACCAGTAGAACGCGTGCGGCCCGAGCGTCACGAAGTAAGGGTCGTCACCGACGGCGGGGAAGGCGACCTTGCCGAGCAACTCAACCGGCTCGTGCCCGCTGAACGCGCCCAGCGGCAGCTGTGCGGGCTGCGCCGAGCGCGAGAGGTTGTTGACGCAGACCACGATGTCGTCGCCCAAGCGGCGCAGATACGCCAGTACGGCAGGATTGTCGCCGTCGATTATCTCGAACGTTCCGGTGCCGAACACCGGATGCTGCTTGCGGACGGCCAGCATGCGGCGCATCCAGTGGATGAACGAGTTCGGGCTCCGCATCGCCGCTTCGACATTGCACGCTTGGAAGCCGTACACCGGGTCCATCAGCGGCGGCAGGTACAGCTGGGCGAAGTCGGCGCGGCTGAAACCAGCGTTGCGGTCGCTCGACCATTGCATCGGCGTGCGCACCGTGTCGCGGTCGCCGAGGTAGATGTTGTCGCCCATCCCGATCTCGTCGCCGTAATAGAGGATCGGGCTTCCCGGCAGGCTGAACAGCAGCGCGTGCAGCAGTTCGGCCAGACGGCGGTCGTTCTCGACGAGCGGTGCCAACCGGCGCCGAATGCCGAGGTTGAGCTTCATGCGCGGGTCGGCGGCGAACGTCGACCACATGTAGTCGCGCTCCTCGTCGGTCACCGTCTGCAACGTGAGTTCGTCGTGGTTGCGCAGGAAGATGCCCCATTGCGCATCGTCGGGGATCGCCGGCATCTGGGAGAGGATCTCCGTCATCGGCCGGCGCTGCTCCTGGCTCACCGCCATGAACATCCGGGGCATCAGCGGGAAGTGGAAACACATGTGGCACTCGTCGCCCTGGTCACCGAAGTAGTCGACGACCTCGGCCGGCCACTGGTCGGCCTCGGCGAGCAACACGCGGCCCGGGTAGAGCGCGTCGACTTCCTTGCGGACCCGTTTGAGGTACTCGTGCGTCTCGGGCAGGTTCTCGCCGTTGGTGCCGTCGCGCTCGAACAGGTACGGCACCGCGTCGAGTCGGAAACCGTCGAGGCCCATGTCGAGCCAGAACCGGAGCACCTCGAGCATGGCTTCCTGCACTTCGAGGTTGGCGAAGTTGAGGTCGGGCTGATGGCTGAAGAATCGGTGCCAGTAGTACTGCTGCCGCTGCGGATCCCACGTCCAGTTCGAGTGCTCGACGTCGCAGAAGATCACCTTTGCGTCAGGCCACCGTTGATCGTCGTCGCTCCATACGTACCAGTCGGCCCGGCGGTTCGTCGCGTCCTTTCGCGATTCCTCGAACCACGGGTGCTGATCGCTCGTGTGATTCATCACGAGGTCGGCGATGATCCGGATGCCGCGCCGGTGCGCTTGTTCGACGAGGGTCACGACATCGCCGAGGTCGCCGTACTCGGGCAGGACGGTGAACGAGTCGCTTATGTCGTAACCGCCGTCGCGCAACGGTGACTGGTAGAAGGGCAGGAGCCAGAGGCAGTCGACGCCGAGCCACTCGAGGTAGTCCAGCTTCTCGATTACACCCTTGAGGTCGCCGCAGCCGTCGTTGTTCGAGTCAAAGAAGCCGCGCACGAATATCTCGTAAAAGACGGCGCGCTTGTACCACTGCGGGTCCGGCGACATCAGACCCTTATCGGCCAATGAACTTCGCCTTGCCAGGTCCGTGCTCGCGGAATGACTCGACACCGATCGTGGCGTCGTCGGTCGCGAACACGTCTGCGAACAACGACGCCTCGAGGTCGAGACCGCTCGCCAGCGAACCGTCGAGGCCGTCGTCGATGGCCCGCTTGGCCAACCCCTGGGCGACGACGGCGCCGGCGGCCAGTTCTGACGCCCATGTCGTCGCCGCCTCGAACAACACGTCGGGCGGCACGACGCGATCGACGAGGCCGATCCGCAGCGCCTCGTCGACAGCCACCTGTCGCCCGCTGAACACGATCTCCTTGGCGCGCGCCGGGCCGACCAGCCGGGCCAGGCGTTGGGTGCCCCCGCCACCAGGGATGATCCCGAGCAGGATCTCGGGCTGGCCGAGCTTGGCCGTGTCCGCCGCGACGCGGAAGTCGCATGCCAGGGCCAGCTCGCAACCGCCACCGAGCGCGTAGCCGGCGATGGCGGCGATCGACGCCCGCGGAATCGCGGCAAGCGCGTCGAGCGCGGCGCGAAACGCGCCGCCGACCACCCGCGCCTCCTCCGGTCCGGCGAACTCACTGATGTCGGCGCCGGCGGCGAAGATTCGTTCACCGCCCCACACGACGATCGCGCCGGGCGGGTCGGCGGCGAGGTCGGCGGCGACGTCCGCCAGCTGACCGAGCAGCGCCGTCGAGAGCGCGTTCATCTTCGGTCGGTCGAGTCGTATGACCGCCACGCCGTCGTCGCGTCGTTCGGCGGTTACGAATCGCTCATCCACTGCATGACCTCCTCTGCCGCCGAATACGGATCCGTGCGCCGGCCCACCAACTCGGCGCGCAACTGCTCGAACCGGCCGTCGGCCAGTGCGTCGCCCGCCTGCTGCGCGAGCTGGTGCGTCACGATCGCGCCCAACTCGGTGATGACGCGCTCGGTTCGTCGGCGTTCGAGCCGGCCGTCCTTCTCGAGGAAACGACGATGTTCGGCGACGGCGTTCCAGAGATCGTCGACGCCGTCCCCGGTGGCCGCCGCCACTTTGATCACCGGCGGTCGCCAGTCGCTGGGCGCCGAGAGGTCGAGCATCTGCTCGAGATCGCGCGCCGTGTCCTCGGCGCCGCCACGATCGGCCTTGTTGATGGCGAACACGTCGGCCATCTCCAACAACCCGGCCTTGTTCGCCTGCACCGAGTCGCCCCATCCCGGCGTCACGACGACGACTGTGGTGTCGGCCTCGCCGGCGATCTCGACCTCGACTTGACCCACACCAACGGTCTCGACCAGCACGACCGGGAAGCCGGCCGCGTCCAGCACACGGATCGCCTCGGGTGTGGCGAGCGCGAGCCCGCCCATGTGGCCGCGCGTCGCCATCGAACGGATGAACACGCCGGCGTCGGTGGCATGGTCCTGCATCCGGACGCGGTCGCCCAGGATTGCGCCACCGCTGAACGGCGACGTCGGATCGATCGCCAGCACCGCCACTTCGCCGTCGGTGGCCCGGATCATCCCGATCAAGCGGTTGGTCAGCGTCGACTTCCCCGCGCCGGGCGCGCCCGTAAGGCCGACGGTGTAGGCGGTGCCGCCGAGGGGATACGTCAGCCGGCCAACCTCACGCGCCGCCGGCCCACCCCGCTCGATCAGGGAGATGAGGCGCGCGACCGCGGCGCGGTCACCACGGACGGCGGCATCGACCAGCTCGCTGGGGTCGCTACGGCGCACCCAGCGAATCTACAAGCGTGACTTAGTGGTCCTCGCCGATGACATCGAAGTCGATGCCCTTGGCCCGAACCTCGGTCAGGCCGTCGACGCGGTCCTTGAGGATGCGCTCGATGCCCGCTTTGAGCGTGAGCGAGGACATCGGACATCCGCCGCAGGCGCCGAGCAGCTCGAGGTCGACGCGGCCGCTCTCTTCATCGAGTTCGATGACGCGCACATCACCGCCGTCGACCTGCAAGGCCGGGCGTATCGCTTCGATGGCGTCGAGCAGCTGGGCTTCCACTGTGGGCATTCTCCCATGGAGAACGCCGCACGCCGGCCGTGTGTTCCCCTACGGTCCCGGCGTGCGGCCGATCGTCACCGAGCGGGAGGTCGACGACGCCTGCGTGACCGCAGTCCTGACGCCCCGCTCGGGCCTCGTGCGGGAGCGAGCGGCCGCCGACGGCTTTTTCGAGCTCGACGAGGGCCCGTTCACCCACTACCAGCGCCGCGTGACCGTCACGCCGCGCGGCGACGGGCGCCACCTCGTGCGCCAGGTCATCGACGCCGACCTCGCCATCCCGTACTTCGGCTGGCTCTTCCGAGGCCCTTACCGAGGCGCACTGGCCCGCCTGGAGCCCGACGAAGGCCGGGCGCCCTGGTGGGCACCACCCGACCGCCTCGACGCCGAGGCGGCGACCACCCTCGCGGCGCTGGCCGTGCTCTCGATGGTGCTCGGCTACGCGACGATCCTGCTGAGCCAGACGATCACCTTCGCCGCCGACCAGTTCGGCGCCGATAAGGCCGCACAAGGCATTGGTCTCGCCGCCATCCGCTTTGACCTGCTGCTGTCGTTCCCGCTCGTCGCGCTGACCGACCGCCGAGGCCGCCGCGGCGTGCTGCTGACCGCAACGGCAGCCGCGTGTGTCGTGACCGCCCTGGGTGCGCTGACGACGTCATTGCCGACGCTGATCGCGACACAGGTCCCGGCGCGGGGCTTGCTCACGGCGACCGCGGTGATCGTCACGATCATGGCCGCCGAGGAGATGCCCGCCGGCGCTCGGGCCTACGCCGTTGGATTGCTGACGATGGCCGGCGCCGGTGGCGGCGGGTTGGCCGTGCTTCTGCTGCCGGTGGCCGATACCGGCGACGGTGGGTGGCGCATCCTGTTCGCGATCGCCCTCTTCGGCCTGCTACCCGTCGCGCACCTGCGCCGCTACCTGCCCGAAAGCCGCCGGTTCCGCGCGCCGCACGCGCGGGCGCGCCTGACCGGCCATGGCCGTCGCCTGTGGCTACTCGCGATCTCGGCCCTCTTGCTTTCGGCGTTCTTCACACCCGCCAGCTATTTCGTCAACGAGTTCCTCCGCGAGGACCGCGGCTTCAGCGCGACGCGCATCTCGCTGTTCACGGTGCTCACGATCACGCCGGGCGCGATCGGGATCGTCGTCGGCGGCCGCCTCGCTGACGTACGTGGTCGGCGCGGCATCGGTGCGATCGCGCTCGTCGGTGGTGTCGCGACGACGGTGTTGATGTACGTGACGATCGGCTGGCCGTTGTGGGCCTGGTCCACGATCAGCTCGATCGTCGGCGCCGCCACGGTGCCCGCGCTGGGCGTCTATGGCCCTGAGCTGTTCCCTACTGCGTTACGGGGCCAGGCCAACGCGATCATCGGCGTGGTCGGCCGGGCCGGCAGCGTCATCGGCCTACTGCTCGTCGGCTTCATCGCCAGCAACCACAGTTTCGGAACCGCGATGGCCGCGGTAGCCGTCGGCCCGATCATCCTCGCCGTCCTCGTGATCACGATGTATCCCGAGACCGCGCACCGCTCACTAGAGGACCTCAATCCCGAGGACGCCTAACGCGCGCCTCCGGCGAGCGGGTCCTGTCACCGATGCGACCCCTTCCCACTTCGCTCCGCTCAGCGGGCCCCTTCCATCGGCGCCACCCCCTCGCCTCGATGCCTTCGGCATCTCGTTCCCTAGTGAGGAACGAAATATCGGGTCTCCGGCGCATCGAGCGCCCTCGCCCCGACCCCTATCGGAACCCTCATGCCGCGACAGCTCGGGCTCGGGGGGCTCGATGCCCCTCCGGACCGAGTCCTTCCCCTTAACCACCGGGGTAGCGGCCGGAGGCCGCACTCGACGCAAGCCGGCGGGTGGTGCCGATGGAAGGGGCCCGCCGCCCGCAGCGAAGCGAGGACGGTGGGGAGGGTTCCGATCGGCGACAGGACCCGCCGGGGGGATCGCGCGCCAGGCTGCCGTAAAGCAGAAAAGCAGAAGGGCCCGGGGTGAACCCGGGCCCTTCTCAACTACTTGGTGCTGCTGCGCTATGCGTTGGTGCGCAGTCGGCGACGCAGCCCGACGCCACCGAATGCGGTGACGAGAGCGCCGAGGGCGAGCAGCAGGTACATCGAGTCATTGCGACCGGTAACGGCCAGGACAGCAGCCTGCACGACGGGCACCGGGGGCGTCACGCCGGTTCCGGTGACCGAGATCGGACCGCCACCGCGGATGTTGCCGGTGAGGCCGACGCCGTCGGAGCCGAAGAACTTGGTGCCGACGCCGGTGACGTCGCCGCTAATGAGAGCGATGACGTTGCCGAGGATGCTGTTCTTGCCGGAGCAGTTAGCAGCCGTCGCCGTGGCGGTGGCCTCGTTGTGCATGATGCCCGTACCAGAGGTGGCCGGGACGTGCGCCTTGATGGTGAGCACCAAGGGCGGGTCGCCCGGCTTCCAGTTGCCGATGTTGGCGAACGTAAGGCTCTGCTTGTCACCGGCAACCGTGGCCGTCTCACCGTGAGGACCGGTACCGCTGACGAGGTCCATGTGCGGCGGCTTCGACGGGTTGTCGGCCTTCTCCAGCTTGAGCACGTCGGTGACCTTCACGTTGGTGAGGTCACACGGGAAGGGCTTGACCGCGTTCGGGTCGGACGGGATCTTCACCTGGAAGGTGAGGTCGTTGCCCGTCTGCGCCACGGGGACGCTCAACGTCTTGGAGACCGGAATCTCGCAGTTGACGCCGCCGTCCGGAACCCGCAGGTCCATCTCGAAGTGACCAACGCGGATGTCGGCCAGGTCGAGCGGTGCGAGTGCGGAGCCGATCTTGAGACGGACGACGTCGGCTGCCCCGGCGACGTGCGTCGGGGAGATCGTGGGCGAGGACGTGTCGTCCGGAACCGTTGCCGTGCCGTCAGCGTTCGGCGGCGAGATGGCGCGGGCATCGGCGCCGACGCTGACATCAGCGAGCGGGTCGAGGCCGTCGAGCTGCTCGGCCAGGCCGGTGTCACCGAGGATGTCCTGAAGGTTCAGGGCAGCCAGGATGTCGCCGGTGGCGTCGTCGATGCCGCGGATGACGGCGGTGCCGCCCTCGGCCGACGACGGACCGTACGTGAGCTTGTTGCCCGTGGGCTTGCCAGTTGCCACACCCTTCATCACCCAGTCGCCGGCGACTTCGATCGTCGTGCCGAGCAGGTTGATGTTGACGGGCGCAACCGTCATGTGGATTTCAGATGCGATACCGCACGTGCCGTCGCCGTTATTGACGAGGTACGTGAACGTCTGTGAGTTGGCGACGTTGCGGTCGGGCGAGTTGGTGGGCGGCGCGTCCGTGGACAGCACCGGCTCGAGGAAGCGACCGAACTGACCGAGGCCACCCGTGTTCAGCAACTGCGCGTCAGCGGCAGTACCGAAGCCGTATGTCAGCGGGTTGCCGAGGGTCGGGAAGAGATAGTTGGGATTCCACAGCGTTGCCGAGCGGCCACCCAACGCTGATGCGTTGGCAACCGGGTCGAGGGCGCCGTCGAGGTCGATCGTCTGCACGTTGCCGTTGTCCGTCGGCGGCGCGACTGCGAGACCGTCGGTGTACGGCGGATTCGCCGTTGGCGACTTCGACTCAGCAATGCTCAGCGAGATCGGCTCACCATTGATGTTGGTGGGCGACGCGGATCCGACGCCGACGTCGACGCCGCCGCCGCGGGCATAGGCGTTCTTACCGGGCTGCGGCTCGATCGCGTCGTTGACCTCGCTCACGAGTCGTGAGTTCAGGCCGGCGCTGTTAACCGCCGAGACCGCGAACGACTCGTTGACGTTGGCAAGCTTCGGGTCCGGGACCGCCACGGCGTGGGCATGTAGCTCCGTGCCGTTGACGAAGGCCGACAGACCAGCCGGCGCCTTCGTGGCTACGGCCTGCGCGGGGGCGCCGTGAGACACGGCCACCACACCGGCGAGGAGCCCGCCGCTCACAAGCGCGGCCTTCAGCCGACGCCCTCTCGCCTTACTCCAAGACATTGCTTCCTCCATCAGATCGGACAACTCACCGGTGAAACGTAGACAACCGGGGCCTATGACGCCATCACCCAAAGTACTACGTTCACTGAGCGTGACGGTGTCACGCCTCCGCCCCCCGGCTCTACCCGGAGTATAGCTGCACCAAACTGGCCAATATCGTGCTGGCGACCACTCTGCGTGGCATATTAGGCCAACAAATTTTGCATGGCTTGGGCGACCAGCGAGGCTACGTCTGCGTCCTTCCTGCGCAGCCCGTGATCACCGCCCTCGAGGAAGTGTCGGGTCACGGGCCCTGGGATGGCCTTCGTGGCCGCTTCCAGCTCGGCCGGCGTGCCGAATGTGTCCCGGGTTCCGGACACGAATACGCACGGCAGGTCGAGTTTTGGGAAGTGCTCAATGCGTAATTGGTCGGGCTTGCCCGGTGGGTGCAACGGATAGCTGACCAATACAAGCGCGAGCGCGCGTAAGCCTTCAGCTACCGCCATGGAGCACATGCGGCCACCCATCGAGCGGCCACCAAGTGCGATGCGCTCGGGTGGCAGCCCGGTTCGCGAGGCCAGTGCCGCGGCGCCCTCGCGTACCGCGGCGAGCAATACCGGCGGACGATCGGGCGCTTTGCGTCCCGCCAGGCGGTAGGGAAAGTCCATGCGCTCGACGACGATGTCCATTGTCGCCAGCTGTTCGTCGATGGCGACTAACGCGCTCTGGTTGCGGTCGGCGCCCGCGCCGGGCGTGAGCAACAGCGCGGCGGTCGGCGTCACGGCGTGGCCAACAAGATGCGCTTCGCTTCGGTGAGGTCGCTCACGCGCTGACCGGCGTCGTCCGCCGGCGCGCCGTGATCGGGGTGCGCGCCGCGAACGAGCCGGCGGAAGCGGCCCAGGATCTCTGGTGCGGGCGGCACGATGTCGCCGGCGAAACCGAGTACATCCAATGCCCACTCCGCGCTGCGATGACGATGGTGATGCACGCCGGCGACGTCACCACTCAGGTACGCGATGAGCGCGGCGTCGTTGCCGCCCTCCCATCGCAACGCGCGCCATAACAATCGGAACGTCGTCGGTCGGGCACGCGCCGGCAACGTCGCCGCCGCGTAGACCGCGCCGAGCACTTGCGGCATGTCGTGCGCGTGATCGTCGAGCTCGAGCGCAACGGCGCGACCGACTGCGACCAACCGATGACGGCTGCGGTCGAGACCGACGACGTCGGTTTGGAACCGGTGACGAAGCCTGGGCTGCGAGATGCGACGACCCGACTCGAGCAGGCTGATCAGAACATCGAGTTCGTCGCGCAGGTCGATGTCGAGCAGCTGTGCCTTCACGGCAACGATGCCGGCGAGCAGCAGGCCGCCCGGCCCGGGCGCCGGCGTTGTCGGCAGCCACGCATCGCCGAGCGCGACACGACGCGTCGGCGCGACCCGGCGCGAGTGACGGATCTCGATGTCGGCGATCGTGGCCACTGCGCTGGTTTACATGTACCGCGAGAGCAGCGACCGGAGCGCGGACGCGTCGCGGGCGAGGACGTCGTCGTCGATGTCCGACTCCATCGCCGTGGCCAACGACGCCGCCAGCTCTTGCACCTGCTGCCACTCGAGACGGTCGATGCCAAACGGGGCGGGCGTGACGGCGACCGCGTCGGCGGCGACGTAGAAGTCGCCGGCGTTGGCGGCATCGGACGGATCCTTCTGCAGCCGGTCGGCGGCAACGAAGAGATCGGACATCACCTGGTACACCGCCTCGTCGTCGCCGTCATCGGCTTCGTCGTCGATCGCCGCGAGCGGTGGTACCGCGCCGGCCGCCTCGACCTCGTCGAGCAGCAGCTCGACCGCGTCGGCGTTGGCCTCGAGGACGACGAGGTCGGTGCCGACCTCCCAGCGGTGGATGATCTCGCCGCTGGTGAGGAGCTGTTCGAGCTGCGAGCGATCACCCGTACTCCAATCGCTGAGGTCGTACACGACCTCATCGACGTCGGACTGCGCGTCGGCGGCGAGTGGTCGGGTTTCGGTGAGGGAGATTTGGCAGTCCGCGCACTCGGTGACGCCGGCGAGATACTCGGCGCCGCACGATGGGCAGAACGTCGTGGCGGGCATTGGCTAGAAGACCGGATCCTCGGCCCAGCGACCGAAGACGGTAGCGAGCGCGTCGACGACTTCACCAACAGTCGCGTACTGGCGGACCGCGTCGAGGATCGCCGGCATCACGTTGGCGTCGGGTTGACGCGCCGTGTCAACGACGGCGGCCAGCGCAGCGTCGATCGCTGCTTGATTGCGGCCTTGCTTCACTGTGTCGAGTCGCTTGAGCTGGCGCTCCTCGGCCTCGGCACCGATGGACAGGATCGGAATTCGCTCGTCGTCACCGGCATCGGTGAACTCGTTGACGCCGACGACGATGCGGCGGCCGGTGTTGATCTTGCGCTCGAGCTGATACGCGGCCTCAGCGATTTCGCGTTGGAACCAACCGTTGTCGATGCCTTGGTAGACACCCTCGAGGATGGAGCCGCCGCCCAGCCGATCGAGGTGGGCGAAGATCGCTTCGGCCTGCCGCTCCATCTCGTCGGTCATCCACTCGACGTAGTGCGAACCGCCCAACGGATCGGCAACAAGCGGCACGCCCGTCTCGTGGGCGATCACCTGCTGGGTCCGCAGGGCCAGGCGCGCCGCTTTCTCGGTGGGTAGGGCCAGTGCCTCGTCGAACGCGTCGGTATGCAGGCTCTGCGTGCCGCCCAGCACGCCGGCCAACGCTTCGATGGCGACGCGCGCCAGGTTGACCTCGGGCTGCTGCGCCGTGAGGGACACGCCCGCGGTCTGGGTATGGAAGCGCAGCTGCATCGACCGAGGCTTCTTGGCGCCGTAGCGGTCGCGGAGCCAGCGAGCCCAGATCCGCCGAGCAGCGCGGTACTTGCCGATCTCCTCGAAGAAGTCGATGTGGGCGTTGAAGAAAAAGGACAGGCGCGGCGCGAAGTCGTCGACATCGAGCCCGGCTTGCATGGCCGCCTCGACGTAGGCGAAGCCGTTGGCGACGGTGAAGGCCAACTCCTGGGCGGCCGTCGAGCCCGCTTCGCGAATGTGGTAGCCGGAGATCGAGATCGGATGCCACCGCGGCATCTCGGCCGCGCAGTACCGCACCATGTCGGTGACGATCCGCATCGACGGCCGCGGCGGAAAGATGTACTCCTTCTGCGCCTGGTACTCCTTCAGCATGTCGTTCTGGATCGTGCCGCCGAGGCGAGCGCGGGCGACGCCGGTTTCCTCGGCGACGGCGACGTACATCGCCAGCAGGATCGCCGCCGGCGAGTTGATCGTCATTGACGTCGTGACCTCGCCGAGATCGATGCCGGCGAAGAGGTCTTCCATATCGGCCAGCGTGTCGACCGACACCCCGCCCTTGCCGACCTCACCGAGCGAGCGCGGATCGTCGGAGTCGCGGCCCATCAAGGTGGGCATGTCGAACGCGGTCGACAGTCCGGTCTGGCCGGCGCGGAGCAATTCGTGGAAGCGGGCGTTGGTGTCCTCCGGCGTACCGAAGCCGGCGAACATGCGCATGGTCCAGTGCTTCGATCGGTACATCGAGGCGTACGGGCCGCGCGTGTACGGCCACTGACCGGGGAACTCGCCGTCGTCGGGGCCGTAGACCGCGTCGACGGGGACGCCCGACATCGTCTCGGCGTCGACATCGAGCTTGGTTGTCGCGTCGAAATCGGCTCGCCACTGCTCCCGACCGGTCACGCCGCCAGTATCTCGCGTCTGCGACGCCCAACTACTCTCCGGCCATGAACTCGGAGCGGACCGCCCCCGACCGCAACCTGGCCCTCGAGCTCGTACGGGTCACCGAAGCGGCGGCCATGGCGGCGTCGCGGTTCATGGGGCGGGGCGACAAGGACGGCGCCGACGGCGCTGCCGTCGACGCCATGCGAGTGGTGCTGTCCACCGTGCCGATGGACGGCTACGTCGTCATCGGCGAGGGCGAGAAGGACGAGGCGCCGATGCTCTACAACGGCGAACAGATTGGCGACGGCACGCCGCCCAAGACCGACATCGCCGTCGATCCGCTCGAGGGCACCACGCTCACCGCCCTGGGTTGGGGCAACGCCTTGTCGGTCATCGCCGCCAGCGAGCGGGGCACGATGTTCACGCCGCCGACCTTCTATATGGACAAGCTCGCCGTCGGCCCTGCTGCCGCCGGACAGGTCGACATCACCGCCTCGCCGGCGGAGAACCTGCACGCGGTCGCCAAGGCGCTCGGCAAGTCGGTCCGCAACGTGACCGCCGTCATCCTCGACCGTCCGCGACACGCCGAGTTGATCGCCGAGGTACGCGAGGCGGGCGCCCGCATCCGTCTCATCCCGCACGGCGACGTGGCCGGCGGCATCTCCACCGCGTTCGAGGAGTCGGGCGCCGACATCCTGCTGGGAATCGGCGGCTCGCCCGAGTGCGTGATCACCGCCGCCGCCCTCAAGTGCATCGGCGGCGAGCTACAGGCCCGCATGTACGCCAACACCGACGACGAGAAGGCCGCCGGTCACGACCTCGATCGGGTGCTGTTCACCGACGACCTTGTCGCCGGCGACAACTGCTTCTTCGCGGCAACCGGCGTCACCGACGGCGAATTGCTCAAGGGCGTCCACTACGACAGCCGCGGCGCCCTCACCGATTCGTTGGTGATGCGCTCCCGCTCCGGCACCGTCCGCCACGTCCAGGGCCGCCACCGCCTCGCCAAGCTCGCGGAGTACTCACTCTTGGAGTACTAGAACCCACGGACTTTGTTGCACTTGTTGTTCTGGGAGAACCACAAGTGCAACAAAGTCGGGGAAAGAACCGCGTGTTAGCCGACGGTTCTGGGTTGGATGACGATCGGCGCGACGGCGTTGGGCGGCGTCGGCGCCGGTACGAAGGTGTTGGTTACCGCCACCGTCGTCGATGCGTTACCGGCCGGGATCAGGACGACACCGTCGGTGGTCGTGCCACTCGTGTCGCTGAACGCCTTGGTCGCGCCCTTGGAGTCGGGCTCGGTGACCGTGCACGTCGAACCGTCAGGGATCGCCTTGATGCTCTTGGTACCGCCTGCCGCCAGGGTGAAGTCGGCGTCGGCGGCCGGGAGGGTGAAGCCCGTGCACGACACGTGGAACGCGAACGGCCCGGTGCCGGTGCCGACCACGGTCTTGGTGATGATGAGCTTCACCTGGGCGATGAACGTGTTGGTGAACGTCACGACGTGCGTTTCGCCGTGCTTGGTGATCACGGTGCGGTCACCGTCGGCGCCCGACGTGTCGATCGGGACGGTCGTGGTCGCGCCGCCGGCGTCAACCTCCGACGCGATACACGTCGAGCCGTCAGGCATGTCCGTATTGATGCGGTGATCCGCGCCGGCGGCCAACGTGAAGTCGGTGTCGGCCGCGCTGAGCGCGATGACCGCGCCGGACGGGTCCTTGCATTCGAGATGGAACTTGAACGGACCCTTGCCCGCGGCCGCGTCACCGGCGGTGACCTTGCTGATGATCACCGGCGGCCCCGCGTTGGAGAACGAGACGGTGGACGTGCCGCCGCCGACGATCCCGACCTTGCCGTCTTCGGCTGGCGCGGTCGAGTCGCTCACGCGTGTCACGGCGGCACCACCGCGGTCGGTCTCGGCCACCGTGCACTCAGTGCCGGCCGGGATCGGACCGAAGGTCTTGCTGTCGTTGGGTCCGAGCGTGAAGGTGCCCGGGACGGCGGCCGTCGCCGGCACGCAGATCGCCGAGAACCCGAACGGTCCACTGAGTGTCGACTGCGCGGACTTGATGACCTTGAGGTTGCCCTCGGCGAAGTTGGTGACGTCGACGTTCACCACACCAAGAGCCGCGGGTATCACCACCGCGCCGTCAGAGTCGGAGTGGCCGAGGTTCGGCCCCGGTGGTGATTCGGCAATCGTCGTGCGATTGGCCGTGCCCTTACCGGGCTCGGTCACCAGGCAGACGGTGCCGGTCGGGATCGAGATCGTCTTGCTCTGACCGTCGGCCAGCGTGAAGGTGGACTCCGACGGGTCGAGCGCGAAGTTGTTGCAGACGACGTTGAACGTGAACGGCCCGGTTGCGCCGCCGACCACGTGCTTGGTCACCTTGAGTTGGCCGCAATCGTTGAAGCTGAAGCCGCCGGCGGGAACCTGGGCCCGCGCCTCGACGTGGAGCAGACGAAGGTCGAGCAAGCCACCAGGCAGCCGGACGCGAACCACGTCCGCGGCCGCGGCCGCCAGCGTGCCGTCTGCCGCGTCTTCCGGCGGGAGCGGAGCGTCCTCGCTGCCGATCTTGCGAGCGTCCTCAAACGTGCTCAGGATCGGGAGGATCGGGATCGGGATGGCCGGGATGATTTCTTGAATCACCGGAAGATGCGTCACGGCATCGATCGTCTGGACCGAGACCACCGGAGGCGGTGTGTACTCGACCTTGGCGCCCTCGTTCGTCGCGGTCGCCGGGTTGTCGGGCTTGCCCGTCGCGGTGACCTTCATGACGGCTTCGCCGATGACGCGGATCGTGATGTCGTCCAGCGGCCCGGGCGCGGTGCTGATGGTGATGGGGGCGACGGTGGAATGGACCTCACTCACGATGCCGAACGTGCCGTCGCCATTGGCGATCGGATACGTGATCGAGCGGGTGAAGGCGGCCCGTTCGTTCTGCGGTGTCGGCGAATCGGTGCCGAGCAGGGCGTCGACGAACGGCAGGCTCGGCAGCGCGGCGGGGCCGCCGTTGAGGAGCTGTGCCTGGGCAAGGTGGCCCTCACCCATGCCGAACGGATCGGCGAGCGGGACCGACGGGCAGCGGTCGAACAGGTTGCCGATCTGCGCCTGGGCCTCGCCATGCGCGGCCGACGCGAACAACACGGGATCGATCTGCAGCGGACCCAGCAGGTCTTCTTGGATCACACCGGTGTCGGGCGGCGCCGTGGCCTTGGCCAGGTTCGAGAGGATCAGCGCACGGTTGGCGTCAGATACCGGCACGTCGGTGGCGATACCGAGCTCAACGCCTGACCCGCGGCCAGATGCCTTCTTGCCGGCGAGCGATCCGTCGGGGTGTATGAGCACGCCGACCTCGTTGGCCAGCGTCGACTGGAGCCCCGCCGTATTAACCGACGCGGCCGAGAACGCTTCGTCGACGTCGAGTACTTCGGTGCCGGGCCCAGAACCTGAGCCGCCAGTGGTAGCCCGAAGCAGGTGCGCATGTATGCCGGTACCGGTGGCGTAGCCAGAGAAGTTCGCAGGCGTGACGCGGTCGGAGGTGGTCACGGCCGCGCCGCCGACATAGGTCAGCCCCGCGGCGACTAGCGCCCATGCCATTACTGACGCAGCACGCCTCAACGTCGTTCCTCCCTCGCCAACCCAGCCTCTTTGACTGCGGCCCGTGCGCGCGCAGCGCGCGAACCGGAGTAACGGTACATGCACGCGCCACCCCCAAGCCATGTTATGGGCGCTTTAGGGGCGAATTACGACAGGCACGCCGAGGGGCAATGACTTGGCCAGGCGTGTAATTCCGGCGTTGCTCATGCGAATGCAGCCATGACTGACGTCGGTGCCGAGCGTGGCGGGGTCGTTCGTACCGTGGATTCCGACGATGCCGTCGCCGCCGGCGAAGTCGGTGAGCACGTTCGAATAGCCCGACAGCCCGTAGGCGTACGCGCCGTACGCGGTGTTCGGGTTCGGCGGTTGGAGCAGTTCCTTCGTATAGAAGACGCCGAGCGGCGTGGGCGTAGGCCCACGACCCACGCCGACGGACTCCTGCAAGAACACGCCGTCGCGGTGGTACACGGTGAGGCGGTGCGCGCTGAGTTCGACCTCGATGCGGAACTCGTGCTTGCTCGTCGTGACGTCGGTGGCGCGAATCCAGCCCGTGCTCCCGTTTGGGCGCACGGGCAAGAGCACGTTGAGCCACCCCCCCTTCTCGGTCTGGACCAAGACGACAACGGGCACGCCGTACTCACCGGGGTTGGGCAGTTTCATCGTCGGTGGCGCGCTGTCGGACGCGTCGCGATAGATCGGCAGCTCCTTACCGATGGCCTTGGCCACGATGTGAACGAACGGGTCGCTCGTGGCCGACACGGCCTTGGCGCCGGAGTCGCTGCCGCCCAGGACTTTCGGCAACGCGCTCGGCAGGTTCGGGCGCAAGGCGACAGCAGCCAGAAGGCCGGAGAGGGCGCCGGTGACGATAAGAGCGGTGACCAGCCGGCGCGACATCGTCGTCGACGCTACCTATTGAAAGGTGCGCTGCTGGCGCGCGGTGCCGGCGCGCCAACCCCGCGCGTCGAGGAATGCACGCGCGCCGTCGTCGACATCGGCGGCTGGTGAGACCTCGGTGCGCCGGGCGTCGTGCTCGGCCGCCCACGACTCGAACGCGGCCAGGAGGTGGCTCCCAACGTGGTCGCGTCGGTGCGCCTCGTCCACGTCGAGGCGAGTCAGCCACGCCGTGCCGTCGCGGTGCCATCCGGCGGCCCAGCCCACGGCGAGCCCGTCCCGCCGCGCCATGATCTCGACCGCGTCCGAGCGCGTCACGACGTCGAGCTCGAGCGGCTGGCCGCCGCGCCCGATCA
>DASRJI010000162.1:0-6746 GCA_035649535.1 Acidimicrobiales bacterium | reverse complement strand
CAACCTGGGCTCGTTGCGACCGACCGACACCACTCAGGAAGTACTTCGCCTGCCAGACGGCGAGCGAACCAGCCAGATCACCGATGAACGCGTCAATGCCCCAGTCACCAGGCGCGGCGCGCACGTTCTCAACGTCGGGATGCTCGATCGCGACGAGCTGACGGACGAGCTCTTCGAACAACGCTCGCCCGCCCTCGACGGAACCGGCGCGGTACCGGAGGTACGCGAAGTCGACCCACCCCGCCTCAGCGGGCCGCGGAGCGACTCCTTCAATTTTGTCGGCCATCCATTACCCCAGGACCCGCAATATGCCCTATCCGAAGAAGACCTCAGCGATGTCAAACAGCTCCCGATCCACCGTCTTCAGCTCGCCGACCGCTTCGCCCAGCGGTACTCGTACTATCCCGCCTCCGCGCAACGCGACCATCTGACCGAACGCCTCGTCGTGAACCGCATCGATTGCTGCCAGCCCAAATCGTGTTGCCAAGACACGGTCGAATGCCGTCGGCGTGCCGCCGCGTTGGATATGGCCGAGCACCGTGACGCGCGTCTCGAAGCCCGTGCGTTTCTCGATCTCCTCAGCGAGGAACGCTCCAATACCGCCGAGCCGCGCATGACCGAAGGCATCGACTTCGCCCGACCAAACCGAGAACGTCCCCGCCTTGGGCTGGGCGCCCTCGGCCACGACGACGATCGACGCGTAGCGCCCCGACTCGTGCCGCTTCTTGAGGAACTCGCACACCTCGTCGATGTCGAATTCGATCTCGGGGACGAGCACCTCGGCCGCGCCACCGGCGATGCCGGCGTATGTCGCGATCCAGCCGGCGTGGCGGCCCATCACCTCGCACACCAGCACGCGGTCGTGCGATTCCGCCGTCGTGTGCAACCGGTCGATGGCGTCGGTCGCGACCTGCACCGCGGTGTGGAAGCCGAACGTGACCTCGGTGGCCGACAGGTCGTTGTCGATCGTCTTGGGGACGCCCACGATGCTGACGCCGGCCTCGCTGAGCGTGAGCGCGGCGCCCAGCGTGTCCTCGCCGCCGATGGCGATGAGTGCGTCGACCCCGAGCGACGCCATCGTCGCCTTGACCTTGTCGATGCCGCCGTCGACCTTGACCGGGTTGGTGCGCGACGAGCCGAGAATCGTGCCGCCGCGGGGCAGGATGCCGCGGCAGCGCTCGACGTCGAGCGGCATCCAGAGGCCCTCGAGTGGGCCCTTCCACCCGTCGCGGAAGCCGATCAGTTCGTCCCCGTGGACCCGCTCGCCCTTGCGGACCGCGGCGCGAATGACGGCGTTGAGACCCGGGCAGTCACCGCCACCAGTCAGCATTCCGACCTTCATTGCTGGCGCAACGCTAGGCGACGCGGGAATGATGGGCGCCGACCGGCACAGGGCTGGGGAGACAAAGGGGGACCAGTGGCGTTCCGTGCGACGAGGAGCAACAAGATCAAGCTGCTGAGGGCCGTGCGTTTGTTCTCCGCGTGCAACGACAGAGAGCTGGGCCGGATTGCGTCACTAGTCGACGAGATCAAGGTCGAAGCCGGCCGCGTCCTCACCAAGGAAGGGGCGGCCGGTGGCGAGGCATTCGTGATCGCCGAGGGTCGGGCCACCGCCACGCTGCGCAAGAAGAAGTTGGGCTCGCTGGGCCCCGGCTCGCTCTTCGGCGAGATGTCGCTCCTCGACCACGGTCCCCGTGCCGCGACGATCACAGCGGACACACCCATGCACTTGCTCGTGCTCGACCCGCGGAGCTTCGTCTCGTTGCTCGACGACGTGCCGTCAGTCGCTCGCAAGATCCTGCGCGTGCTGGCCGAGCGCCTCCGCGAGGTCGAGAAGGCCCCCACGAATTAGGCGGGACTACCGGCGTTTGGGCTCGGTGGCTTTGGTGAGCGCGACTTCGCGCTCGAAGTCGCCCAGGTCCTCGAAGCCCTTGTAGACGCTGGCGAAGCGCACGTAGGCCACGTCGTCGAGGCCGCGTAGACGGTCGAGCACCGCGAGCCCAACCTGCTCCGTGGTGATCTCAGGACCGGCGAGGCGCACCAACTCTTCGACGTCGAGCGCCAACGACTCCATCTGTTCGAGCACGATCGGCCGGTTCTTGCAGGCGGCCCGAATCCCGTTCACCACCTTGGTGCGATCGAACGGCTCGCGATCACCCGAGCGCTTGACTACGACGAGGGGCGCCTCCTCAAGGCGCTCGAACGTCGTGAACCGTCGGTTGCACGCGAGGCACTCCCGACGGCGACGGATGGCGCCCCCCTCGTCGACCGTGCGCGAATCGACGACCTTGTCGTCGATTCCACCGCAGCCCGGGCACCGCATCACCAAACGCTACTGCCGTGCGGCGACAACCTCCCGGGCGGGGATCACGATGCGCTCGCCGACCTGGAGCGGGGCACCGTGGCGGGCGCCGGCCAGTTGCTGCACGAGTGGGCGGAGGTCGCCCGTGGGCTGCACGGACCGGGCGATGGTCCAGAGCGTGTCGCCGGGGGCCACGACGTGGACCTCCCGGCTGACGAGCTGGACGCGGGGCGAAGTCGGCTCGGACGCGATGTGGGGCTCGCGGCCGAGCCTCGCGGCCACCGTCGCCAGGGCGAGGACGAGGCCTGCGACGAGGAGCATGGTGACGATGCGTCGCCGCCGGTAGACGGCCGGCGCGAGGCGGCGGGGGGCCTGCGTCTTGAACGTCCAGTCGAGCGCAACTGCGGTCACGATGCCTCCAAACGTGTGTTCGACTCCAAATCAACCACGAACGCGTGTTCGTGTCAAGGACATTAGCGAACAGGTGTTTGTACTCAGCCGGGGCCGGTAGTACCCTGCAAACACACGTTCGAGCGGAGGTCGGAGCATGAGTCCAGAAGGCGAACTCACCGGTAAGCGGCGAGAGATTCTCGAGTTCATCGACGCACAGCTCCGTGACCGGGGTTTCCCGCCGTCGGTTCGTGAGATCGGCGAGGCCGTCGGCCTCACGTCGTCGTCCACGGTGCACTCGCACCTGGCCACGCTCCAGCGCCAGGGCTACCTACGCCGCGACCCCACCAAGCCCCGTGCGATCGAGGTCCGGTACGACGTCATGTCGGGATCGTCGGCCGAGCGGCGACCCACCCGCCACATCCCGCTCGTCGGCGACGTCGCCGCCGGCACCGATGTCCTAGCCCAGGAGAACGTCGAGGAGCTCGTCCCGATGCCGGCCGACTTCACCGGAGACGGGCCGCTCTTCATGCTGCGCGTCCGCGGCGACTCGATGATCGACGCCGGCATTCTCGACGGCGACTACGTGGTGGCCCGCCAGCAGCCGCGTGCCGACAAGGGCGACATCGTCGTCGCCGGCATCCCGGGCGACGAAGCCACGGTCAAGACCTACTCGCGCAAGGGCGCCAAGGTCGCGTTGCTGCCCGCCAACGAGCGGCTCTCGCCGATCGAGTTGGATCCGGCCGACGTGACGATCTACGGCAAGGTCGTCACGGTGCTGCGCCGCCTCTGAAGCCACTCATAGGCAGTTCCGACCGCGGCGGTCAGTAGGCCGGCGATCGCAATGAGGCCGGCCGCGATCGGGACGCCGGAGTCACTGTTGGCCCGCTTGGGCGCGAGTGCGATCCCGCCGGTTGTCGTCGTCGGTGCCTCGGTGGTTGTCGTTGTGGCCTCGGTCGTCGTGGTCGGCGCGACCGTGGTCGGTGTCGTCACCGCGGGAACCGTCGCCGGGCGCGGGTTCGACGCGCGCGCCGGTCGCTGGGGCGCGGCAGCCACCGGAACCCCGCCGCCCCCGCCGCTCGGCGTCGATGCCGCCGGGCAGCTCGCGCCGCAGACGGCGCGCGACACGTTGACCTTGCCCTTGCAACCGCGGCACGACGCGGCGTCGAGGTTCGACATCAGGCGATTGAGCGCCGTCGTCCGGTCGAGGTTCTGGCCGAGCAGCAGGGCCAGCGCGCCGCTGACGGCGGGCGCCGCCATCGACGTGCCCTGCACGTAGGCGTACTGGCTGTCCTTCCACGTCGAGAGCACGCACGCGCCCTCGTTCGACTCGCAGCTCGACGAGTTCCCGCCCGGCGCCAGCACGCCACGAAGCGCAGAACCCGCCGAACAGGAATAGCTGGCTTCCTCGTCCGACGGTCCCGACGCGGCGACGACGACGGCCTCAGTGCCGGCCCAGTTGGCGCACGAGCCGTTGCCGGCGGCGACGACCGGGATGGCGCCGGCGTTCCAGACGGCGGCGGCAACCTGCTTCACCAAGTCGTTGCTCACGAACAGGCCGAGCCCGAGGAAGCCGGCGTCGCCCAAGCTGAAGTTGACGATCTTGGCGCCGTGGTTGACCGCCCACATGGCGCCGGCCATCACGTCGTTGCCCGTCGTGCTGTCGCCATCGTCAAAGACGCGAGCGACGACGAGTTGGGCCGACGGCGCCACGCCAGCCACACCCTGACCGTTGTCCTTGGTGGCGGCGATGATCCCCGACACGTGCGTGCCGTGGCCGTTGCTGTCGGCGCCGCTGCCGCCGCAGTCGGCATTCGGATCGGCCGAGCCGCTGGTGCAGCGCGTGCTGGCGGCGACCCGCCCCGCGAGGTCGGGATGGTCGGCCTGCACGCCTGAGTCGACGACGCCGACGGTGACACCCGCACCGGTGGACGCGCCCCACGCGGGCGGCACGTTCATGCGCGCCAGGTTCCACTGCTGATTGAACGCCGGATCGTTCGACGCGTGCGCCGGCGGCGCGATCCCCATCACCAGTAGCGCGGCGAGGCAGACGAGGAATCGGCGCATGTACCCATGGTGCCATGCGCGGTGACGGCACGGGTCCGCGCCCCGGGTAGGGTCGTGGGCAAATCCGGCAAACAGGAGGAAAGAATGCCCGTTCGCAAGGCCGAAGCGCAGTGGGACGGCACGCTGCAAGAAGGCAAGGGCCAAATGCGATTCGGCAGCGGGGCGTTCGAAGGGCAGTACTCGTTCAGCTCGCGGTTCGAGGAAGGCACCGGCACCAATCCCGAAGAGCTCATCGCTGCCGCTCACGCCGGCTGCTTCTCGATGGCGTTGGCCGGCGCGCTGGGTCGCAACGAGACTCCGCCGACGCGCGTCGCCACCACGGCCGACGTCCACCTGAACAAGACCGACGCCGGGTTCCGCATCCAGCGCATCGACCTGCACACCGAGGCCGAGGTGCCGGGGCTCGACGATGCCAAGTTCCAGGAGATCGCCGAGGCGACCAAGTCCGGCTGCCCGGTGTCGGTGCTGCTGTCCAGCGCCGAAATCAACCTCGACGCCAAACTCGTTTAGGTCAGCAGCGCCCGGAGGGCGGCGTCGACCCGCTCTATTTCTGAGCGCTCGACCCGCTCGTCCTTGGTGTGGGCGAGATTCGGGTCACCGGGACCGAAGTTGGTGGCCGGTGTGCCCCGGGCGGCGAAGAAGGCTGCGTCGGTCCAGCCCAGCTTGGCCATCGGCGGCGTGTCGACGCGGGTGACGAGGTCCGCGAGCAGCGGATGATCGAGCGCGGGCGGCGCCGGTTGGGCGACGTCGAGCACGGTGAACGTGTCGTCGGGCTCGAGCGCGTCGGCAATGACACCCATGACGTGGGTGACGGCCTCGTCGCTTGTCCGGTCCGGGGCGAAACGGTGGTTGATCGTGACGGTCGCCGCATCGGGGACGACGTTCCCGGCGACGCCCCCCTCGACCTTCACTGCTTGCAGCGCCTCGCGGAACTCGCACCCGTTGAGCACCGGCCGCCGCTCCTCGTAGCTGGCCAGCCGATCGAGCAGCACGCCGAGGCGATGGATCGCGTTGCGGCCCATCCACGGCCGGGCTGTGTGCGCCCGCTCCCCCGCCATCGTCACCGCGATGCGCAACGTTCCTTGGCATCCGGCCTCGATGCGCGCGCCGGTCGGTTCGGCGAGCACCGCGGCGTCGCCGGCGAGCAGGTCGGGCCGGTCCCGCGCCAGTTTCGGGAGCCCGCTGAACTCGCTCGCCACTTCCTCGCACTCGTAAAAGATGTAGGTGACGTCCATCGGCGGCTCGGCCACCGTGCGGGCCAGCTCGAGCAGGACTGTCAGGCCGCTCTTCATGTCGGCCGAGCCGAGGCCCCACAACACGTCGCCTTCGATGCGGGCCCGCTCGTTGTCGTTGGCCGGCACCGTGTCGGTGTGGCCGGCCAGGATCAACCGTTGTTCGCGACCGAGGGTCGTGCGGGCCACGACGTTCTCCTCGAGGCGATCGACCGTGAGCCACGGCACGGCGCGCAACTCGCCCTCGATGAAGTCGGTGATCGCCTTCTCGTTGTGGCTCACCGAGGGGATGTCGACGAGCTGCGCGCACTGCTCGAGAAGATCCGTCACGTAGCGACGTCCTGCTCGCGCAGGATGTCATTCAGGTGCTGGCGTTCGCCCGGCTCCAAGCGCTGGCGGATGAGGATGCACGGCGTACCGAACTCACCGCCGTTGAACTTCTTTGACACCCACGACTGCACGGCGACGCAGTAAGGCGGGATCACACCGCGCTCGAGCTCTTCCCCCGTCTCGGCGTCGAATACCGGGATGGTTGGCGTGAGGATCGTTCCCGCGCCCAGCACCGCGCCTTCGCGCACCCGCGCGCCGTTCACCACCATGCAGCGACTGCCGATCAGGCAGTTGTCCTCGACGATCACCGGCGCGGCCTGCGGCGGCTCGAGAACCCCGCCGATGCCGACGCCGCCGCTCAGGTGCACGTTGGCCCCGATCTGCGCGCAGGACCCCACCGTGGCCCACGTGTCGACCATCGTGTT
>DASRJI010000161.1:0-9169 GCA_035649535.1 Acidimicrobiales bacterium | reverse complement strand
ACGACCCGCATCGCAGCAACCACGGTCACCGCCGTCAGTACCGCCAACACCATGTTGAGCCGGTCGACCGGCAGCCCGGCGACGCGCGCCGCCTCCTCGTCGACCACCACCGCGAACAGCGCGCGCCCGGCCAGCAACACCGTCGCCACGATCAGCACGCCGAGCGCGCCGATCGCCACCGCGTCCCCGGCGGTCACCGTCACCAGCGAGCCGAACAAGTAGCTCAACAAGTTGGCGTTGGCCGCCCCCGCCTTCGACAACATCACGATGCCGGCCGCCATCCCCGAATACAGCAACAGAGCCAGCGCAACATCCCCCGACGCGGCGCGCCGCGACCGCAACAACTCGATGACCACCGCGCCGGCCGACGCGACAACGAGCGCGGTCGCCACCGGCCACACCCCGACCAGCGCGCCGATGCCCACTCCCGTGAACGCGAGATGGCCGACACCGTCGCCGAACAGCGACAGCCGCTTCTGCACCAAGAACGCCCCGAGCATCGGCGCGCAGACGCCGACGACCAGCCCGCTCACCAGCGCCAGCTGCATGTACTCCCGCTCGAACGGATACGGCAGGGGAACGCTCATCCGCGCCCTTCATCCCCCGCTCGCCTTCCGTCTTCGCCTCCGGCTCGCTCTAGATCTTCGAGCCAGAGCGGAAGATCTTCGGCGTGCACACCCAGGCTCACGCCGGCGGCGGCGAGGTCGGCCGGCGCGCCGTCGAAGAACACCTTGCCGTGCCGCAGCACGATCACCCGATCCAGATCGTCGGCCACCGCCCCCAACTCGTGCGACACCAACAGCACGGCGGCGCCGTGGTCCTGGCGCAAGTGCACCAGCGCGTCGCGAAACCGCGCCTGCGAGTCGGCGTCGACTCCGGCCACCGGCTCATCCAGCACCAACAGCTCGGGCTGCCCGGCGAAGGCCTTGGCAATGAACGCCCGCTGCTGCTGGCCGCCCGACAACCGCCGCACCTGCGAACCCCGCAACTCCCCCAGCCCGACCGACGCCATGGCGTGGCCGATCTGCTCGCGGTCCTCAGCCGTGAATCGTCGCCACCAACCTCGCCGCGCCAACCGGCCGGCGGCCACAACCTCCTCAACGGTCGCCGGCAGATCGCCGGCCAACGCCGGCCGCTGCGGCACGTACCCCAACCGCCACCGCGGCTTCAGGTCACCGGGCGCCACGCCGAACAGCTCGACCACTCCGGCCGACGGGGCCGCCAACCCCAGCAGCACGCGCAGCAACGTCGACTTCCCCGACCCGTTCGGTCCGACGAGCGCGACGAACTCGCCGGCCTTCACGCTGAGCGACACACCGCTGAGGACGGGGTGCGGCCCGTACGAAAAGCTCACGTCCCGCGCCTCGAGCACCGCTCCCACGGCGTTCAGCCTAAGCGAGAATGATTCTCATTTACAATCGGCGCACAGCCCGAACAGGTCGAGCTGATGGGCAGTCGGCGCGAACCCCGTGTCCGACGTGATCGCGTCGATCGCCTTCTTCACCGACCGCTCCAGCTGGTCCGACATCGTGTAGTCGGTCACCTTCCCGCAGTTGAGACACACGAGATGGTGGTGGTGTTCGGTCAGCTCCTCGTCCAACTCGTAGCGCACGAACTCGTCGGCGCCCGGCACGCGACGCACGACGCCGGCCTGTTCGAGAACGCCCAGGTTCCGGTACGCCGAACTCTGGGCCAGCCCGCGACGGCGCTCGACGATCTCGGCCACCACCAACGGGCGGCCGGCGTCGGCCAGCACGTCGACCAACTCGCGGCGACCCGACGTGTACCGCTGCTCCACACCCTCCAGCCGCGCCTTGGCCGCCGCGTGCACGTCCATCGTCATGCGCGGCGGATCTCCGTCAGGCCCCGCATGTACGGCAACAGCGCGTCGGGCACCCGCACCGAGCCGTCGGGCTGGCGGTACGTCTCGACCAGCGCGGCCCACACCCGCGGCACCGCGAGCGCCGACCCGTTCAGTGTGTGCACAAACCTGGGCGAGGAGGGCGAGCCAGCGGTACCACCCGACGCCGGCCGGTACCGGATGTTGGCGCGCCGCGCCTGGTAGTCGCTGAACCACGACACCGAGGACGCCTCCAGCCACATGTCGCAACCCGGCGCGTACACCTCCAGGTCGAACGCCCGCGCATGCGACTGGCCCAGGTCGCCCGCGCAGATCTCGACGACGCGGTACGCCAATCCCAACGCGTCCAACAGACTCTCGGCTCGCGCCACCAGGTCGACGTGGAACTTCTCCGCCTGCTCGGGCGTCGTGTAACCAAGGATCTCGACCTTGTCGAACTCGTGCACGCGCAGCAACCCGCGCGTGTCGCGTCCGGCGGCGCCCGCCTCGCGCCGGTAGCACGGCGTGTACGCCATCAACCGCACCGGCAGGTCGGCCTCGCTCAGGATCGTGTCGCGCGCCAACGACGTGAGCGGCACCTCCGCCGTCGGGATGGCCCACAAGTCGTCGCGCTCGATGTAGTACGACTCCTCGGCGAACTTCGGTAGCTGGCCGGAAGCCGTGAGTGTGTCGGTGCGCACCAACGACGGCGGCCGGATCTCCTCGAACGCATCGGCGTTCCGGTCGAGCGCGAGCTGGCACAACGCGCGCGACAACGTCGCCCCTGCACCACGGAGAACCGGGAACATCGAGCCGCTGATCTTGGCGCCCGCCTCCAAGTCCAAGATCTTCAACTCGGCGCCGACCTCCCAGTGGGGGACCCGCTGATGGTCGCCGTAGGACTCGGGATCGAAGCCCTCGACGCGCAGCACCGGATTGTCGGCCTCGGACGCGCCGTCGGCTGCCTCGGCCGCCGGCAAGTTCGGTATGCGCAGCAGCAGCTCCCGCAGCTCGCGCTCCACGGCGTCGGTCTCGGCCTTGGCCGTGGCCTCGTCGTCACCGAGCCGGCGACTCTCCGCCTGCAGCGTCTCGGCCTCGGCCGTCTGCCCCGCCTTACGCGCCTGGCCTACTTGCTTCGACAGGTCGTTGATCTGCTTGCGCATGTCGTCCCGCCGGCTTGACAGCGCGCGCAGCTGCTCATCGAGCGCGGCGGCCCGATCCACGTCCTCGCCGGGCACGCCCTTGCGCGCCAGCGCCGCCTTGACCTCCTCGAGCTCCGTGCGGAGCCGGCGAACATCGATCATGCGTGCAGCAAAGTACTCTCCGCCCCCGTGCCCGCCGTCGAGGTTTCGTCGCTCGTCGTGCGGTACGGATCCCTCACGGCGGTCGACGGTCTCTCCCTCACGGCCGACGCCGGCCAGGTCCACGCCCTTCTCGGACCCAATGGCGCGGGCAAGACGAGCACCGTCGAGACGCTCGAGGGCTACCGCGATCCCGCCGGCGGGACCGCCCGCGTCCTCGGCCTCGATCCCATCGCCGACCGCAAGCAACTGGCGCCCCGCATCGGCGTGATGTTGCAGCGGGGCGGCATGTACCCCGGCATGAACGCCCGTGACGCCTTGCGCCTGACGGCCGCGTACTACCCGTCGCCGGCCGACCCCGAGGAACTCCTCGATCGCGTCGGGCTGACCGCCGTCGCCAAGACCCCGTGGCGCCGCCTCTCGGGCGGGGAACAACAACGCCTGGCCCTCGCCCTCGCCCTCGTCGGCCGACCCGACGTCGTCTTCCTCGACGAACCAACCGCCGGCGTCGATCCCCAAGCACGCATCACGGTCCGCGACATCATCGCCAACCTCGCCGCGTCGGGAGCGTGCGTCATCCTCACCACCCACGACCTCGACGAGGCCGAGCGCGTCGCCGACGTCGTCACCATCGTCGACCACGGTCGCGTGGTCGCGACCGGCACGCCGGCACAACTGATGAGCGCAGGGGCCGGCGACGAGATCCTGTTCGCGGCGCCGACCGGACTCGATGTCATCAGCCTCGGCACCGCGCTGGGCGGCGTCGTCAGCGAAGTACGCGGCGGCGAGTACCGCGCCGCGGTTGCCAGCACGCCGGCCAACGTCGCCGCGCTCACCGCCTGGCTGGCTCAGCACGACCTCCCGCTCGGCGACTTGCGCGCCGGTCGGCAGACCCTTGAAGACGTCTTCCTCCGCCTTACCTCCGAGGACACGCCGTGAAGCCGCTGCTCGCCCAGGCGCGCGCCGAGACGATCATGACGTTGCGGCGCGGTGAGTCGGTCCTCCTTGCCCTCGGCATCCCCGTCGGGCTGCTCGCGTTCTTCTCGGTCGTCGACGTGTTGCCCACGCCCACGCGCCATCCCGTCGACTTCCTCGCGCCCGGCATCCTCGCCCTCGCCGTGATGTCGACGGCGATGGTCAGCCTCGGCATCGCGACCGGCTTCGAGCGCCAGTACGGCGTCCTCAAACGCCTCGGGGCCACACCACTCGGCCGACCCGCGCTCCTCGCTGCCAAGTCGATCTCGATCATCGCCCTGCTCGTGATCCAGATGGCCGTCCTCGTTCCCGTCGCCCTCGCGCTCGGCTGGAGCCCACACGCCGGCGCGCCCGTCGCAGTGCTCGCCGTCGTCCTCGGCGCCATCGCCTTCGCCGGCCTCGGCCTGTTGATGGCCGGCGCGTTGCGCGCCGAGGCCACCCTCGCGGCGGCGAACGGCCTCTACCTCGCGCTCCTGCTCCTCGGCGGGATGGTCATCCCGCTCGCCAAGCTCCCCGGCGGCCTCCGCGCCGTCTCCCGCGGCCTACCGGCGGGCGCGCTCTCCGACGCGCTTCACGCCGCGCTCGGCTCGGGCGCCGCGGTGCCCACCCGCGCGTGGATCGTGCTGCTGGTGTGGGCGATCGCCGCCCCCACTGCGGCCGCCCTCACCTTCCGCTGGGAGTAACGAACCAGCAAGAGTCCTCGGAGCAATCAGCGTCAGCTTGCGAGTGACCGAACGACCCCGATGCTTCATCCGTCCGGACTCGGGTAGACACAGTGCGTGCGTCTGCTCGAGGTCTTCGCCGACGTAGCCTGCCCCTTCGCTCATGTCGGGCTTCGCCGGTTCGTGGACGAGCGAGCTGCCCGCGGGCTGGACGGACCTCTCCTGTCGATTCGGGCGTGGCCGCTGGAACTCGTCAACGGCTCTCCGATGACTGGCGAGTCGCTCGTCCCCAAGATCGCCGCACTCCGAGAGCAGGTCTCGCCGACGCGCTTCGGCGGGTTTGACCCTGGCCAATTCCCGACGACGACTCTCCCCGCGATGGCCGGAGAGGTCGCGGCGCGTCGTCACGGCGACGCGGCAGGCGAACGATTCGGCCTGGCTGTCCGAGACGCGCTGTTCGAGCATGGCGTCGACGTGTCCGACGAGGCGATCGTCAACGCCTTGCTCGACGAGCACGGAGTAGGGCCGGTCCAGCCCGCCGACTCGGCCGCCGTCCTCGCCTCCCATCGCGACGGGATCGCTCGCGGCGTCAAGGGATCGCCTCAGTTTTTTGTCGGGTCGGAAGGTTTCTTCTGCCCTTCACTGGACATCGCCCACGACGAAGGCGGCTACGAGATTTCCTTCGATGTTGACGGCTTCACCGCGTTTCTGAGTGCCGTCCTCACACCGTCGTGACACGCGCGACATGCGCACGACCGGGGCTTACGCGTCGTTCGGAATTCGTAATCGAGGTCCACGACCGTCAGCGTCAGGTGATGTGCTCCACCGAGCCTCACGCGGGCCGCATCCCATTTCGGGTGGCGCGCAGGAACCCTTACAGCGCGGAGTACGGGAGGAACACCTGGACCGGGCCACCCGCCAGGTTCGCCCTCACCTCGGCGGGTACCGCGCCGAGGAGCTCGCCGAAGCACTCGCCGGTCGCGACGATCGCGGCCATGAGCTCGTCGCCAATGTTCTTGCCGTGCTCGAGCAGCGCGTCGAGATCTCGGAACCGCTCGAGCACGATGCACTCCGACTCGTCCTCGTTGAAGAACGTGTCGTACTGAAGGGTCCCGGGGTCCTTGGCCCGCACGATCTCCATGCAGACCGCAGACAGGCGCTTGAACTCCTCGAGCTGGCCCTCGTGAAACTTGAACCGCACGATGCTGTGGAGCTGGTGGTCGGTCATTGGTTCCTCCTCGGGCGACGTAACGATTCTTGCTAGCTCGTAAGGCTGGGAGTAATTGGCCCTACGTTTGCTGGGTGGCGGACGACCTGGCGGCGGCGGCGCAGCAGTGGCAGACCGAGGGCTGGGCGCTCGTCGATGGTCTCGTGCCGGAGGCGGACGTAGATGCTGTCGCCGGAGACCTCGAGCGGTTGTTCGCCGCCGACACCTTCGACGACTACAACCAGGCCGCCGGCCACGGCGACGGTTCACCAGAAGGCCGCCAGTTCCGCTCGACGCAATTCGACGGCATGCGCGGGTTCCCGCAGCCGGGATGCTCGGCGTTGAACGACCTGTTCGTGCACCCGCGCCTGGTCGAGTTCGCGCGCCTGGCCCTCGGCGATGACGACCTGCGGATCTACCAGGCCGCGGTATGGGGCAAGTGGGCCGGCGCGGTCAACTACGAGCAGCCGCTGCACCAGGACGGCAACCACTCACTTCTGCCGGCCCGAATGGAGCCGGGTTTCTGGCACCTCGAGACGTTCCTCTACCTGTCCGACGTCGACGCGGACTGCGCCCCTCCTCGACTCGTGCCGCGCAGCCGCGCGACCGGGAGCCGCAAAGAGATGTACGAGCAAGAAGTCGCCGCCATCGGCCGCCGAGGCTCGCTCCTCGCCTACCGGTCCGACGTGTGGCACCGCGGCACCGACTTCGGTCGGCCCGACTCGTCTCGCTTCGTCCTCGTCGAAGCCTTCCGTCCGGCCCAGGCCGACTGGTTCGGCTACGACGCCTTCCCGCGACTCGGGAGCGACGGCACCTTCGCGTTGTTCGTGGCCGGCAAGTCGCCTGAGGACCTGGCCCTGTTCGGCGTACCCCGGCCGGGTCACGCGTTTTGGAACGAGGCGACCGTCGACGCCATGGCCGCCAAGTACCCAGGCCTCGACATCTCGCCGTGGCAGACCGCCCTGGAGACATGCGCGCCGTCCTAACGCGGGGCGACTACGTGGCGCGGACCGTGCGCTCGAGGATGCCGAGGGTCGCCTTCAACGCCGACTCGGGGATGATCGGCCACATACCGCTGGCCTTCCATTGCTCGCCGATGTTGGACCAGTCGTAGATCGACGTCACCAACGTCCCGCCGTCAACCGGCTCCAGCTTGTAGCCGTAGTAGTGGCCGATGCTCGGGAAGCCCTCGCCCGACACCTCCCAGGTGATGAATTTGTCCTGCTCGTACCCGGTGATCGTGACGATCACGTCGTACTTGCCCATCGGCAGATCGCCGAGCGACTCGCGGTCCATATGGATCACGAAGGTGTCGCCCTTCGCCGTCGCCGGCGAGCCGGTCGAGCTCTGGAGCATGCCGGAGGCGTCGATGGCGACGTGGCCCTCGGGGCTCGACACGATGGAGAAAATGGCACCCGGGTCGGCCGGAATGGTTCGCTGGACCTCGAATCGCTCGCTCATGTCCTCATCCTCGCACCGCAGGTGAGACGACGTGTCGGTGGCAAAGCAACGGAAACCGCAACCTGACACCGACACATGGCGTTAGGCGATGGCGGCGAGGACTTCGGCGGCGGCGCGTTCGCCGGAGCGGACTGCGCCGTCGATGGTGCCGTGGCAGGTGGTTGCCGTCTCGGTGCCGGCCCAGTGGATGCGCCCCGCGGGCTGCCGCAGCGTGTAGCCGAACTGGGTCAACACGCCGGGGGCGAAGCGGGCGATCATCCCGCCCCGCGTCCACTCCTCGGCCAACCAGTCCTGCTGCACGACGTGCCGCGGCGACCGCGCCTTGGGACCGAGGCGGCGGGCGAACTCTTCGAGCACCACGTTGTGCCGCTCGGCCTCGGGCAGCGCGCCGAGCTTGCGCGCGTGCGGACCGAACACGTAGCCGCTCATGATGCCGACAGCAGCGTCCTCGGCACACGAGTCCAACGTGATGCTCACGGGTGAATCGATGCCGACCGTCTCACCCGACAGTCCGTCGCTGCGCCAGAACGGCTCGTCGTAGACCGCAACCGTCTTGATCGCGGCACCCGCGGGTGCCCGCGCCAACAACAGCTTCTTGTCGGTTGGGAGTCCCGGCGCGTAATGGATGTCGGCCGCCAGAGCGGGCGGGATCGCGATGATCACCCGTTGGGCCCGAACTGCGACGCCGTCGCCCTCGACCTCGATCGCGCGGTCGTCCTGCGTGACCGCCCGCACCGGCGTGCCGAGTTGCAGCGCGTCGCCCAGGTCGGCGGCCATGTGATCGGCCATGGCGCCCGCGCCGCCATTCAGCATGTCTTCCTCGTAGCCGCCCTCCACCGACAACAACGCGTTGAGCCCGTTGGCCGAACGGATGAGGTACAGCAGGTGCAGCAACGACACCTCGCTGGGATCCGACGTGAACAAGCCGCCGACGGTGGCCAACAGCAGATCGCGACCCGCACCCCTCGGCACGTGCGCGGTGACCCACGCCCCCGCGCTGAGCCGGTCCCACTTCGCCGCCTTCGGCGCGCTCCACGGCGCGTCGAGCGGGACCTTCTTGGCCATGGCGTCGAGACGCGCCATCCCAAGCCCGATGGCCGCGAGCGCGACCGGCCCGATCTTGGGGAGCAGTCCCTTGTACCGGCGCGCCTGGCCCTTGATGAAGATGACGCTGTCGCCCTTGACCCACGTCTTGTACGTCGTGACGCTCAGCTCCTTGGCCAGGTCATGCGCCGCGTCCTGGCCGACGCCGAGCCACGTGCCGCCGATGTCGATGAGCGTCCCATCGGTCGTGCGCGTAGTGAACACGCGACCGCCGACGCGATCGCGCGCCTCCAACACCGTCACCGACTTGGCCCCTTGGGTAAGCCGCCGTGCGGCGGTTAACCCGGCGTAGCCGGCGCCGACGACGCAGACATCGCTCTCAAGCCGCTTCATTGCTCTCCCGATCTGTTAACATGCGTGCTGCACGCATCTAACTGCACAAGGGGAGATCTGTCAACCGTGGCAACGACGAGGCGGACCCAGGCCGAGCGCTCGGCGACAACCAAGGCGGCACTCCTCGCCGCCGCGCGCGAGCTGTTCGCCGAGAACGGCTTCGCGGCGACCGGGCGCGATGACATCGCCGAACGGGCCGGCGTCACCCGCGGCGCGCTGTACCACCACTACGACAGCAAGGAGGCACTCCTCCGCGCCGTCGTGCTCGAGATGGAACGAGAGTTGA
>DASRJI010000160.1:0-4294 GCA_035649535.1 Acidimicrobiales bacterium | reverse complement strand
AGATCCAGGAGCGAATCAAGGAGCTCGAGTCGATCCTGCGGAGCAAGAAGAAGCTCCACACGGTCATCAAGGACGAGCTGGGGGAGCTGCGCGAGCGCTACGGCGGGGAGCGTCGGACGCGCATCACCGTCGACACCGGCGAGCTCGACGCCCTCGACCTCATCGAAGACGAAGAAGTCATCGTCGTCCTGTCGAAGAAGGGCTACATCAAGACCGTCGCCGCCGACTCGTTTCGCCGGCAAGGTCGGGGCGGCAGAGGCGTCAAGGGCGGCAACCTGCGCGACGACGATTACGTCGCGCACCTGCTGACCACCACCGCCCACTCGTACCTGCTGTTTTTCTCGAACCGTGGCCGGGTATACCGGCTGCGCGCTCACGAGATCCCGATGAAGGAACGCACGGCCCGCGGCACCGCCCTCGTCAACCTCGTCTCGCTGAACCAGGGGGAGCAGATCCAGGCGATCATCGACACCCGCACGTACGAGGACGGCGCGTATCTCTTCTTCGCCACGAAGAACGGGATCGTCAAGAAGACCCGGATCTCGGAGTTCGATTCCTCGATTCGCAGCGGCCTGAAGGCCATCAACCTGCACGGCAACGACGAGTTGGTGAAGGTGATTCAGACGACGGGGCGCAATGACATCGTCATGGCGTCGCGCGAAGGTATGACGATCCGTTTTGCCGAGAGCGGCGTGCGAGCGATGGGACGCGACACGGCCGGTGTGCACGGCATGAAGCTCAGAAGCAATGATGATGCGGTCATCGGCTGCGACGTGGCACGTCGCGGCGCCGTCATGCTGTTCGTCAGCTCGAGCGGCCACGGCAAACGCACGAAGCTCGATCTGTTCAAGCGTCAGAATCGAGGAGGGCAAGGGGTCCGTGGCATGAAGATCACCGCCGCCCGGGGCGGGGTCGTAGGGGCCTTCTGCGTCAACGATACTGACGAGATCTTGGTGTTCTCGTCGGCGGGCAATATCATTCGCCTGGGAGCCAGGGAGATCTCGGCGCAGGGCCGTGACGCCACCGGTGTGCGCGTTGCCCGACTCGGCGAGGGAGAGAGCGTCGTCGCTGTAGCTCCTGTGCTCGAAGCTGACGACGGAGAGGACCTCGCACCCGCATGAGCGCCAGCCCCGAAGATATGGAGCCGCGGCGCTCGAGGAGCGCCCAGGCCAATCCGATGCGCAATGACCCCCAGACCCGCGCCGGCCGTCGCGCGCCTGCACCGCCGCCGCCGTCCACCGACGGCCCGCCCGTCGGCGCGCCGCCACCGGAAGCGCCGTCGGCGCGCGCCACGCGTCCGGCCCGCTCGCGTGCCGCGCCCGTCCCTGGACCGCGCGCACCACGCCGTGTCCGGCACACGATCAAGAAGGTCGACCTCTGGTCGGCGCTGAAGATCTCGCTGTGCTTCTACGTCTGCGAGATGGCCGTCGCTGTCACGGCGATCGCATTCCTGTGGCTGATCGCGGACGGCTTCGGCATCATCGGCAGCGTCGAGAAGTTCATCGGCGACCTGCTGTCGTCGAAGGACTTCAAGTTCCTCTCCGCCGAGATGCTGCGCGGCACGATCCTCGTCGGGCTGGTGCTGGTCGCCATTCAGGTCGTCGCGACCGTCCTGGCGTGCGCGTTCTACAACTTGTTTGCCGAGCTCTTCGGCGGCATCGAAGTCACGGTCATCCAAGAGGACGCGCCCGCCAGCAAGCGTTGACCGCACGGTTCGGCGTCCTGTCTCGTACGGCGCCGCTGGTACCCTCCGTGACTCCTCGGGGCTATAGCTCAGCCGGTTAGAGCGCATCCCTGATAAGGATGAGGTCGGTGGTTCGATTCCACCTAGCCCCACGCATCCTCACCAGCTGACCATGAAGCGCCCGGCGCGAAAGACCGCGCCACGTTTGACCGATACGCGTGCCAAAGGCCAAATGGGCGGATAGCTTCCCGCACTTCCGGCGCACCGATCACGGTTCTCAACTCGAGCGTCGTGGGCAACTCTGCGTCGTGCGCGGGCGGCGGCATCAGCATCGGCAGTTCGCTGACCGTGAGGAACTCGACGATCAGCGGCAACTCCACCGACGGCGAGGGCGGTGGCATCTTCCAGTCCGCGGGTCCCGACGCTACGTTCACGATGGTCAACTCGACCGTCACAGGCAACGACACCTCCAGCGACAACGCCGGCGGAGGGATTCAGTTCTTCGGCGCCGCCACGATCGTGTACTCCACGATCGTGAACAACACCGCGACCAACGAGGCCAATCTCAGCGGCTACACGGGCGATCCCAGCCTCGCCGCCCTGGCATCGAACGGCGGTCCCACAGAAACGCGTGAGCCTCTCTCCGGCAGTCCGCTCGTCGACGCGATCCCGACCGGGTCGTGTCAGAACGACGGCGCAGCGGGCATCACCACGGATCAGGGTTCCTACCCCGGCCGGCCGCGGACGGTTGTGACATCGGCGCCGTCGAGGTTCAGCCCACACCGCCGGGTCCGGGCCCGGGTCCGGTTCCGGGTTCGGAGCGTGGGACGCCCGGAGCGCCCGGAGCGGCCGTAGCAGTGGTCGCGGTGGCGCGCTTCACCGGGTGAACCGAGCGGCAACTCGACAACCGAGAGCGCTTCGGGTTCTGGCGGCGTGGCCCGCGCTGACGCCGTTCGTCATGTTCGCGGTCGCCGAGATCGTGCAACTCGTCCAGCACGGAGTCACCGGGTTCCATCGCGCCACCTTGCTCAACGGGCTCGTGTTCCTCATCGGCGTGGCCGGGATCGTCGGCGCCACCGGTCACCTGTTCAAGGGACGACGTTGCGCCGTCCATCGGCTGGCCGCCCGGGAGCCCGTTCCAGTGGGAGGTCGGCGTCGCCGACCTCGGGTGGGGCGTCCTCGGCGTCCTGAGCCCCTCCTACGGGCGCGACTTCTGGCTGGCGACGATCATCGTGTCGTCGATCTTCCTGCTCGGCGCGGCCGCCGGGCACGTGAAGCAGATGATCGTGGCGAAGAACTTCGCGCCCGGGAACGCCGGTGCGGTCTTCCTCGCCGACGTGCTCGTGCCGGTGTTCCTGGTCGTGCTGTACCTCACGTACGACGGACCGGCCTGACGCGCTCGCCACGGGCAGCCCTACACTTCCGACCATGAAGGCGCTTCGCCGCGGTCTGATCATCGCCGTCATCGCCGTGCTCGTCGGCGGGTTCGTGAAGCTGCGTGGCAAGGGTGGCGTTCCTCCCACCAGCGGCGGCTGGCGCGAGCTCGACGGCCCCGACTTTCGCTGACGCGTTGGCCACGGTCCTGCTCGACGGGGTGGGAGCGGTCGGCATCCGTGCCGCCCGGCAACTCGTCGACACGCCCGGCCTCGATTCCCTCCTGATCGCCGCACGCGACTTCTCGTACGCCGACGACGTCGCGGCGTCTCTCGGCGCGCGCGCGGAGGCGATCGAGCTGCGCCCGGACGATCCCCTGCCCGCAGGAGTGGACGCGATCGCCGCGGCGCTGCCCGGCGCACTCGTCGCCGACCGAGCCGGGCGTGCCGTGGCCGCCGGCGTCCCGTTCGCGTCCACCGTCGACGACGCCGACGCCATCCACACCCTGCTCGAGTTCGACGAGCCGGCGCGGAACGCCGGTGTCCTCGTGGCGGCGGGCTGCGGGCTCGCTCCGGGACTCGCCGACGTGCTCGCCCGACACGCCGCCGACGCGCTCGACGCGATCGACGAGATCTACGTGGCGAGGGCGGGGTCCGCGGGCCCCGCGTCGACGGCGGCCGTCCGCAGTTCCCGTCGTGAGCCGGCCGTCGAGTGGTGCGACGGCGAGTGGCGCGAGGAACGGCATCCGACTCCGGAGCTCTTGTGGTTTCCCGACCCGATCGGCGCCCGCGAGTGCGTACCGGTCGCTGTCGGCGTCGAGCTCCTGGTCCGAGCGTTCCCGAGTGTCCGCCGGGTGACGGTGCGTCTCGCCGAACCGCTCAGCCGGCGGCTCACGTGGCCGGGCCGGCGCGGGCTCGACGAGGAATGGGGGTCGACCCGCGTCGAGGTGTGGGGATGGCGGGGCCAGGCGCGCGAGTCGATGGTGTACGGCGTGATCGATCGCACCGCCATCGCGGCGGGCACCGTCCTGGCAGTGACGGCGGCGCGCCTTGCCGGCATCACACCCGGTCTCGCTGCTCGCAACGGGCCGTCGGCCGGTGCGCATGGCGTGGCGGCGCTGGTCGAGGCGGTGCCGTTCCTGGCCGAGCTCGCCCGACGGGGCGTGAAGGCGGCGGTCTTCGAAGGCGTGGCGGTCGCGTGAGAATGCGGCTGCTCCGCCGGCGCGTGCCGGTGCCG
>DASRJI010000159.1:0-14047 GCA_035649535.1 Acidimicrobiales bacterium | reverse complement strand
GACTACTTGAGGATCTTGACGACTCGGCCCGAGCCCACGGTGCGGCCGCCCTCGCGGATGGCGAAGGTCAGGCCCTCGTCCATGGCGATGGGCTTGCCCAGCTCGACGGTCATGGTGGTGTTGTCGCCGGGCATGACCATCTCGGTGCCTTCGGGCAGGGCAATGGAGCCGGTGACGTCGGTGGTGCGGAAGTAGAACTGGGGCCGGTAGTTGTTGAAGAACGGCTTGTGGCGGCCGCCCTCCTCCTTCTTCAAGATGTAGACCTGGGCCTCGAAGTTGGTGTGCGGGGTGATGGAGCCGGGCTTGCACAGCACCTGGCCCCGCTCGACGTCTTCCTTCTTGGTGCCCCGCAGCAAGATGCCGGCGTTGTCGCCCGCCTTGCCCTCGTCCAACAGCTTGCGGAACATCTCAACGCCGGTGCACACGGTCTTTTGCGTGTCGCGCAGGCCGACGATCTCGACGTCCTCGCCGACTTTGATGATCCCCTGCTCGATGCGCCCGGTGACCACGGTGCCCCGGCCGGTGATGGAAAAGACGTCTTCGATCGACATCAGGAACGGCTTGTCGACGTCGCGGTCAGGCTCAGGCACCCAGGCGTCGACCGCGTCCATGAGCTCTTGGATCTTGGGCGTCCACTCGCCGTCGCCTTCGAGGGCCTTGAGCGCTGAGACCCGCACGACGGGGGTGTCGTCGCCGGGGAAGTCATATTCGTTGAGCAGCTCACGGACCTCGAGCTCGACGAGGTCCAACAGCTCCTCGTCGTCGACCGCGTCGGCCTTGTTGAGGGCAACGACGATCGACGGCACGCCGACCTGGCGGGCCAACAGCACGTGCTCACGGGTCTGGGGCATGGGGCCATCGGCGGCGGAGACCACCAAGATGGCGCCGTCGACCTGGGCGGCGCCGGTGATCATGTTCTTGATGTAGTCGGCGTGGCCGGGCATGTCGACGTGCGCGTAGTGGCGGTTGGGCGTGGTGTATTCGACGTGCGCGATCGAGATGGTGATGCCCCGGGCCTTCTCCTCGGGCGCCTTGTCGATCTGATCGAAGGCGGTGAAGGAGTTGTTCGCCGGGTCGGCCTCGGCCATGACCTTGGTGATGGCCGCGGTCAGCGTGGTCTTGCCGTGGTCGATGTGGCCCATCGTGCCGATGTTGACGTGCGGCTTGTTGCGCTCGAATTTTGCTTTGGCCATTTCTGCCTTTTCTCTCTTATTCGCCGCGGACCCGGGCCACGATCTCTTTTTCGATCGAGGCAGGTACCTGCTGGTACGAGTGGAATTGCATGGTCGACGTCGCCCGGCCCTGGGTCTTCGACCGCAGGTCGGTAACGTAGCCGAACATCGATGCGAGAGGCACTTGCGCACGCACGACCTGTGCGTTGCCGCGCTGCTCCATTCCCTCCATCTTTCCCCGCCGGCTGTTGAGGTCGCCGATGACTTCACCGGTGTACTCGTCGGGGGTCACGACCTCAATCGCCATGATGGGCTCGAGCAGCACGGGCTTGGCCTTCCTGGCTGCTTCCTTGAACGCCATTGAACCGGCGATCTTGAACGCCATTTCCGAGCTGTCGACGTCGTGGAACGACCCGTAGGTGAGGATCGCCCGCACGTCGACCATCGGATAGCCCGCCACCACGCCGTTGCCGAGTGCTTCTTGGATACCGGCGTCGACCGAAGGGATGTACTCCTTCGGGATCACGCCACCGGTGATCTTGTCGATGAACTCGTAGCCGCCGCCGGGACCGGTGGGCTCCAGCGTGATGACGACGTGGCCGTACTGGCCGCGACCGCCGGTCTGGCGGATGTAGCGGCACTCCACCTTCTCGACCGTGGTCGTGATCGTCTCGCGGTACGCGACCTGGGGCTTGCCCACGTTGGCGTCGACCTTGAACTCGCGCAGCATGCGGTCGACCAGGACCTCCAGGTGCAGCTCGCCCTGGCCGCCGATGACGGTCTGGCCGGTCTCCTCGTCGGAGTGCACCTGGAACGACGGGTCCTCGTCGGCCAGCGCCTGGAGCGCCTTGCCAAGCTTGTCCTGGGCGTCCTTGGTCTTGGGCTCGACCGCGACATGGATGACCGGCTCGGGGAAGTCGAGCGACTCGAGGATGACCTGCGAGGCGGGATCGCACAGCGTGTCGCCGGTGGTCGTGTTCTTGAGACCCACGACCGCGACGATGTCGCCGGCGAAGACCGCGTCCTTGTCTTCCCGGTGGTTGGCGTGCATCTGGAGGATGCGGCCGAGCCGCTCCTTCTGATCCTTCGTGCTGTTCATCACCGCGGCGCCCTTTTCGACGCGGCCGCTGTACACCCGCATGTACGTGAGCTTGCCCACGTGCGGGTCGCTCATGATCTTGAACGCGAGTGCCGCGAACGGCGCGTCGTCGTCGGCCGGGCGCTCGATCTCTTCGATGCCCTTCTTGTCCAGCCCGACGGTGGGGGGAACATCAAGCGGGCTGGGCAGGAAGTCGACGACCGCGTCGAGCATGGGCTGCACGCCCTTGTTCTTGAACGCCGAGCCGCACAGCACCGGCACGATCTCGTTGGCGATGGTTCCCTTGCGCAGCGCCCGCTTGATGTCGTCGGCGGTGATCTCTTCCTCGGCGAGGTACTTCTCGGTGATGGCGTCGTCGACCGTGCTCACCGCGTCGACCAGCTCGTGCCGCCACTTGTCGGCCTCGGCAGCCAGGTCGTCGGGTATCTCGACGTCGTTCCAGGCTTCGCCCTTTTCGGACGACTCATCCCACACCAGCGCTTTCATCGTGATGAGGTCGACCATGCCCTTGAAGCCGCTCTCGGCTCCGATCGGAATCTGGATGACCGCGGGCACCGCATCGAGGCGGTCCTTGATCATGTCGACGGTGCGGTAGAAGTCGGCGCCGATCCGGTCCATCTTGTTGACGAAGCAGATACGGGGAACGCCGTACTTGTTGGCCTGGCGCCAGACCGTTTCGGTCTGCGGCTCGACGCCGGCGACCGAGTCGAATACGGCGACGGCGCCGTCGAGGACGCGCAGCGAGCGCTCCACTTCGATGGTGAAGTCGACGTGGCCCGGCGTGTCGATGATGTTGATCCACGTGTCCTTCCACTGACACGTGGTGGCCGCCGAGGTGATGGTGATGCCGCGCTCTTGCTCCTGTTCCATCCAGTCCATCGTGGCCGCGCCCTCGTGGACTTCACCGATCTTGTAGTTCTTGCCGGTGTAATAGAGGATGCGCTCGGTCGTCGTGGTTTTCCCCGCGTCGATGTGCGCCATGATCCCGATGTTTCGGGTTCGGGCCAGGGGGAACTCGCGGATCTTGGGGGCTTCAGCCATATTCGTTACCTAAATGTCTGGGAGCGGAGACCGCTCTACCAGCGGTAGTGGGCGAAGGCCTTGTTGGACTCCGCCATCTTGTGCATGTCCTCGCGGCGCTTCACGGCCGAACCGAGGTTGTTGGCGGCGTCGAGTACTTCGTTGGCGAGCCGCTCGGCCATCGTCTTCTCCCGACGCTGCTTGGAGTAGCCGATGAGCCAGCGCACGGCCAGCGTGGTCGCCCGGCGGGGCCGGACCTCGACGGGCACCTGATAGGTGGCGCCACCGACCCGGCGGCTCTTGACCTCGAGCTGCGGGCGGATGTTGTCGATCGATCGCTTGAGGGTGGCGAGTGCGTCGCCGCCGGTCTTGTCCTTCACGATGTCGAGGGCGTCGTAGACGATCCGCTCGGCCAGCGTGCGCTTGCCGCGCTCGAGGATCTTGTTGACGATCTGGGTGACGAGCACCGACTTGTACACCGGGTCGGGCATCAGCTCGCGCCGGGGCGCGGGTCCCTTCCGGGGCATTAGGCAACACCGCCTTCGGCGGTGGCCAAATGCCAGGGCATGCTGCTCTTATTGGCTCGCTCGCTGCGCTCGCTCACTACGACTCCTTCTTGGCGCCGTAGCGGCTGCGCGCCTGCTTGCGCTCGCGGACGCCGGACGCGTCGAGCGCGCCGCGCACGACCTTGTAACGGACGCCGGGGAGGTCGCGGACCCGACCGCCGCGGACCAGGACGATCGAGTGCTCCTGGAGGTTGTGGCCCTCACCCGGGATGTAGGCGGTGATCTCGTAGCCACTCGTCAGCCGCACCCGGGCCACCTTGCGGAGCGCCGAGTTGGGCTTCTTCGGGGTGTGTGTGTACACGCGAGTGCAGACGCCGCGGCGCTGCGGCGCGCCTTTCAGGGCCGGCGTCGTCCCTTTGGTGGACTTCGACTCGCGACCCTTGCGGACCAGCTGGTTGATCGTGGGCACACAAACTCCGAACTAGAGAACTTCTGAGGGGCGGCTTTCCCGCGGCGCGGACGCGGCAGAAGAGCCGGATCATGGTAGAGGCTGAGCGCCAGCCTCACAAACGGACGGCGAGTACCGTCGGCGGAGGTGCCCACGTCAGATCTCGCCGACGCGGCCTTCGCCCACTGTTGGGTTGTCCTCGCCGATCCCGACGCGGCCGCCGCCGCCGCCATCGCCGCCCTGCGCCGGGCCGGTCGTTCCCGCCCCTCGGTGCTGGCCCACGCGCGGTATCAGGCGCTCGAGAGCACGGGTCAGCCCGCGTCGCCGCCGGCCGACACGCCGGCACCCGACGACCTCCAGGACCTGGCCGCGCTCCTTGCGTCGACCCGCCCCGCCGCCGAGCGGGCCATCCTCGACCTGCGCTCCCGGCTCGACCGCGCCGGCCTCGGCCGCGCCTTGGGCCTGCCAGCGGTGGCCGCCGCCGCCCGGGCCGACACCATCGGCGATGCGTGGGACCGCGAGCTCGACCCGCTTCTCATCGCCCGGCTCGGACCCGGCGACTGCCCCGAGCTGGCCGTCCTGCTGGCCGACGCCGACTTGTCGCACCCCTCGCTGGGCGATCTCACGGCCATCGCGCCCGCCGTCGCCGCCCACGTCGCCGCGTGCGACGCGTGCACCGATCGACAGCGCGCCATGGTCTCGGTGCGCGCCCTGTTGTCGCAGCGGAGTGCGCCCGACACGCCCGGGGCGGTGCGCGAGGCGGCCCGGCGCAGCCGGCGTATGCGCCCGGCTGCCCCGCCGCCGCCGATCGAGCCGTCGCGCCGCCGGCCCCTCGTGATCGCCGCCATCGTTGCTGGCGTCATCGCGCTCGTCGTCGGCGTGGCGGCGACCGCGGCCGCCATCACCGGATCACGGAACGACCGCGCCGGCCGCGTCGCCAAGCTCGTCCACGTCCCCGCGGGCGCCGACCTCGCGTTGACCGTCCGCCGCGACGTCATCGAGATCGCGAACCGCTCGCGCCGCACACTGACGTGGCGGGCAACGGCCGAGGCGCGCTGGCTCCAGATCCGCCCCCACCAGGGTGAGCTGCGCGCCGGCGAGACGCGCGTCTTGACGACACGCGTGTTGACGTCGTCACCTGAGGGCCGGCTGCGCACCACCGTCACCGTCACCGGCGACGACGGCTCGGCGGCGGCCGCCGCGTACCAGACCACCGTCGAGCGTCCTCCTGATCTGGCGGCCAGCGTCGACGGGTGCACGGTCACGGCGACGGTGGAAGACGTCAGCGGGGTGAGCGCGACGACCTTGTACTGGAAAGACGGTCGGGGCGAACACCAGGCGGCGATGACGGCGACACCGGCGGGCTACACAACCGAGTTGCCGGAAAGCACGCCGCTGACCTGGTGGGTCGTCGCCGCCGACACGCGAGGCAACCAAGCCCGCACGCCCGAGCTACAAGGCGGCTGTTAACCCGTAGCTACGGAACGTTGACGTTGCCGCTCGTGTACTTCATGCACGTGCAGCCAGGGTCATACGCGTAGTAGCGGACCGCGGATACGCCGTCGTGCTGCGTCGCGGTGAATCGCGTCGCGAACACGCTGTTCGATTGGAACGACGTCCCAACCTTGGCCACGCCGGCCATGAAGCCGACCTTGTTGAGGATGTCGCCAGAGAGCTTGACGGTGTCGCGGAAGAACCAGAAGCCGTTGCAGATGCCCAGCCCGATCGCCTCGGCGTTGGCGTCAGAGAACGTGATGCCCTTGCTCTGATAGAGGGCGTTGCACTTGCGGCGAGCCTCGTTGGAGTACGGGCCGGTCGGGGTGTTCTGGGCCGGCGGAAGATCGAGGCCCGGCAACCAACCGATGCCGAGCGAACCGACGAGCTGCTGCTTGGGCAGACCCGATCCGTCGGCCAGCGCTTGCGGGCCGTTCTGGGAGTTGAAGCCGTAGCGCGGCAGGTAGTGCTGTGACTGCGCGTTCTCGAGGAACAGCAACGTGAGGACGCCGCGCTCGTCGAAGATGATCACGTGGCTGACGTTGTCACTGCGCAGCTTCAACACCGCGCCGCTCACGGCAGCGGCGATCGGGCCGGTGTCGGACGTGCGCTGGACGGTCTGGACGCGAATGATGTCAGCGGCGGCGGGGGCCAGGCCGAGTTTGGCCAGCGCGGGCACCAGCGTCTTGTCGACCGCGTGGCCAAAGTGAGGATCATCGAACGTGACGATCCCGACCTTGGCTTTGCCCACGCCGGACGTCCCTGTCGCGTGGTTCCAACCCGTGAAGTACTTCTGGGCGTCGAGCGCGGCGACTTCGGCCATCGCGATGCGATCGAGGCTCATGCTGCTGAGCTCCACGTAATACGGATACTGGGAGAACACGCCCGACTCGTAGGTGCTGAAGTCACCGGCGATTTGCAGCACGCCGCGCTTGTGCAGGCATTCCCGTGTGGTGTCGTCGCCCGCGGTCATCGCCACAAACACCTTGTGATCGAGCGTCCAGTCGTCGCACGTCTGCTGGGCCACGGTGGCCAGCGTTGCCGTCGTCGCGCCGTCGACTTCGTGGAAGACCGGGACGAGTTTCCGGCCCGCCACTCCCCCGTGGGCGTTGATGTCGTCGATGACGATCTCGTACTCGCGCTTGGCGTCGCCCTGCGTTATGCCGGTGGCGCCGAGGGCGGCATTGGCCACCCCGGAGTTCACCGCGTAGGCGAGGCCGACGTTGATCTCCTTGGCGCTGACGCCGGGGCCGAGGGCCGTCGACGACGCGCCCGTGCGCGACGTGCCGCTCGTCGACCGCCGGGCGGTGGCGGTGTCGGAGCCACCGGCCCCGGCGCTGTCCCCTGCGTCGGTCGCCACATCGGTTCCCGGCTGTGCACCGCCGGCCTCGACGCCGATATCGGAGGCGCCCGCCCGTTGGGCGGCCCGGCGCTGCGCGCTCGAGACCGTCGAGCCGCACCCGGCGACGAGGGAGAGCGAGAGCAAGAGGACCAGCGCTCGGTGACGCCGCCACAACGTCCCAGTCATGGGCCGACGGTACGCCGTTGAACGTTCAAGACATTGGTCGCCCCGCACGAACAAGCAACTCGCTGATGAGACCGGCCAACAGCGCGGCCCGCTCGGGCATGGTGGCGGTGACCACGAACTCGCCCTCGGCGTGGGCGCCGTCGCCGACGGCGCCGAGCCCGTCGAGCGTGGGCACGCCGACCGCGGCCGTGAAGTTGCCGTCGGAGCCGCCGCCGACCTCCACGCCCTCGAGCGGCGGCAGCCCGATCGCGGCGGCGGCGTCGGAGGCCACCTGGAAGAGCGCCGCCGATGATGAGCGTTCAAGGGGCGGGCGGTTGGGGCCGCCCAGCACCTCGATGGCTGCCCCCGGGATCGCGGCGACCAGCGTGTGGATGTCGCGGTCGACCCGCTCCTGCTCGGCGATCGACGCCGCCCGCACGTCGACCTGGACCCGCGCCTCGGCCGGCACCACGTTGGACGCGGTCCCGGCAGAAAGCACCGTCGGCGTGACCGTCGTGCCGACGTCGGGGCGGGCAATCCCCGCGAGCGCCAGAACCTGGCTGGCGATCTCGACCGTGGCGTTGACGCCCTTTTCGGGCTCGAGCCCGGCGTGGGCGGCGCGACCGTGCGCCCGGATGTCGTAGTTGGAGACGCCTTTGCGCGCCGTCTTGAGCGCGCCGTTCAACCCGGCGCTGGGCTCGAGGATTAGCGCGGCGACCGCGCCGGCGACGGTTTCCTCGATCAGCGCGCGGGAGGTGATCGAGCCGAGTTCCTCGTCGGCAGTGAGGAGCAGCACCACGCCGCTCCGATCATCGAGGGCGCGCAGTGCGTGCAACGCCTGCACGATCCCCGCCTTCATGTCGAACGCGCCGGGGCCCGTCGCTCGCCCGTCCTCGACGGTGAAGGGCCACCGCGCCAACGTGCCCGCGGGCCACACCGTGTCGATGTGCCCGATGAGCGCGATGCGCGTGGGCGCGTCGGAGAAGCGCCACCGGAAATGGGTGGTGCCATCGACATCGATTGCTTCGGGCGGGCCACAACCGAGCAACTCGCTCGCCGCGTCGGCGACCAACAATCCGCATCGCGCCACGGCTTCGGGTTCCGACGACGGCGACTCGCACTCCACCAGTGCTCGCAACAGGCCCACCATCTCGTCCTCGCGCACCGGACCATCATGGAACCGATGAGCGATGCGGGCACCGCCGATGCCGTTGTGATCGGCGCGGGGGTTATTGGTAGCGCCGTCGCGCTCGAGCTGGCGCGGGCGGGCGGATCAGTGGTCGTCGTCGACAAGGGACCGGCCGCCGGCGCCGGCTCGACCAGCTCGTCCTCGGCGGTGATCCGCTACACGTACTCGACGTGGGACGGTGTCGTCGCCGCGTGGGAGTCGCATTTCCTATGGGAGGCGTGGGCCCACCACCTCGGCGTGGTGGACCCCGACGGCATGGCCCGCTTCTTCAAGGTCGGCATGGTGATCCTCGAGATGCCGGGCCTCGATATGGGCCGTATCCGCGGGCTGCTGGCCCGCGCCGGCGTTCCGTTCGAGGACTGGGACGCCGCCGCGATCCGAGCGCGGGTGCCCGCCCTCGACGCCGGCCGCTTCTGGCCGCCGAGGCTGCCGAACGACGCCGAGTTCTGGGCCGACCCCGCGGGCGAGCTGAGCGCGTTCTTCACGCCCGACGCCGGCTTCGTCGACGACCCACAGTTGGCGGCGCACAACTTGATGGTGGCGGCCAAGGCTCAGGGCGCCGAGTTCCGGTTCCGGCAACGCGTCGTCGCCATCGAGACCGCGGGCGATCGCGTCAGCGGCGTGGCGCTCGAGGGCGGGGAACACATCGCCACGCCGGTCGTCGTCAACGCCGCTGGGCCGTACTCAGCCACGGTCAACGAGCTGGCGGGCGTGTTGGCTGACTTCAACGTCCGCACCCGCGCCCTGCGGCAAGAGGTCCACGCGGTCGAGGCGCCGCCCAGCTTCACCGTCGACGACCGCGGGGCGGTGGTCGCCGATGGCGACCTCGGCACGTACTTCCGGCCGCATCCCGGTGGAACGGTGATCGTCGGCGGGGTCGAGGCCGAGTGCGACCCGCTCATTTGGATCGACGACCCCGACACCGCCGACGACCAGCCGACCGTCGACGTGTGGGAGGCGCAAGTGTTCCGGTTGGCGCGCCGGCTGCCCGAGCTGAAGGTTCCGCCGCAACCGCGCGGCCTGGCCGCGCTGTACGACGTCTCCGACGATTGGATCCCGATCTACGACCGCACCGCGCTCGACGGCTTCTACGTCGCGATCGGCACGAGTGGCAACCAGTTCAAGAACGCACCGATGGCCGGCCGGTTCATCGCCGCCCTGGTCGACGGCTGCGAAAACGGCCACGACCACGATCGGACGCCGGTCCAGGTCGCCTGCCCGCACAGCGGCCACACGGTCGACCTCGGGCACTACTCGCGCCTCCGCGCCCACAACCCCGACAGCAGCAACAGCGTGTGGGGCTGACCCGGCGCGAGCTGAACCGGGCGACATTGGCGCGGCAGTTCTTACTGGCGCGCTCCGACATGCCAGTGCTCGCCGCGGTCGAGCATCTCGTCGGAATGCAAGCGCAGGTGCCGCACAACCCGTACACCGGTCTGTGGTCGCGGCTGGCCGACTTCGACCCGACCGAGCTCTCGCAACTTCTCGTCGACCGCGAGGTCGTGCGGATCGTCGTCATGCGCGGCACGTTGCACCTGGTGACCGCCGACGACTGCCTCGTATTGCGGCCGCTGGCGCAGCCCGTGCTCGACCGCGAACTCGAGCGCCACTCGGAATACGGCCCGCTCTTACGTGACGTGGATCTCGATCCGGTAATGGCCTTCGCCGGACCGCTCGTCGGTGAACGGCCTCACACCGGACCCGAACTGCGCAAGGCGCTCGCGGCCCGCTTCCCCCAACACAGCGCCGCGGCGCTGGCGTACGCGTGCCGCAACAAGTTGGCGTTCGTCCAAGTCCCACCACGCGGCGAGTGGGGCCGTACCGCGCAAGTGCGCTCGACGACGGCGGAGGCCTGGCTCGGCCGTCCGGTCGTACCGACGCCGTCGATCGACGACGCCGTCGTTCGCTACTTCGCGGCGTTCGGCCCGGCCACGGTCGCCGACGTCGCCGCGTGGTCGCGCCTCACCGGCCTCCGCGAGATTGTCGAGCGCGTCGGCCAGCGGCTGCGCCCGTTCCGTGACGAGGACGGACGCAACCTGTTCGATGTTCCCGACGGGCCCCGCCCCGACCCCGACACACCCGCGCCGGTGCGCTTCCTTCCCGAGTACGACAACGTCCTGCTGTCGCACGCCGACCGATCGCGGTTCATCGGCGATCGGGCCATCACTGCGTCGGGCCCCGTGCGAGGAACGGTCATGCACGACGGGACGGTCGCCGGCACGTGGCGCACCGAACCGGCCGGGTCGCGCCGACGAGTCGCACTGGTCGTCGACCATGCCGCCGGGTTGACCGGCCGGGCGCGGGGAGCCATCGGCGACGAGGGCCTCCGGCTCCTGCGATTCCTCGAACCAAACGCCGATGACCACGACGTGCGTCTAGTAAACGCCGATTAGACACTTTCGCGAGACCCCTTGACTAATAAGTGAACACTCCTTAGGGTCATCGTGTGGCAACAGCTTCGACGGCGGCGGCGCGTCGGCGGCCGCGTGACCGGAAGGACCAGATCGCCCGAACGGCGGCCGGCGCCTTTAGCGACCGCGGCTACCACGGCGTCGGGATCGATGACGTGGCTGCGTCGGTCGGCATCACCGGCGGGGCGGTCTACCGCCACTTCGCCAACAAGTACGACTTGTTGCGGTCGGCCGTGTTCGATGCCGTCGGCGCGCTCGAGGTCGCCGCGACCGCGGTGCCCGGCGAACACCTGAACGATCTCCTCGGCCGCTTCGCCGAGCTGGGCGTCGGGCGCCGCGAGCTCGGCGTGCTGCTCCAACGCGAGGCGCGGCACCTCACGGCCGACGATCAAACCGAACTTCGTCAGCGCGTGGCGCGGGTGACCGCCTACGTCAGTGAGTTGCTGCGTGCTGAGCGGCCCGGACTCGCGGCCAACGACGAGTCGCTCATCCTCCGGTCCGCGTACGCGGCCATGGCGAGTCCGTCGTATCACCGCATCGCACTGGTCGACACGACCGATGACGTGATCCTGCATCGAGTGCTGTCGGTCGTCGTGGCCACGACGCCTCAGCGCGATCGTGCAGTCGCCGCCGCGCCGCGTCACGACGTCGAGCGGGTGTCGCGCCGCGAGACGCTCCTGTCGGCAGCCAGCCAGCTGTTCGCGCGCCGCGGGTACGGCGCGGTGCGCATGGAAGACGTGGGTGCCGCCGCCGGCATCGCCGGTCCCAGCATCTACGAGCACTTCGACAGCAAGGCCGCGCTCTTGACCGCCGCGCTCACCCGCGGCGCCGAGTGGTTGCAGTTCAGTCTGTCCCGCGCCTTGGCGACGGCCGACGACCGCAGCGCGGTCGAGCGCGTCGTCAGCTCCTACGTCGAGTTCGTCATCGAGCACACCGATCTCATCGGCGTCCTGCTCACCGAGACGGTCAATCTTCCCGAGGCCGAGCGCCACGCCGTCCGCCGCTTGCAGCACGACTACATCGCCGAGTGGGTGCAGCTGGTGACCGCCGCCCGGCCCGACCTCACCGACGCCCACGCCCGCTTCTTGACCCAGGGCGTGCTGGGCATCGTCAACGACAACGCCCGCAGCTCCCGCGCCCGCGAGCGGGCCGACCTGCCGGCAGTACTCACCCACCTGGGGCTCGAGGTCCTCGACGCATGACTGAGGTCGCTACCACCGCCGGCCGCGTACGCGGCCGCGTCGAGGACGGCGTCGCCGTGTTCCGCGGCATTCCGTTCGCGGCGCCGCCGGCGGGCGCCCACGCGTTCAAGCCTCCCCAGCCGGTCCCGGCGTGGGACGGCGTGCGCGACGCGGGCGCGTTCGGGCCCGGCTGTCGCCAGCCCGTGCTCGATGCCAACGACGGCGTCCACGGCTACTTCAACCCGCTGGTGTTCGGCGACGACTGCCTCACCCTCAACGTGTGGACGCCGGACCCGGGAACCGCGGGGCTCCCGGTGATGGTGTGGATCCACGGCGGCGGGTACGTCGCTGGTGGCGGCGGTGCGCCGGCTCACGCCGGCGACACGTGGACACGTGACGGCGTCGTGTACGTCTCGATCAACTACCGGCTGCACGTCGATGGCTTCGTCTACTTGGGCGGCGACACCGTGAACCTCGGGCTCCAGGACCAGGTCGCCGCCCTGCGGTGGGTGCAGGAGAACATCGCCGCGTTCGGTGGTGACCCGGCCAACGTGACGGTGTTCGGCCAGTCGGCCGGCGGCGTCAGCGTGACGCACCTGTTGTCGATGCCGATGGCGCAGGGCCTGTTCCGCCGGGCCATCGCCCAGAGCGGCAGCTCGGCCAGCGGCGCCGCGCCGGAACTGGCGACAAGAATCGCGGCCCGGCTCGGCGAGCTCGTTGGCGCGCCGCCGACGCGCGATGGGTTCGCGTCGACGAGCAGCGAGACGATGCTGGCCGCGGTCGCCGCGCTCGGCTTCGAATACCTGAGTCCGGCATTCTGGGGGGCCGAGTCCTTCATCATCAGCCCGTACCGCGTGGTGATCGACGGCGAGGTGCTGCCGGATCACCCGGTCCCCGCTATCGCCGCCGGCAGCGCCAACGGCGTGGACGTGATGGCGGGCACCACGCGCGACGAGATGACGTTCGCCACGCAACCGCTAGGCATGCTCGACAGCGTCACCGACGAGTGGGTGGCCACCGCACTCGACACGTTCGGTCTCGACTACGACGGGCTCGAGACCTACCGCAAGGCATCGCGGCCGGGCGCCGCCCTTCCTGAGCTGCTGCAGGCGGCGTGGACCGACTGGGCCTTCCGTATCCCGACGTTGCGCGTCCTCGAAGCGCACATCAGCCAACCCGGGGCGACCTACGCGTACGAGTTCGCCTGGCCCAGCGCCGCGTTCCCGGAGCTCGGCGCGACCCATGCCCTCGAGCTGCCGTTCGTCAACGACCGGCTGGCTACGCACATCGCTCTGACCGGCGCGGTCGGCAACCACCTCGGCGCCGTACCGCCGCAAGCACTCGCGGATGTCATGCACCGCGCGTGGGTCGCGTTCGCGACCAGCGGCGATCCCGGGTGGCCGCAGTACGACGCGGCCCGGCGCACGACGATGCGATTCGACGAGATCAGCGGGCCGGTCGACGACCTGGCCGGTATCGAGCGCGAGCTCTGGGACGGCATCCGATGAAGCTGCGCATTGCGGCGATGGTGATGGCGATGCTGGCGTGCGCGTGCGGCAGCACGGTGCGACAGGCGGCCCGCCCCGCGTCATCAAGCGACGCCGAGTTCGGATCGCCGGCCGGGAGTGCCGACGCGACCGACGGCGGCGAGGCCACCGGCAGCAACTCGGTCGCCGCCGCCTCGGGCCCGACGGCGCCGCGCTCGCAACGGAGCGCGGCCACGAACGTTGCGGTCAGCGGTGCCGCGGTGACGACACCGATCGAACTGGGCTTCGTGCGGACCGGCGTGTCGAACGCGGCGGCATTCGGGGCGTCGCTCGGCAACAGCATCTCGGAGACCGACATCGACAACGCGCTCGTCGCCGCGTTCAACGACCGCGGCGGGATCGCCGGCCGCCGGATCCTCCCCGTCTACGCCGACACCGACACCGGCAGCACCTCGTGGGACACCGACTTCGCCGAGGCGTGCGCGTCGTTCACCCAGGACCACAAGGTCGCCGCCGTCCTCGGGTACGTGTTC
>DASRJI010000158.1:0-2551 GCA_035649535.1 Acidimicrobiales bacterium | reverse complement strand
GGTCTTCAGCGCGGTGAACCCCAAGGGCAAGGCGCCGAACTGGAACGACATGGGGAACGGCAACTGGGCAGCCGCGCCCGACTACGCCGCCAAGGTGCTCACCGTCTACAACGAGATGCGCGCCGACGCCGGTCTGCCCGGCGTCTGACGCACCGTTGCTAGACGGGCCGGAGCGTCACCCGCACCGGTCGATGGTCGGAACCGACCTCGTCGAGCACCGCCGCGTCCACGACCTCGAGACCATTGCGCACGAGCACATGATCGATCTGGCTGTGCGGGCGGTGCGCGGGCCACGTCCGCCCTCGGACGGCCCGGCGCCAACCCGGGAGCAATGCGGTCACCGCCGGGCCCCACAGGTTCAAATCGCCGACGATCACGGAGCGCCGTTCGGGCGGAGGAAGCCGCCGCCGGAGATTGCGGAGCTGCATCGGCGGCGCGTACGGCAGTCGTGAGCTGAGGTGCACGGCGATGAGATCGAGGTCCTGGCCGCCGACGTCGAGCGCCAGGTGCAACGCGCTTCGGCGGAACGCCGGGTCGCCGGGCACGTCGCCCACCGGGATCATCTCGACGAGCCGTGACGGGACGCGGCTCACGACCGCGAGGCCGATCCGCCCGGACGCCCGGTGCGGCCGCGCCGAGATGATGTGCGGCCACGGCTCGACGATCCCGCGGCCGAACGACGCCCAATGCACGGTCGCGTCCGAGTCGGCTGCCACCAGTTCGACGGCGGCGGCACCCTCGTCGGGCCACCACGATTCCTGGAGGACGAGCACGTCGGCGTCGAACGAGCGCAGGGAGCCGGCCACGTCGAACGCACCGTTGGTCGCCGCCTTCTCCGGCGGCGGGCCGTGCTGGCGCAGCCGCGGGGTCGAGATGCCCCGGTTGCGTTGCCCCCCGTGGAGGTTGAGCGTGACGACGGTGAGCTCGTTCATCAACGAACAGCTTGACACTCGATCTGCGTATCGCTGACGCGGCTGCGTAGGCTCGAAGTCCTGACCGGTTGTCACACGGAGGACAGCATGGCTGAGGTGACCGCAACGTCCGGCATCGACGAGGTGTTCGATCTGTCGGATCGGGTCGCAGTCCTCACCGGTGCGGCCAGCGGCATCGGCCGGTCGACCGCTCACGTGCTGGCAGGCGCGGGCGCGACGGTCGTGCTCGGCGACATCGACGAGAAGGGCACCCAGGCCACCGCCGACGAGATCGGGTCGCGCGGCGGGATCGCGCTGCCGGTGCGCACCGACGTCACGAAGCGGGCCGACATCGACGCCCTCGTCGACCGGGCCGCCGGCGACTACGGCCGCGTCGACATCATGGGCAACATCGCCGGCATCCCGCACAACCAGATGGTCGCCGACGTGACCGAGGAAGAGTTCGAGCGCATCCTCGCGATCAACCTCAAGAGTGTGTTCTACGGCTGTCAGGCCGCCCTGCGGGTCATGACACCGCAGCAGTCGGGGAGCATCATCAACATCTCGTCGGGTGCCATCGACACGCCCGCCCCCACGCTGGCGTGTTACGCGATGACGAAAGCAGCCGTCGCCATGCTCACCAAGACGCTGGCGATGGAAGCGGGCCAGGCCGGCATCCGGGTCAACGCGCTCGCGCCCGGAGTCATCCTCACGAACTTCTCGCGCCAGCACTTCGTCGACGCCGACGGCAATGTCAACGAGGAGCGCCTGCAGCAGTACAAGCAACGCTTCGGCGCCATGTCGCCGCTGGGGCGCATCGGCACGGCCGAGGACATTGCGTGGACGATCCTCTATCTCGTGTCGGACGCAGCGTCCTTCGTCACGGGCCAGACCATCCGCCCCAACGGCGGCGTCTCGATGCCCTGGTAGCTAACGGGAGAGCGCGGCGACGAAGCGTCGCCGGGCGTGCGCCGCCAGCGCCGCCCGGGCGGCATTGGCGCCGCACGCGCCGTGCACGCCACCCCCGGGATGCGCCGACGCCGACGCGAGATAGAGCCCGCGGATCGGAGTCTCGGCCCGGCCCAACCCGACGGTGGGTCGGAAGATCAGCTGCTGGTGCAGCTGCGCGGTCCCGCCGTTGACGGCCCCGCCCACGAGATTCGCGTCGGCCGCCTCGAGCATCGGCGGTGTGAGGACGTTGCGGCCCACGACCCGGTCGGCGAAGCCCGGCGCGCGCGCCTCGACCTCGCGCTCGACGCGCGCGACGAACACCTCCGTCTCGCGCTCGTCCCACTTCCCCGAGAGGTCGCCCCCGGCATCACCGAGCGGGCGGTGCGGCACGTGCGTGTAGCCCCAGAGGCTCTCGGTCCCAGCCGGCGACCGCGTCGGGTCACTCGTCGTCATCTGCCCGATGAGCACGAACGGCTTTGCCGGGATGCGCCCGGTCGCGAGCTGCGCCGCCACCTCGCTGAGATGGTCGAGAGAATCGCCGAGGTGCACCGTGCCCGCCCGCCGGGCGGGCTCCGCCGACCACGGGACCGGACCGTCGAGCGCCCAGTCGATCTTCACCGTCGCGTGGTCGTACTCGAACCCGCGCATGCCCTCGAGCACGCGCGCCGGGAGGTGCTCGTGACGCACGA
>DASRJI010000157.1:0-5639 GCA_035649535.1 Acidimicrobiales bacterium | reverse complement strand
GGCAAGCACAAGCCCAGCCACGGTGAGGTGATCGGGGTGAATGCCGGTGCGCTCGAGGCTCGAGCCAATGGGCTTCAGGCCCTGCTCGACGCTCGTTCGCCACCGTCCGTCGAACAATTCGAACTCCTCCGGTGATGACGTACGTCCGCCAGTCACGCTACCACCGGCCCTTACTACTCTTGGGAGACCGACCCCCGAGACTCCCGCGAGGCGCCCTGTGAAGAGCTTCCCGTCCGGCAAGATCCGCAACGTCGCCCTCGTTGGGCACGGGGGCGCGGGAAAGACCACGCTGACCGAAGCGCTGCTCTTTTCCGCCGGGGCTCTCAACCGCCAAGGGCGCGTGGAGGACGGCACGACGACCACCGATTTCGAGCCCGAAGAGGTCAAGCGCGGCATATCGGTGTCCACCGGGTTGGCGCCCTTCGAGTTCGAAGGCCACAAGATCAACATCCTCGACTGCCCGGGCTACGCCGACTTCATGCCCGACACACTCGCCGCGCTGCGCGTCGCCGATCTCGCGGTGTTCGTCGTCAGCGCCGTCGAGGGCGTCGAGGTGCAGACCGAGGTCGTTTGGAAAGCGGCGGCCGCGCTCGACGTTCCGCGCATGATCTTCATCAACAAGCTCGATCGAGAGCGGGCCAGCTTCGAGCGCACGCTCGAGGAACTGCGCTCGGCGTTCGGCGCCGGCGTCGCCCCGCTGGAGCTGCCAATCGGCGAGGAGACGGCATTCCACGGCGTGGCCGACCTGCTCACCGACACCGCGATCACCTACGACACCGGCAAGGCGGTCGAAGGTGAGATCCCGGCGGAGATGGAGGCGCTGGAGCACCAGGTGCACGACAACCTGGTCGAGGGGATCGTCGTCGCCGACGACGAGCTCATGGAGCGGTATTTGGAAGGCGACACGCCGAGCCCGAAGGAGCTCGAAGACACGCTGGCGAAGGGCGTCGCCGCGGCCAGCGTGTTCCCGGTCGTGTGCGGCTCGGCCGTCAAGGGCGTGGCCATCGACCGGCTGGCCAAGTTCATCTGCGAGATCGGGCCGTCGCCGGTCGACCGGCCCGCGGTTACCGTCGAGGCGGGCTCGACGACCCAGGAAGTGGCGTGCGACGCCTCGGGCCAACCGCTCGCCTACGTGTTCAAGACGCTGGCCGACCCCTACGTCGGCAAGGTGTCGATCTTCAAAGTGCTGTCAGGAACCATCCGCCCCGACGCCGTGCTCACCAACCCGCGAACGCACGCCGACGAGAAGCTGCACGCCTTGTTCGCACTGCGGGGCAAGGAGCAGGACCAGATGAGCGACGTCCCCGCCGGCGACATCGCTGCGGTAGCCAAGCTGGGCGATACGACTACCGGCGACACGCTGGCGCCCAAGGGCACGCCGGTGCGCGTGCCGCACCCGGAGCAAGCGCCGCCTGCGTTGTCGGTCGCCATCCGGCCCAAGTCCAAGGGCGACGAGGACAAGCTCATGACCGCGCTGCATCGTCTGCAAGACGAGGACCCGTCGCTCCTCGTCCGCCGCGACGACGAGACGCACCAGACGTTGCTGTCCGGCGCGGGGGAGACGCACCTCTCGATCGTCGCCGAGCGCCTGCACCGCAAGTTCGGCGTCGAGGTCGAGACCGACGACGTGATCGTCCCGTACCGCGAGACGATCACCGGCATGGCCGACGCCGAGGGCAAGTACAAGAAGCAGACCGGCGGCCACGGGCAGTTCGGCGTCGCGTTCATCAAAGTCGAGCCGCTCGACAAGGGCGCCGGGTTCCAGTTCGTCGACAAGATCGTCGGCGGCGCCATCCCGAAGCAGTTCATCCCCGCAGTCGAGAAGGGCATCGCCGAGACCATGAGCATGGGTGGCGTCTTCGGCTATCCGGTGGTCGACGTGCAGGCCACCCTCTACGACGGCAAGTACCACTCGGTCGACAGCTCGGAGATGAGCTTCAAGATGGCCGGGTCACTCGGCTTTCGCGAGGCGATGGCTAAGGCCAACCCGGTATTGCTCGAGCCCGTGTCGCTCCTCGAGGTGACGGTGCCGATGGCCTATCAGGGCGACGTGATGGGGGACCTCAACGCCCGGCGCGGCCGCGTGCAGGGCACCGAGTCCGCGGGCGACGGTGACCAAACGATCGTCGCGTTGGTGCCGACGTCGGAGATCATGCGCTACTCCATCGATCTCCGGTCGATGACCGGCGGCCGCGGCCGCTTCACCGTCGCGCACGATCACTACGACACCTTGCCGTCGCATCTTTACGACAAGGTCGCCAAGAAGCAGGCCGCCGACTCCTGACGCGGGCGCGCCCTCCACGCCGCCCACCGCACCCAAGTTTCAAAAGCGTCACCAACCGCACCCAAAAGCGTCGCGACGGGGCGATTCGACCGAGTTTGGCGTCGACCCCGGACATCTTGGGCGACGCTTGTCACAAGTAGCGCGCGATGACCAGCCCGCGGCGCGTGGCGTCGCACAGGTACTTGGGTCGCCACAGCACGTCCTCGCGTGTGAAGCGGCGGAACGTGTACCCGAGATCCTCGATCCGCCGCTGTCGGTCGTAGTCGTACTGGCGGTTCTCGAGATCGTGCGACGCCAGCCCGTCTAGCTCGCTGATGAACGCTTTCGGCGGGAACCCAAAGTCGCCGAACCCGACGAGCTCGCCGTCGGCGCCGTCGACGCGCCACTGCCGACGCGGCGCCAAACCAGCCCGCCGGTACACCTGTAGGCAGATCGTCTCGATGTCGCTGCCAGTCGGTCGCTCACCCGGCTCGCGCCGGTCCAGCACGGCGCGGAGCGTTGGCGTTCCGTGGCGCGACCTGACACGCGAGGCGACGAATGCCCGCAACGCCTCGTCGGTCGTCAGCCCCTTACGCAGTGCACTCTCGACCATGCGCTCGACGACGTCGGCGTCGCAGACAGCGCCGGCGTCGGCGAGCGTCTGCATCACCGACGTGACCATGACGCCGCCGCGCTCGACAATGTCGAGATCCTCGAAGCGCCTGCGCCGATGGACGAGCGGACCGGTGCGCCGGGAATTGTGCGGAACGCTCCATTCCAGGATTAGCTGGTCGACGCCGTCGAGTCCCCAGTAATACGCGCCGCCGCGATGGGACAGCGCGCCCTCACCGCCCATCTCCGCACCACGAAACAGGAGCGCGCGCGTCGGGGCGGTGGGAGCGATGTACTTGCCTCGGGCTGCTCGCCGGAGCACGCCCTCATCGGCCGCCCGGGTGAGTGTCTTGCGACCAATTCCCTTCCTGTTGGCGGCGGTGACGGTTAGCAAACCGTTCTCTTCTGCCAGAGCCGCCAAGACTCTGGCCACCGTGTCGGTATTCACGGCGCACCACAATGACAATCGGGTGCGCGACGAGACCGAGCCCGTCGTCACAGACGTCGCCCAAGTCCGCTCAGCCGGGAGCAATTGTCAGCGTTTGCACCCCGAGCGACGCGACGTGGGTGCATCCCGTGTCGGTTTTGAAACTTGGGTGCCGGGGGGGGCCGAGGCTTAGAGCTTCGACCAGTCCTCGGGGTTGGCTTCGACGTAGTCGCCGAGGATGTCGCCGGTGACGCCGTCGACAAGTACGAGGCCGCGGTTCTTGGGCGGGTCTTCGGCCGAGAACAGAAGGATGCGCCACGTCGGGCGGCTGCGCAGCCCGCGCCAACCGAGCTGCGCGGACGCGTGACCGATGGCGAAGCCCACTTGTTTGGACGCGGCGGCCAGCGCGTCGAGCTCGTTGACTTTCAAGCGGAACGCGGCGGCCCAGTGATACGCGCCGAGCAATGCGAAGCCGGCGCCGGCCCAGAGGAACCCGCGATTGACCAGCACGCCGCCGTCGCTCGACGACGCGTACAAGGCCAGGAAGATCGCGCCGACGCCGAGCAGCACCAACGCAGGGATACGTCGGCGGATGATGTCGGGGAAGACGTACGGGCCGACGAAGCCGGTGACGTCGAGCTCGGCGGGGAGCTGATCGTGGGTGTCAGACAAGGTGCTTGGCGAGGAACGCCTCGGACGCCTCGATCTCCTCGATCGGCACCGCCGAGTGCAAGCCGGGGTTGGCGTGCATCCGCTTGTCGGTCGACCCGAGGTTGCGGAACATCGTGACCGCCGCGTCGAACCGAACGAGCTCGTCGTCGAGCTGCGCGAGAAACAGGACCGGCTGCGTGATCGCCGCGGCCGCCGCCGCCCATGGATCGGCCGGCGTGAACTCGCCCATCAGACCGAGGACTGCGCAACGGACATCTGGCGTGGCGGCGACAAGGGGTGCGCCGAACATCGTCCCCATGGAGAGGCCCCAGTAGCCGAGCGGCCCGGTGCCGACGTCGTCGAGGCCGCGCAAGGCGCCGAGCGTGGTCGTCCAGTCGGAGACCATGTCTGAAGCGGCCGCCGATACCGCGTTGGTGAAGTCGGCAGGGATGCCGGCACCGGGCGTCACGCTGATCAGCTCGGCCCGTTCGCCGTGGCCGATGCCGTCGATGGCGGCGACCGCCCACCCCTGGTGCCGCACCAGCCGTCGGGCGAGCGACAGCACGTACTCCATGCGCTTGTGACCACTCCCGCCGTGGCCGACGAGGACCAGGGGTCGTGCGCCGTCGGCCCCTTCCGGCGTCCACAACAGGCCGGGCACGATCCGGTCGTCGGACTTGACGTCGAAGCGTCGCTCGACGACGCCGCGACTTACCTCGGGTTGCCCGACGAAATCCATCACGCCTCCAGGTGTTGGGCGAGAAACGCTTCGGACTGCTCGAACTCCTCGGGCGGAACGGCGATGTGCGGCCCAGGGTGCGCGTGCAACCGCTTGTCGGCCGAGCCGATCGCGAGGAACAGCTCGAGGGCCGAAGCACGCGGGACCAGCTCGTCGTCGAGTTGCTGAAGGAACAACACCGGGCACCGGATGTCGGCGGCCGACGCGGTGTAGCGCTGGCCGATGGCGCCGCCCAGGCCCAGGACCGCAACGCGCACGGACGGCTCCGACGCAACGAACGGCACGCCGAACATCGTCCCCATGGAGAGGCCCCAGTAGCCGAGCGGGCCGTCACCCACCTCGGGCAGGTCGGCCAGCGCGGCGCGCGTCGCCTTCCAGTCGGCGTTCATCGACTCGATGACCGGCTTCGACATCCACGTCTTGCGGTCGACCGCCCCTTTGCGGTCGCCATGCCCGGGACCGTCGATAGCGGCGACCGCGAAGCCCCGATGGCGCGTCAGGCGCCGGGCGAGGGCGAGGACGTAGTCCATGCGCTTGTGGCCGGTGCCACCGTGGCCGATGAGGACGAGTGGGCGGGCGCCGCTCGCGTCCGCCGGCGTCCACACGACCGCGGGCACGACCCGGTCCTCGCACGGGATGTCGACGCGCCGTTCGACGACGCCGTGGGCGACGACCGGGTCTCCGAGGAACTCCATGGTCGGGAGGTTACGCGGGCCAGGCCTTGCGCAGCTTCTCGTACGTGGCGCCCAACGTCTCGGGGGCGACACGGGCCTCGGCGACCGTCGTCATGAAGTTGGTGTCGCCGGTCCAGCGGGGAAGCGCGTGCACGTGAAAGTGACCGGGCACCCCGGCGCCGGCGACCCGCCCGATGTTGGCCCCGAGGTTCAGCCCGTCGGGGCCGTACGCGGCCTTGAGGGCGACGACCCCGTCGCGCACGCAGGCCCACA
>DASRJI010000156.1:0-10399 GCA_035649535.1 Acidimicrobiales bacterium | reverse complement strand
CCGCCGCTCAGCTCTATGTCCGCCTGACCACGCAGAACTTCGAGGAAGCGATCCGCGCCCGCAAGGAAAAGCGCCCACCCATCTACAACGACTGAAGCCACGTGTCGGTGTCAGGTTGCGCTTTTCGTTGCTTTGACACCGACACGTTGGCCTGGCGTTGCCTGGATGTAACTCGGCGCGGGTTAAGTACGAACTATGGGCGCAGGCGAACGGGTAGCAATCCGGGCGGCAGCGAGCAGCCTTCAGACCGGGAAGCCGTGCAGCCGCGCTGCGTTCTTCGATCTCGATCGCACGCTCGTGCCCGGCTCCAGCCTCTACCCGCTCGCTCGCGAGCTCCGCGCCGCTGGACTCCTCAAGTGGAGCGCGGTCACCGGGCTCGCACTGCGCCAGGCCGCATTCCGCCGACGGGGCGAGACCGAGGGCTCGGTCGAGCGGGCGCGCGTCACCGCGCTCGCCCTGGCGCGTGGTCACGAGTACAGGGGGTTGATGGCGATCGTGCGCGATGTCGTCGAGCAACGGTTGTTGCCGACGGTGTTCCCCTCGATGCGCGACCTCATCCGCTGCCACCAACAACTGGGCGACGCGACTTATGTCGTGACCGCCGCCCCGATCGAGCTGGCCAGTCTCGTGGCGTCGCACCTCGGCATGACCGGCGCCTACGGCACCATCGCCGGCGTCGGCCCCGACGGCCGGCTCACCGGCGAACTGGTCGACGAGGTCGTTCGCGGGCCGATGAAGGGCGAGGTCGTGCGCCGTGCCGCGGTGGGCCGTGGTCACAACCTGCGGTTCTCCTCGGCGTACGGCGACTCGATCCGCGACCTTCCGATGCTCGAGGCGGTCGGGTTCCCGCAGGTCGTCAATCCTGATCGACGGTTGCGGCAGGTCGCCGTCGATCGGGGTTGGCCAATTCTCCACGCGTAGCCGCTGGCCGAAATCGTCATACCTTTGGCATTGCAGCCAGAGGCCAGGGAGCGCATGCTGGCGACGTGACCACTCGTCGCGTCGTGGTCGTCGGCTACGAGGACATGCAGATCCTCGACCTGACCGGCCCGATGGAAGTCTTCGCCATGGCTAACCGGCAGGTGCCGGCGTCGTACGCCGTCGACGTCGTGAGCCCGGGCGGCGGCGCGGTGCGCGCGTCGTCAGGCCTCGAGGTCACCATGGGTCCGCTCCCCCGGCGCACCGCGATCGACACGCTGCTGGTGGTGGGCGGCACCGGCACTCCCGCCGCGATGGGCAACGACACCCTGATCCGGTGGATCAAGTCGGCGGCGACGCGCTCGCGGCGCGTGACATCGGTCTGTAGCGGCGCGTTCGTGCTGGCCGCCGCCGGGCTGCTCGACGGCAAGCGAGCGACGACGCATTGGTCGGAGTGCCACACGCTCGCCGAGTTCTTCCCGAAGGTCACGGTCGAGGCCGACCCGATCTTCGTGCACGACGGCGACGTGTGGACGTCGGCCGGCGTCACCGCCGGGATGGATCTCGCCCTCGCGCTGGTTGAGGACGACCTCGGCGCCGACGTGGCGCGCGAGGTCGCCCGCTGGCTCGTGCTGTTCGTCCAGCGACCGGGCGGCCAATCGCAGTTCAGCGCGCAGCTCGCGGCACAACAGCCCGAGCGCGACGCCCTGCGGGACGTCACCGAGTGGATGACCGACCACCTGGCGAGCGACCTGTCGGTCGCCGCGCTGGCCCGCCGGGCCGGCATGAGCACGCGCAACTTCGCCCGGGCGTTCCGCGCCGAGTTGGGCCACACGCCGGCGTCCTACGCCGAGTCGCTCCGCGTGGAGGCCGCTCGGCGCCTGCTCGAGTCGACCGATCGCACGGTCGACGACATCGCCCGCGCCTGCGGCTTCGGCACGGTCGAGACCATGCACCGCACATTCAAACGAACCGTCCGGGTGACGCCCGGCGAGTACCGGAGGCATTTCCAATGCGCATCGTGATCCCGCTGTTCGACCGCTTCACCGCGCTCGACGCCGTCGGCCCCTACGAGGTGCTGTCGCGGCTGCCCGGCGCCGAGGTCGTGTTCGCCGCCGCCGAGAAAGGGCCCGTGCGCACCGATGTCGGGTCGCTGGCCATCACCGCCGACGCCACGTTCGACGAGATCGAGAGCGCCGACGTCCTGACTGTGCCGGGCGGTCCGGGCACGCGCCACCTCATGACCGACCCGCAGCTCATCGCGTGGGTCAAGCAGATCCACCCGACCACCACGTGGACGACGTCGGTGTGCACCGGATCGCTGCTGCTCGGCGCCGCCGGCGTCCTCGACGGCCTCAAGGCCACCACGCACTGGTCGGCCGACGAGTTGCTCAACTCGCTGGGCGCGACCTACGTCGAGGAACGCGTGGTCATCGAGGGCAAGGTGATCACCGCCGCCGGCGTGTCGGCCGGCATCGACATGGCGCTCACGCTGGCGGCGCGCATCGCCGGCGACGTCGTCGCCCAGGCGATCCAGCTCGGCATCGAGTACGACCCGCAGCCGCCGTTCGACTGCGGCGCCAAGTCCAAGGCCGACCCGGCGATCGTGGAGTTCCTCCGCGCTGGCGTTACTGACGCAGCGACGTAACCCCGGTACCCGCGGCGGCGGCGCCGATCACGAGCGCGGCGGCAGCGTCGACCCACCACGCGATCGTGACGGCGGCACCCAGGACCGCAACTACTGCCAGCAGGGCACCGGTCGCCGACAGCAACCCGTCGGCGCGGAGCGCCGGGCTCGGGATGCGCGCCGCGACCGCGATCTTGCGCCGGGCGAGCAGGGCGAGGACGACGATCGACGCCGCGGCCAGGCCGGCGCCGAACGTCGAGCGGTGGCTCTCGGCATGGACCGCGAGCCGACGGATGCTCTCGGCCGCCGTCGCCACGCCCGTGACGATGAGCCCGATTCCGACGATGCGGTGGGCCAGTCGCTCACGCGCTTCGGAGATCGCCTCGTGCCGCAGTGCATGGCGGAAGTGCAACACGAGCGCCAAGGAGCCGGCGCCGTCGAGAACGCCCGTCGCACCGAACGCGACGAGAACAAGCGTGTGCGACGCAACGCCCACGACGACCGCGGTGGTGCTCGTCACCGCGGTCCACACCAGCGAGGTCGTCGACACGCGAAGCCCGGCCCGTACGTCGTCCGACATTCCAATGGAGACTACGGGGCGATGGTCACCGTTTACGGCGTCGTCGCGCTGACGTTCATGATGGCGATGTACGCGCTCGAGGGGCGAGGACGGACGTTCGTGCTCGCCTTCGCCGCCGGCTGCGCGCTCTCGAGCGTGTACGGATTCCTCAGCGGCGCCTGGCCGTTCGGTGTTGTCGAGCTGATCTGGTCCGCTGTCGCCCTTCGACGCTGGAGCCGCGCCGCCTAGAGGGCGTCGACGCCTTCCTCGCCGGTGCGAACGCGGATGACCTCGTCGACCGAGGAGATCCACACCTTGCCGTCACCGATCTTGCCGGTGCGCGCCGACGCGACGATGGCGTCGGCGACGCGCCGGGCGTCGCTGTCGTCGACCAGCACCTCGATGCACACCTTCGGCACGAACTCGACCGTGTACTCGGCGCCTCGGTACACCTCGGTGTGCCCGCGTTGACGCCCGAAGCCCTTGGCCTCGACGACGGTGATGCCGGGCAGGCCGACGTCGTTCAACGCTTCCTTCACGTCCTCCAACTTGAACGGCTTGATGATCGCGGTCACCAACTTCATCAGGACCGGCCTCCTTCCGGATCGGCGACGAGCGGTCGGTTCGGTCGTTGCATCGACGCAGGAATCGACACGTGTCCGCTCGTGTGCGACGCCAGCACGAAGTCCGGATAACAGAGCGCACCGAACTCGGGTAGGTCGAGACCCTCGAGTTCGGCCTCGGGCGACACGCGGATCTGCATGAACCGCTTGGCCACGCTGAAGATCAGCCAGGTGATGCCCCAGGCCCATGCGAAGCCGACCAGCACGTGCGCGGCCTGGGCCGCGAACTGACCGCCATCGCCGTAGATGAGTCCCTTCACCGGACCGGCGACGCCGTTCCACCCATCGCCGTACGTGCCGTCGGCGAAGATGCCGACTGCCAGCACGCCCCATGCGCCGTTCACACCGTGGACCGAGATGGCGCCGCACGGGTCGTCGACGTGAGCGACATGGTCGAAGAACCAAACGCTGTAGCAGACAAGGAAGCCGGCGATGAGGCCGATCACACACGCGGCCCATGGCGCAACGAACGCGCACGGCGCGGTGATGGCGACCAGCCCGGCGAGCATTCCGTTGCACGACATGGATATGTCGGGCTTGCCGTACTTGGCGTTCGTCCACGCCATGGCGGCGACGAAGCCGAAGCAGGCCGACAGCAACGTGTTCACGGCGACGATCGAGATCCGCAGGTCGGTGGCGCCGAACGTCGAGCCGGGGTTGAAGCCCATCCAGCCAAAGACGAGCACCAGCGTACCGATCACGACATAGCCGAGGTTGTGGCCCGGTATGGCGTTGGGCGATCCGTCCTTGTTGAACTTGCCCAGCCGCGGCCCGAGGATCATCGCGAGAGCGAGGGCGGCCCAGCCACCGGTCGCGTGGACCACGCCGGACCCGGCGAAATCGACCGCGCCGTGGCCCCATTTCATCGACAGGCCCAGGTGCGCCAACCAGCCGCCGCCCCACAGCCAGTTGCCGTAGATCGGATAGATGACCGCGCCCATCGCGATCTCGGCGAGGATGAAGCCGGCGAACGAGATCCGCTCGGCGATGGCGCCGATGATGATGTAGCCGGCGGTCTCCATGAACACCACCTGGAACAGGAACATCGCCAGCACGCCGACGTCGTAGCTGCCGTGGCTCTGTAAGAAGAACCCGTGCGTGCCTATGAGCCCTGAGTTGCCGTGCGGGAAGATGCCACTCAACGGTGCCAAGCCGCCGAGATTGGCTACCGGCGCCACACCGCCGAAGTGGAATGCGAAGCCCACCGCGAAGTAGGCGATGAAGGCGATGGCGAACGCGGCGATGTTCATCATCATCATGTGCCCGGCGTTTTTGGCTCGGGTGAGGCCGGTCACGAGGAATGCGAACCCGACCTGCATGAACAGGACGAGGAACCCGGTGATCAGCAACCAGGTGAAGTTGATGGCGACGCGCGCGTGGCCAGCTTCGTTCGCCAGCGCGTTGATCCCCACCTGCGACACCGGCACCGACTCGGTCTTGGTCCCGCTGGCGGCGATGAAGTCGCTGGCAGTCCCCGTCGCCGTACCGGCGGCGTCGCCCGCGTGGCCCGAATAGTGCGCGCCCACCGCGGCGAGCGCGATGAACGTGAGCACCGTTAACACAATGAGCGTCTTGCCCTTCGACAACCGAGACTCCCTTCCCGACGGCGATTGCGGGCGGAACGTAAGGAGCCTCCATGGCGCGTTCATCACAGGAAAATGACGATTGCGTTACACGACAGACGGAGTACAGGAACGTTAAGAAGCCGTTAGTTTCCCGGCGGCGCGCGTTTCTTTCGCGTTAGGGCCGTATCGCCTGAGTGTGTTGCCGCGTATCAAGACATCATGAACACGTTGGCAACCAGCTCGGTGGTGCTGATCCGTTGGCCGGACGAGGCCGACGAACTCGACGGCCTGCGGATGCGACGTATCCCGCGCCTTCTACTTGTCGCCGAAAACGAGTCGCCGCCAACAGACGGCGACCCGTTCCAAGACTGGATTCGACTGCCGGCCACCGACTCGGATCTCCACGCCCGCATACGGGCGCTCGAACTACGAGCGCAGGCCACGCCCGACGCGCCGGAGATGCCCGGTGACGGCCGGCTCCGGTACCTAGGTCGGTGGGTCGAAGTGTCCCCGATCGGGGAGCGCATGCTGCAGGCCCTCGTTGCCGGCTTCGAGGAGGTCGTCAGTGCGGCGGAGATGCAGGCGGCCGCGTGGCCCACCGGAGGCGGCAGCGCCGGCGCGTTGCGAATCCACATCCTGCGTATCCGCCAAGCGCTCGAACCACTCGGCCTCGAACTCAAGGTCGTGCGGGATCGGGGCTACGTCCTGCAGCCGACGCCGAGCCAGCAAAGCGGTAGCCCATCCCCGGCTCGGTGAGGAAGTACTGCGGCTTCGACGGCGTCGGCTCGAGCTTCCGGCGGATGGCGGCCATATAGACGCGTAAGTACGGGGTCTCCTTCTCGTACTGCGGGCCCCACACCTCCTGGAGAAGCTGGCGCTGCGAGACGAGCTTGCCCTCATTGCGCACGAGCGTTTCGACGACGCCCCACTCAGTCGGCGTGAGGCGGATGTCGTTTCCGTCGGCGCCGGTGACGCGCTTGGCCGCCAGGTCGAGCGAGAAGTCGTCGGTCACGACGACAGGGTCCTCGGCTCCCGGCGCGGCTCGGCGCACCGACGCCCGCACACGGGCCAGCAACTCGTCCATGCCGAACGGTTTGGTGACGTAGTCGTCGGCGCCGGCGTCGAGCGCCTCGACCTTTGTGGCCTCGGCGTGTCGCGCCGACAGCACGATCACCGGCACGCTCGTCCAGGCGCGGAGGGCGCGCAATACATCGAGGCCACTGATGCCGGGCAGGCCGAGGTCGAGGACGATCACATCGGGATGCGCACGGGCCGCCACTTCGAGGCCGCTCTCCCCCGTCGTCGCGGTGTCGACCTCGTAGCCGCGAGCGCGGAGCCCGATGCCGAGCGCCCGGAGGAACGGCGCCTCGTCGTCGATGACGAGCAGCTTGGTCACGCGTCGGCCACTGGCAACGAGATGACCGCAGTGCAGCCGCCGCCCGGCGTGTCCTCGAGGGTGAGCTCGCCGTCCATCGCCTCGACGAATCCCTTGGCCACCGCCATGCCGAGGCCCACGCCCTCACCGTTCGGATTGTCACCCAGCCGTTGGAACGGCTGGAACACGCGCTCACGATCGGCGACCGCGATCCCACAACCCTGGTCGATGATGCGCAGGTCGACGTGACTATCGACCGCGCCGGCTTGCACGCGTACTCGCACGTCCGGCGGCGAGAAGCCCACGGCGTTGTCGACCAGGTTGGCGACCGCCCGCTCGAGCAGCGTGACGTCGGCGTTCACCCGGGGCAGGGTTTCGGCGACGTCGACGTCAACGCGATCGGCGCCGGTCAGCCCGGCGAGGGCCAAGCCCACCGCCTCGTCGAGTCCGACCGGGCGCAATTGCACCATGAGGCCGCCCGTTTGCAGCCGACTCATGTCGAGCAGATTCCCGACGAGGGTGTTGAGGCGGTCGGTCTCCTCGTCGATGGTCTCGAGGAGCGCGGCGGTGGCCGCGGGCTCGAAATCGACGTCGTCGGAGAGCAGGCTCGTGGCCGCGGCCTTGATCGACGCGAGGGGCGTTCGCAGGTCGTGACTCACCGCGGCGAGCAATGCGGTCCGCAGCTCGTTGGCCTTGGTGAGCGCCTCGGCATTCGCCGCCTCGGCCTGCAACCGGCGATTGGCGAGCGCGATCCCAAGCTGCGTCGCGAAGGCGTTGAGCACCTGGCGGTCCTCGGCGCGTAGATCGGGCCCGCTTACGACCAGCGTGGCGTCGTCGGACAGCGGAAGGGCGAGAGATCCCTCGGCGGGTGACGCCGGCGGGTGGGGTCCCGCTTCGACGTCGGCGGCCCAGCCGCTCTTCGTCACGCGCAACACCGAAACGCCGTCGAGGCGGAATGTTCCGGCCAAGTCATTGACGAGTTGTGGCAATGGATTGCGCTCGCGCAAGACGGTCCCAGCCATGCGCGCCAGCGCCTGGGCCTCGATGCGGGCGCGGTACGCGTCGCTGCGGCGCCGGGCCGCCAGGTCGACGAGACCACTGATCACCGCGGCGATGACCACGAACGCGAACAGCGCAAGCAGGTCGCGTGTGTTGCGGATCGTGAACGTGTGGATTGGCGGCGCGAAGAACCAGTTCAACAGACCGAAGCCGAGGAGCAGCGCGATCAGCGCCGGCCACACGCCACCGATCGTCGCGACCGCGACCACCATCAGCAGATAACACAGCAGCGCGTTCTGGAAGCCCAGGGACTCGCGCACACGAGAGAGCACGACGGTCAGCAACGGCAGCCCCACCACCGCCAGGCCGAGGCCGATCGTCTGCCGGCGCCTCGACAACGCAGCCAGGCGCAGGCGCGGCGGCCGGGCGAACGGCGAGTGGTCCGTCGGCTGGCCGTCGGGCCCGGTCGTCGAGATCACGTGGACGTCGAGCGCCTTTCCCGCTTGGCGGATGACGCTATTGATGATCGATCCGCGCGTGAGTTCGGTCCACCGGCTGCGATTGCTCGCGCCGAGCAGAATCTGCGTGGCGTTCTCGGCCCGGGCCACCTCCACGAGGGCGGTCGCCACGTCGGCGCCGACGACCTCGTGGTACCGGCCACCGAGTTCGCCGAGGAGCTGTCGATGTCGCTCGAGCGCGTCGGTGGACGGCCCGCTCAGCCCGTCACCCGACTGCACGTGGACGCCGACGAGCTCGCCCTTGACCCGCCGCGCAATGCGAGCTGCCCGGCGTATGAGGTCGTCACCTCCCGGGGCGCCGGTAAGGGCGACGACGACGCGCTCCTTCGTCTCCCACGGCTCGGCAATGCCATGGCGGTCTCGGTAGTCCTGTAGGCCCTCGTCCACTTGGTCGGCCAGCCACAAGAGCGCGAGCTCGCGCAGAGCGGCGAGATTGCCGACCCGGAAGTAGTTGCCCAGCGCGGTGTCGATACGGTCCGCCGAGTAAATGTTGCCGTGGGCCATGCGGCGACGCAGCGCCTCAGGCGACATGTCGACCAGCTCGATCTGGTCGGCGGCGCGCACCACGGCATCGGGCACCGTCTCGCGCTGTTTGATGCCGGTGATCTGCTCCACCACGTCGTTGAGCGACTCGAGGTGCTGGATGTTCACGGTCGAGATCACGTCGATGCCGGCGTGCAGCAACCCTTCGATGTCCTGCCACCGCTTCTCGTTGTGCGAGCCGGGCACGTTCGTGTGCGCCAGCTCGTCGACCAGCGCCTGCTCGGGCCTGCGGGCGATGACGGCGTCGAGGTCCATCTCCTCGAACGTCTGGCCGCGGTACTCGACCGACCGGCGCGGCATGACCTCGAGGTCGCGCAACTGCGCGGCGGTGTTGGCCCGGGCGTGCGTTTCGACGTAACCCACCACGACGTCGGTGCCCCGCTCGTGACGCCGCCATCCTTCGTTGAGCATGGCGAACGTCTTCCCAACACCCGGAGCGGCGCCGAGATAGATGCGGAGCTGGCCGCGGGCCATATACCTATGGTCCCAGACGGTCGAGGTCCAGATTGAGCTCGAGGACGTTGACCCCCGCCTCGCCCAAGAACCCGAGGGCGCGCTTCTGCGTGTGCTTGATGACGAGAGCGACGACCTGGTCGAAGGTCATGCCGCGAGCGGCGGCGACCCGCTTGGCCTGGATCTCGGCGTTGGCGACAGAGATCTGCGGGTCGAGTCCCGAGCCCGACGCCGTCACTGCATCGACGGGGACCATCGCGTCGGCCGGCAGGCCGTTGGCGGCTCGATACGCGACGGTGCGCTCCGCCACCGCTTTCAGCAGATCGGGGTTGGAAGGCCCAAGGTTGCTGGCGGCCGACGCCAGCGCGTCGTACCCGTCGGCTCCCGCGGCGGACGGCCGCGGCTGGAAGTACTCGGGCTTGGTGAAGTTCTGGCCGAGCAGGCTCGAGCCGACCACCTTGCCGTCTTTCGTGACGAACGAGCCATCCGCCTTGTCCTTGAAGACGAACCTGCCGGCGCCGGTCACGGCCATCGGATAGAGCAGTCCGGTCACGACAGTCAGGGCGATGGTCATCATCAAGGCCGGCAGCAGTTGGCGACGCATTACTTCACTCCTAGGGCGGTGATCACAAGATCGATGGCCTTGATGCCGACGAAGGGCGCGATGAGGCCACCGACGCCGTAAATCAGAAGGTTGCGCCGTAGTACCGCGGCGGCCCCCAGCGCGCGGAACTTGACGCCGCGCAGCGCCAGCGGGATCAACACCACGATGATCAGCGCGTTGAAGATCACCGCACTGAGGATCGCGGTGTGCGGGTTGCTCAACTTCATGATGTTGAGCGACTCGAGTGCCGGGAACACGCCGACGAACATGGCGGGAACGATCGCGAAGTACTTCGCGACGTCGTTGGCGATGGAGAACGTGGTGAGCGAGCCGCGGGTGATGAGCAGCTGCTTGCCGATTTCGACGATCTCGATGAGCTTCGTCGGATTCGAGTCGAGGTCGACCATGTTGCCGGCTTCCTTGGCAGCCTGCGTGCCGGTGTTCATCGCGACACCGACATCGGCCTGGGCGAGCGCGGGCGCGTCGTTCGTTCCGTCGCCGGTCATCGCGACGAGCCGCCCGCCTTCCTGCTCGCGCTTGATGAGGCGCATCTTGTCTTCCGGGGTCGCCTCGGCGAGGTAGTCGTCGACACCGGCTTCGGTCGCGATCGCCTTC
>DASRJI010000155.1:0-22498 GCA_035649535.1 Acidimicrobiales bacterium | reverse complement strand
CAACCGACGCACCTTCGGCGGCGAACCGTTCGGCCGTTGCCAAGCCGATACCGGACGCGCCACCGGTGATGACCGCGATCTTCCCGTCGAGTTGCATGGCGCGGACTCTAGGTTGACGCCGTGAACGCGGCCACCGTCATGAACGGCACGATCGGCGTCAGTGACAAGCCCGAGCCGACCCCCGGGCGGGGTGAGTTGCTGGTGTGCGTGCGCGCCGCCGGGCTCAACGCCGCTGACCTGATGCAGGTAGCCGGCTTTTACCCGGCGCCGCCCGGCAGCCCGCCCGACATCCCGGGGATGGAGATCGCCGGCGAGGTCGCCGCGGTCGGCGCCGACGTCACCCGGTTCGCCGTCGGCGATCGTGTGATGGCGCTGTTGGGTGGTGGCGGCCAGGCCGAGCTGGCCGTCGTGCACGAACGGGTTGCCATGCCGGTGCCCGCCGCGTTGGAGTGGGCGGCGGCCGGCGGCTTCCCCGAAACCTTCACGACGGCGTTCGACGCGCTGTTCACCCAGTGCGAGCTGGCCATGGGCGACCGGGCGCTCATCCACGGCGCGGCGGGCGGCGTCGGCACCGCGGCAGTGCAGCTGGCCGCGGCGGCCGGAGCTGTCGTCACCGCGACCGTCCGCAACGCGGGCCTACGCGACGCGGTCGCCGACCTCGGCGCACATCGCGTCGTCGCGCCGGACGAATTCGCCGCGCAGGGGCCTTTCGACGTCATCCTCGAGCTCGTCGGCGCGACCAACATGGCCGCGAACCTGGGCGCGCTGGCAATCGGCGGGCGTATCAGTGTGATCGGAGTGGGCGCGGGCGCCAACGCCGACATCAACTTGCTTACGTTGATGGCGGCACGGGGCCGGATTCACGGGTCGACGCTGCGCGCCCGGCCCCTCGAAGACAAGGCCTCAGCCACGCGCGCCGTCGAGGCCCACGTGCTGCCGTTGGTCAACGCCGGTCGCGTCCGCGTACCAGTGGCCGCGACGTTCCCCCTCGCCGAGGCGGCGGCCGCGTATGAGCGCTTCGCCGCGGGTGGCAAGTTGGGAAAGCTCGTGTTGCTGCCCTAGTCGCTGACCTCTTCAACCCGGCCCAGCAGGGCCCGGACCTCGGACGCCTTGAAACGGCGGTGGCCACCGAGCGTGCGCATGGCGGTGAGCTTGCCGGCGCGGGCCCAGCGGGTGACCGTCTTGGGGCTGACTCGGAACATGCGGGCCACTTCAGCGGGGGTCAAAAGTGCGTCGTCTTCGTCGTGTTTCTGCATATCCGCCCTTTGTTCGGCTTGCGGTGAGGAGTCCGGTTCTTCGACTTCCAGTGTTAGTCAACCAACGGTCGAACCGGGGTATTTCGTGCGCCTTTGAGCATGTTTTTTTCCAATCAGACGGCCGTCCAACCCCCGTCGACGACGAGAACCTGCCCAGTCACGAAGCTGCTCGCGTCGCTGGCCAGGAACAACAGGGCGCCGTCGAGCTCTGTCAGCTCCCCGCCCCGCCCCATGGGGGTATTGCGCTTGACCCAGGCGTAGCTGCCCTCGTCGGCGAAGAACTCGGCGGTCATCTCGGTGTCGAACCAGCCCGGCGCCAGCGCGTTCACCCGCACGCCGCGGCGCGCCCACTGTGCCGCCAACTCCCGAGTGAGATTGAGCAGGCCGCCCTTGCTCGCGCAGTAGCTCGCCGACGACACGCGGCCGACGCCGACCATCCCGAGCGTGGACGCCACGTTCACGACACTCCCGCTGCCGCGTTCGAGCATGTGCGCGGCGACGGCCTGGGTCAGCACGAATGGTCCGACCAGGTTCACCGCGATCGTGTGGCGGAACGAGTCGCGGTCTTCGGTCTCGGCGGCGGCGGGCACGCCGAACCCCGCGTTGTTGACGATCACGTCGACCGCGCCGAAACGTTCGAGCGTGGCGGCGGCGAGGGCATCGATCGACTCGTCGTCGGCGACGTCGACGGTCGCCGCCATCGCCCGCTCGCCCAGCTCCGCCGCCAGCGCGTCGAGCCGATCTCGTCGCCGCGCGGCGAGGACGACCGACGCACCCGCGGCGTGAAGGACGGTGGCAGCGCGGGCGCCGATGCCGCTGGACGCGCCGGTGATGATGGCGACGCGCCCGTCGAGTCGGAACGCGTCGAGAGGCGAAGGCATCAGCGCATGCTAGGGAGGTACGCCCGACCGCGGTACAGCCGCTCGTACTCGTCGACCAGATCGGGGCGTGCGTCGGCCAGCCAGTTCATGAAGTGCTCCTTCACGCCCTTGCGGAGGTGCAGCTTCATCGCCGCCGCCGAGGTGGCCCCGGCGTCGCGGCACGCGCGCTTCACCGCTTCGATCTGCTCGGGTCGGTCCGACAGGCCTGGGAGGATCGGTGCGATCAGCACACCACACGGCACGCCGGCCGCATTGAGGCGAGCGACCGCCTCGACCCGTTGACGGGGGTGCGGCGTGCCCGGCTCGGTGAGCTTCCACACCTCCTCGTCGAGCGTGCCGATCGAGAAGTTGGCGTGCACGTCGGCGTGTTGCGCGGCGTCGACCAGCAAGTCGAGGTCGCGCAGGATGAGGGTCGACTTGGTGAGGATCGAGAACGGATTGCGGGCCTCGGTCAACGCTTCGACGATCCCGCGCGTCAGGTGGTACTTGCCCTCGGCCCGCTGGTACGGGTCGGTGTTGGTGCCCATCGCGATGTGGTGGCCGCCCCATCGCTTGGGATGCAACTCAGCGCGCACCCGCTCGACCGCGTTGACCTTGACGACGATCTTCGTGTCGAAGTCGTGCCCGATGTCGAGATCGAGATACGCGTGCGTCGGCCGCGCGAAGCAATACGCGCAGGCATGACTGCAGCCCCGGTACGCGTTGATCGTGTAGCGGAACGGCATGCGTGAGGCGTTGGGGACCTCGTTGATCAGACGCTTGGCGTTGACGTGGAGGAACTCGAGGCCGCGGAACTCGCCCCGGCCGACGTGGCGGTCGGCGAGCGTGTCGGCGTCGAACAGCGAGCCTTGGGGATCATCGTCGTCGTTGGTCCGCCAGCGCACCGGAGTTGCCATCCGGTGCGAGTCTATCGAACGTTTGTTCGATTCCGCAACATCGCACTCAGCTTGCCGGGTTCGGTGAGCGCCTTGACGATGTGACCCACGATCACGATGAGCAGGGCGATGGCGATTAGGTCGTGGACGAAGGTGGCGCCCGTCCGCCACGACAGCGCGAACGGGTGGAACCACTTCATGATCGATCCGGTCGCCAGCATCACGGGGACCGCGCCGGCGATGAAGGCGGCGTTGGCCTTCTGGCCGGCGTTGAACTTGCCGACGCGGCTCGGCCGCCGGCGGAGCCACTTCCAGTCTTCGCTCGTCCACCTGTTGAGGCGGCCGGCATCGGCGCGAAACGCGGGCGACCGCAACGCCGCGATGAGCAGCGGGACCGGCAGGCACAGCCCGGCGATGACGTGGATCCACTTGACGAGATCGCGGCGGCCGACGAGCGCCGAGACCGGGCCGGCGTAGAGCGCGGCGGCGGTGAACAGCAGGACGAGGAAGAGCGTCGCGTTCACCCAGTGAAGGACGCGCTCACCGACGCTGAACCGCGGCGCGGCGGGCGGCGGCGGCGCCTCAGGTCGGATCGTCGTCGCGCCCATTGGACCTCCCGACCCACGCGTCCTGGTCGTAGCCGCGCAGTTCCCAGTACCCAGGCCGCACTTCGTTCTCCACCGTGATGCGCTCGAGCCACTTGCACGACTTGTAGCCGTACATGGGCGCGACATAGAGCCGCACCGGACCGCCATGGATCCGCGACACGCCCTTGCCTTCCATCCGATAGGCGACGATCACGTCGTGAAGACGGGCCTGTGACATCGACAAGCTCTCGGTGTACAAGCCGTCGAACGACTGGAACGTCACGCCCTTGGCGTCGGCGTGAGCACCGACGTGATCCAAGAGGTCGGCCAGCTTCACGCCGACCCAGGGAACGCTGTGCACGCGCCAGCCGGTGACGCACTGGAAGTCGCGCGTGATGCCGGTAGCCGGCATCGCCAGCAGGTCGCCGTAGGTAAGGGTCACCGGTTTGTCGACAAGACCGTCGATCTGCAGGCGGTAGTCCGCGGTCGAGCGCGACGGAAGACTGCTCGTCACCGAGTAAATCCGGAAGCGACCGACCGGAAGCAGCGACGTGAGACCGGTGCCGTCGCGGGCAGTGATCGGGGCCAGCCAGCGGCCGAGGGCGTCCTGCACCTTGCCGCCGAACAGGATGCCGGCGGCACCGACGCCGGCCATGGCCAGGATGACGCGGCGCCCGACAGGCGTGCCGGAAAGCTCGGCCTCCTCCAACGACTCGGCGCTCACTAAGACACCAGTCTCCCGGACGGCGCCCTCGTTACGTGGGTCGCGCCCAGCGGCCGTGTGCGACGGCTACGGCGCAGGCGCGGCGTCGAGGCGGGCGCCGAGCTTGTTGGCGAGCGAGTTGCGCAACCCGGTGTCGACCGGGCGGCCGAAGCCGAGGAACGACGCCGACAGCTCGATGCGCTTCTTCCCGTACACGACGAAGTCGGCGAACAGGTGCAACGTCTGGCCGTTCGCCTTGAGCTCGACGCTCACTCGTCGCCCCAGCGCGAAGTCGCCGTGCTTCGGAATATCGAGATTGGCAACGTCGATCGATGTCTCCGCGCCGGCGGCGTCCTTCTCGATCTCCTTCGTGAGGAAGTCCTCGAGGCAGGTCGAGAACTTGGAGCTCCGTATCGCGGCCATGTCCTTGCTGTACGACGCGTCGTCCTTGACGACCGACGCGTCCGAGGAGATCTGGTCCTCGTCCTTGCCGAAGTCCTGGCCGTCCAGCTCGGCCACGTCAGCCGATGGTGGGCTGGATCCGGCACACGCAGCGAGCGCGGCGTCGTCCGCGTCGTTGCCCGGATCGGGCGCCGACGCGGTCCAACCGTCCGGGAAGTCGGCGGCGACGAGGACGAGGCGGTCGAGGGCGACGGCACTGGCGGACGACGACGACGACTTCTTCGCCGCCGATGTGGTGGTCGCCGCCGCCGAGGCGGTCGACGTCGTGGTTCCGGCGGCGGTGGACGTCGTCGTCGAACCCGATGATGCGTCGTCACTGTCACCACCGCCGCACGCGCCGAGTGCCGCGGCGGTGAGAATCACGAGCAGGGCCAGCCGTCGATGCATGCGACGACGCTAGTTACCGGCGGCGGCCCAGACGCTGACGAGCGCGGGCAGCGACGCGCCGATGAGCGTGAGGAATTCGTCGTCCCGCGCCGGCGAGCCGTCCTCCAACCAGTGCAGCAGCGCGTCGAATACGAACGATACGAGCGTCTCGGCCGCCCACATCTCGCTCGGACCTCCGCTGAGGCTGGTCGGCGCGAGCAGAGCCCGGGCGAACTCGACGGTTCGCTCGCGGAAGGCCTCGGCGTAGGGCGCGAACTGGGGCTCGCGCGCCGCGTGCCGCCACAGCAGCACGACGGCGTCGGGGTTCTCGCGGGCGACGACGAGCAGGGCTCGGATCGCGCTTAGCGCCCGGCGGCCTTCGGCGCCCTCGATGAACTCCTCGGTGAACCGGTCGCGCACACGGGTCAGCACCGCGATGTAGAGCGCCTCCTTCGAATCGAAGTGGCGGTACAGGATCAGCCGGGTGATGCCGGCTTCGGCGGCCACGTCGTCCATCGATGTCGACGCGAACCCTTGGTGGGCAAAGGCGGTGGCGGCGGCCTGGAGAATCGACTCGCGGCGGGTCTCGCGGTCCAACAGCACGCGCGGGTTGCTCGCCACGACCCCAAGTGTATACTCCCGTGTATACACCTCGCGGGACAGGAGAGCGCCGTGGCCAACCTTCAGCTGGAGTGGACCGAGGACGAGTTGCTGACGACGCATCCGGTCGCCGAGCCGCTCATCGCGGGGGGCGTCAAGTGCCACGGCGGCTTCGACGACGACGGCGCGTATGTGTCACCGCGCACCAAGAACCGCTGGCCGGCGATCGAGAACTGGCAGGCCCAGCGCGAGGCCGACTTCGGCACCCCGCTCCTCGACATCGACCTCTCGGCCTGGCCCGCCAATTACCCGAACGTCGCCCAGGCCAAATACCTGCTGAAAGAAGGCGTGCGCGACCCGATCATCTCCACGCTGACGCGCATCGGCACCGTCGAGGGCTTCGGCGCCATGATCCGCTACTCGAACATCCCGAACATGCAGGCGTGCTTCGACGACGACATCAAGGGCACGGCGATGACGCACCTCGACCGCGGTCTGTACGAGGCGCACGCGCGCGACGAGGCGGGCTACGAGGACGAGGGCGGCCACAAGCAGATGTGGTTCGCGGCGCGCGACGTCGCCTTCGAGAACCCGGTCACCGACGACCAGACGGCGATCATGCTCGAGCGCATGGGAATTCCCACTGGCGTCGGCACTGGCGCGGCGCCCGACATGGAGGCGATCCGCAAGCAACTCGAGAGCATGCGCGTCTTCACCGACATCGACGTCAGCCTGGAGATGCTCATCCAGCGCATGGCCTCGCTGTTGCTGATCGAGATCTCGGCATTTCACGTCTTCGCATGGGCCGAGGAAGTGCTGTCCGACACCGACTTGGTGGCCGGTGAGCAGCAGGCCGCGAAGCTCGTTTCGTACATCCGCAGCGACGAGTCGCCGCACGTCGCGTATCTGAAGACAGTCCTGTCCGAGATGCGCGATCGCACGCTGGTCGGCGAGTCGGGTAAGAAGCACGCCGGCACCGACATCGTCGGTGAACTGTGGGAGCGGGCCAGGGCCGAGTCGCTCGGGCCGCGCCGAGAGCAGGGTCTCGCGGTCACGCTGCGCGAGATCGAGCACGCGCTCGACGGCAATGCCCGCGCCGACGAGATCCTCGAGGAGTTCCACTCCCTCGGCACGATCCGCCCCACCGTCGACGGTGCGTGGGCGCCGACGCCGGTCAGCAGCTACTAGTCGCCCAGGAGTTCGAGAAGTCGATCCGGCGGGCGGGCGATCACCGCCCGGTCGCCTTTGATCACGATCGGGCGCTCGATCAGGATCGGGTGGGCGACCATGGCGTCGAGCAACGCGTCGGCCGGTGCGTCGGCCAGACCGAGTTCCTTGTAGACCGCCTCGCCCGTCCGCATCATCGTGCGCGGGTCGTCGCTGCCCAACAGTCCGAGCACGCGCACAACCTCGTCGCGACTCGGCGTGTCGTCGAGGTACCGCACCAACTCACACGCCACGCCCTGCTCGTCGAGCAGGTCCCGCGCGCCGCGGCACTTCGAGCAGGACGGGTTGAACCACAGTGTGATCTCGTCGGCCATCGCTGAACGTTAGGGGCGGACGCGGAAACGCGTCCGTGCCGTGGATCGCTCCGTCTTCTCCCGCGCTACACATCGAGATCTTACGGCGCGTCGGGACGCCCATTGGACGGCCCACCCTCCCGCGCGGATCGCGCGACTCACCGGGTCTCGCCCACTCGATACGGTCGTGGTGTGCGGAGGTGGCCTCGTGTTCGCTCGGCGATCGGCTGGGCGCGCCGACACCTGCGCCCCAGCAGGAGGGACATGACGTTCCTCTTCACAGACATCGAGAGTTCAACTCGGTTACTCGCTCGCTTAGGTGAGGCCGACTACGCCGCAGTCCTGCGTTATCAGCGAGATCTCTTGATGCAGGCCGCGCGCCGCCATGGCGGCGAGGTTCAGCCGGAGGCGGGCGACGGTTCGTTTGTCGTCTTTGACACTGCAGCGAGCGCCGCCATTGCGGTGCTCGAGTTCCAACTCGGAGTTCAACAAGCAACTTGGCCGCGCGGCGAACGCGTGCACATACGCACCGGGTTCCACACCGGACCAGTCACGCATCGCCGCGAGGGCTACATCGGGCTTGCAGTGCACCAAGCTGCACGGATCTCGGCAGCGGCTCACGGCGATCAAGTGCTGCTCTCAGCTGCAACCGCGGAACTCATCGTCGATGCGCTGCCCCAGCGAAGTTGGCTGACCTGGCTCGGGGAGGTCGAACTCAAGGACTTTGAGCGGCCGGTCAGGATCGCTCAACTCGTGCACTCAAGCCTTCCCGCGTCCTTCCCGCCGGCCAGGTCATTGAAGCAGCCCGGTCACAACATGCCTCAGTTCCATCGACAGCTGTTCGGGAGAGCAGCGTTATTACACGACCTCACGGATTTGGTTGTCAGATCCCGGCTGGTCAGCCTGGCCGGTGAAGGCGGAATAGGTAAGTCGGTGTTGGCTTGGGCCCTAGGGGAAGCGCTGGCCACGGACTTCAGGGATGGTGCCTGGCAAGTCGATCTATCGGCGGTCGAGGACGTTCGCGACGTGTGGCGCTCTATCGGCTTGGCCATACGTATGCGAGGGGACGCGGACGCAACAGATGCAGCGGTCATGCGCCACCTCCGGACCCGTCAGACCCTCGTCCTGCTCGACAACTGTGAGCACCTGCTGCCGCAAATCGCCGACACGGTCAGCGCACTCCTCGCCGAATGCCCGGACGTGTCGATAATGACAACGACTCGCGAACCCCTCGGGCTGGCAGGCGAAGTCGTCCAGCGAGTGCCGGCGCTCTCGCTGCGCCCTGAGGTCGGTGAGGAGATACCGCCAGCGGTGAACCTCTTTGTATCGGCGGCGGAATCGCTCGGAACGCGCTTCGACACAACTCCCACGTCCCTCGCGGTAATCGCAACCATCTGCGAGATGGTCGACTGCGTTCCGCTGTGCATCGAGATTGCGGCTTCATGGAGCGACATATTCAGCGTGCGAGAGCTCCGCGACGAGCTGAGCGCCTCCTTCGAGATACTCGGTACGCGAGCGCTGCCACAGCCGTCGAGACATCGCACCCTGAACGACGTCCTCGCGTGGAGCTACGCCCGGCTGAGCGCCTCCGACCAGCAAGCCTTCCGCGCGCTGTCCATCTTCAAGGGCACTTTCGATCGGCGTGCCGCGGAGACGGTCCTAAGTGCGCATCAAGCGCGGGCTCTCGTCCACGAATCGACACCGCACTGCTTGGACGCCCTAGTACGCAAATCCCTATTAGTACGATCAGACGCGACCGCCGAGCGACGCACATTCCGAGTTCGGCCTGTCATCCGAGAATTCGCGACTCACAAGCTCGCGGATGAGCGCGAGACCGACAGGGTCGTCCGCGAGTACCTGCGCTGGGCGCAGGAAGTCGTACGCGACCTACGGGCATCCCTCAATACGACCGCTGAAGGGGCCGCCCTTGGACTTTACCGAGACGCCGCGGCAGACATGGTCTCCGCGGTCGACCTCGCGTTCGACCGTCGAGATGCAGATCTTGCGGTAGAGCTGGTTGAAGGGCTCGCAGTCCTTTGGCACTCCGTTGAACGCGCGCCGGACGTGACTCGGCGAGTCGAGAGAGCTGTGACGCTCGTTGGAACCAACCCGAGCCGACACGCGAGTTTGGTCGAGCACCTGTCGCGATTTCTGGCGCGTTCAGGTGACCTTGTCGCGGCCAAGGCGCGCGCGGATGAAGCGGTTGAACTATTCCGAGCGCAAGGGAATCGTGTCGGTGAGGCCAACGCACTGCACGGCTTGGCCGATATCGAATATCGGTCCGGCGCGAGCCTCTCTGACGTCGAAACACCGCTTCGGCGGAGCATTGAACTCGCCCGAACTTGCGACGACGAGTCCCTACTCGCCTTCGCGTTGAACACCCTGGCCGTCGCGCTCCAGCGCGCTGGACGTCACGCCGACGCGCTCGGTGCTGCCACCGAAGCAAACTCCGTTGCGCGCCACCTCGGCGTCCGAGCCCAACTCAGGACCGTGACGACGCTTGCTAACGCTCGAATCGCCCTTGGGGACAACGATGAGGCGGAGGGGCTTCACCGAAAAGCGTTGGCGCTCGCCGAACTGCATCACCTCGCGGAGGATGCCGCGGTCGCACGCGCGAATCTTGGTCAGCTGGCGATAAAGCGCGGCGAGTGGGCTGTTGCGGAACGGCTGACGCTCGATGCCATCGCTGGACTAGATGCAGCAGGCCGCCGCGAGGATTCGGCGCTCTGCTACTGCAATCTCGCTGATGCAGCGATCGAGGCCGGACAGCGCTCGACTGCGCGGAGCTGGGTGCACCGCGCAATCAAGATCTGCCTGGACCTGGACTTTCACCAAGGAAGCGCCTTGGCGCTCAGGAACACGGCCTACGCCCTCGACGATGACTACGACTGCGATGCGATCGGTTTTCTCGCTGTCGCGAGGAGGCTCACAGAACCCTCCGCAGCCATCGAAACCGATCCCGAGGTGGCCATCCTCCGGGAGCGCCATCGCGAGATCTTCGATGATTGCTGGCGCGCTGGCGCGACTTGCGATCCCCGGGAGGCGTTGCTTCGAGCGAGTGAGCTTACGATGCCGGCCGCGTGACAGGTCGAGCCAGTGAGTCAACCCTCGGTGACTCAGGCCGGATAGCCGCGGGCCGCAAAATGATAAGGGCGGCGTTCGTTGATTCTTTGTCCGCTGCGAGAAGTCGGCAAGGAATCAAAGAGTCGCCGTGCCCGGGGTGGGATTCGAACCCACACGTCCGTTGCCGGACAAGCGGGTTTAAGCCGCTCGCGGTTGCCAATTACGCCACCCGGGCCGGGGTGTAACTATTGCATCGCAGCGGCGCGGAGGTCGGCCCGCAGGCGGTCAGCGGCCGGTCCCGTGAGGTTGTTGGCGACGACGACGCCGTCGATCATGTCGCCCACGACATCGGTGCCTCGGCGCCCACGGCGCTGAACCGCGATGACCGGCGCACCGTCGGGAACGCGGCGCAACGAGCGCGAGACGCCAGCCAGGCGGGGCGGACTGCGGAACCCCGGGACCACGAGGCCGCGGCGGCGCGTCGCGTCGGCCAGGCGTCGCGCCGCAGCGCTGAATTCGACGACGGTCACCGCATCCACCGCGAACATCGTCGCGCCGGGGTGTAACAAGGAGGGATGGAAGACGAGGACACAGTCGTCGAGGCCGCCGTAGACGAGACCACGCCCCCGCCCCCGGCGCCGCCGCTGTGGGTCGGGCTGGTCACCTGGGCGTCGGTCGTGATCGTCGCGCTGGTCGCTTTGCAGCTGGTCGGCATCGTCGGCCAGGCCGTGGCCCTGGGCGGCCAGACCAAGCAGCTCAACTTCGCCGACCGCCTGGGGTACTCGTTCCTCCAGAACCTCGACCAAGCGCCCCTCGGGCTCGAGCTGCTGCTCGCCGTGCTGTTGGCGCTGACACCGATCATGGCGCGCCGCCCCACGAACGCCAGCCAGGATCGCTGGGCGCAGTACGTGCTCGTCGCGGTCGCCGGGCTCGCGCTGCTCATCGCGATCGGCGGCATCCTCGGCGTACCGGCCCGCGTGCACATCATCGACAAGCAGAATGCCAAGGTCACCGGCGTCGTCCAGTGGGTGCTGTTCACGTTCGTGGTCCGCAACGTGGCGACCGCGCTCCTGGCCATGGCCGCGTCGATGGCGGCGGTACGCGTGCGGTTCGCCCCGCGCCGCCCGGCAACCGTCATCGCCGACTCGTAGCGGCGGCGGGTGAGCCCGACGGCGCTCACGCCCGCGCAGCAGGACGCCTGCGACGGCCTGCTCGACCTCGGCGGCGAGCGACCGACGTTCCGCACCGATCTGGCGCGCGAGTTGCATACGCGCCTCACCGAAGCCACCACGTCGATCGCCGAGCGCCTCGAGTTGACCGGGCAGACGTTGTGGCTCGACAAGCGGGCACTAGCCGGAGCCCACGGCTGCGAACTCCGCTACCACACCGATCGGGCCCAGGGGTTCCCGGGCTGGTCACCGGCAATGGCCCGCGGCGCCATCGTCCACCGCGCGATCCAGCTGGCGCCGTTCGTCAGCGGCCCGTCAACGCCGCTGGAGGTCGTCGACGAGGCCATGGCCCGCATCGCCCACGATGGCGACGACCGCTCTCCCGCGATCTGGCTGCGTACGGCGTCGCCCGGCGAAGTGGCCGAACTGCGCGCCGAGGCCACCGAGGTCGTCACCAAGTTCGACGAGTGCTTCCCGCCCATCGTCGCCAAGTGGCGGCCGCGGGTCGAGGCAACGGTCCGCCACGATCTCCACGGCGGCACCATCACGCTCGGGAGCCGCCCCGACCTCGCCCTCGGCAAGGCCGATGGCCATCAAGCGCGCGTCCTCATCGTCGACTTCAAGACCGGCCAGCGCTACCACGGCCATGGCGACGACCTGCGCTTCTGCGCGCTCGTCGAGACGCTGCGGCTGGGGGTGCCGCCGTTCCGGATCGCGACGTACTACCTGGACGCGGCCAGGTGGGATCACGAGGACGTCAATGAGGACGTCCTCGAACTCGCCGTCCGTCGCACGATCGACGGGTGCGTGAAGCTCGCCCAGGTGTTGCTCAACGAGCGGGAGCCGTCGCTGAGCCCCGGGCCGCTGTGCAATTACTGCGTCCTGCGCCACGAATGCGCAGGCGCCCAACAGTGGGCAGAAACGGCCGCGAGCCTGAACCCCTAGGCTGGCGAGCCGTGGCTGTCGGCAAACCCACCGTCGAGGCGTCGAGGCCAGGCACGCTCGTCCACCTCCCCCGCCCGGCCGATCCGGAGGAGCTGCCCGATCCGCGGCTCTCCGACGTCGACGAATGGGGCCGCTCGGAGAACATTCGCCAGCTGGCGCGGCGGTTGTACGCGCCCTTCTACAACAACTGGTTCCGCGTCGAGTGGGAAGGCCTCGAGAACATCCCGGCCGAGGGCGGCGCGTTGCTCGTCGCCAACCACGCCGCCGCCATCCCCTCCGACGCGCCGGTGATCATGCACGGCATCGAAGAGGAGTTGGGCCGGCCCGTCTACGGCCTGGCCGACTACCTGTTCAAGACCATGCCGATCGTCGGCACGATGTGGGCCCGGGCCGGGGGCGTGCCCGCCCATCCCGAGAACGCGTACCGCTTGCTGCGCGAGCAGCAGCAGCTCGTGCTGGTGTTCCCGGAAGGGAGCAAGGGGCCGGCCAAGACGTTCGCCGAGCGCTACCAACTTCGTCGCTTCGGCCGCGGCGGCTTCGTGGAGATCGCCATGCGCGCCGGCGTGCCGGTGATACCGATCGCCGTCGTCGGCGCCGAGGAGTCGATGCCGATCATGTTCAAGATCCCGTCGGCCGCTAAGGCCCTCGGCATCCCGTACTTCCCGGTGACGGCCAACATGCTGCTCCTCGGACCGCTGCTCGGGACGATCGGCTACTTCCCGGCCAAGTTCAAGCTGCGCGTGCTTCCGCCGGTGCACTTCGACGTCGAGCCCGATCAGGATCGCTACTCGCGAAGCCGGGTGATGGACGAGGCCGAGGACATCCGGGTCGCGCTCCAAGAAACGCTCTACGAGATGCTCAAAGCGCGGAAGTCGATCTGGTTTGGGTAAGCGCGTCCTGATCACCGGGCTCGGCACGTTCTGGGGCGGCCGCGTCGCGCAGGCCCTCGAGAAGGATCCGTCGGTCGAGGTGATCATCGGCCTCGACACCACTGAGCCCAAGATCGAGTTGGACCGCACCGAGTTCGTACGGGCCGATCAGAACTACTCGATCCTCGCCCGCATCGTCCGGGCCACCCAGGTCGACACGATCCTGCACACCTTCCTCGTCGTCGACTCGACGCGCATGACCGGCCGCGCGCTCCACGAGGTCAACGTGATCGGCACGATGAACCTGCTCGCGGCGGCCGGCGCGCCCGATAGCTCCGTGCGCCAGCTCGTCGTGAAGTCATCAACGCTCGTGTACGGCGCCAGCGACAAGGACCCCACGTGGTTCCGCGAGGAGTCGCAGCGCACAAGCCCGCCGCGCACACGCGTCGAGCGGTCATTGATCGAAGTCGAGGACTACCTGCGCGACTTTGCCGAGGACAATCCGCACGTCGTCGTATCCCTGCTGCGATTCTCCAACGTGCTGGGCACCGACATCATCACGCCGATCAGCAAGGCCCTGCAGCTCCCGGCCACGCCGTGCATTCTCGGGTTCGACCCGCTGCTTCAGTTCGTCGAAGAGGACGACGTCGTCCGCTCGATCGAGTTCGTCATGCGCGACAAGGTGCCCGGCATCTTCAACGTGACCGGCGACGGCCGCGTGCCGTGGAGCGAGGTGGCCGCCATCTGCGGAAAGCGCACGTGGCCGCTGCCGCCGATCGGAACCGGGCTGGCCGCGTCGGTGCTCGACACGGCGCGAGTGTGCGAACTGCCGCCCGAGCTGCTCGACCTGTTGCGTTACGGGCGCGGTGTCGACAACCGGCGGCTCAAGCAAGCCGGGTTCAGCTACCGCTACACGTCGGCCGGCGCGGTAGAGAACTTTGCCGAAGCGAGCCGGCTGCGGCGCACGGTCGGCGACAGCCGTCCCTCGTACAAGTACGAGCGCGACGTCGAGGCGTTCTTCCGCCACTCCCCCGCCGTCGTGCGGGAAACGCACGCGTGACCCTCATCGACGTCGACACCAACGACGGCGTCGCGGTAGTCACGCTCAACGACGGTGAGCGCCGCAACGTGTTGTCGCTCCCGATGGTCGATGAGATCGTCGCCGCCTTCGATCGCATCGAAGCCGACGACTCGATCGGGGCGGTGGTCGTTACCGGCGCCGGCTCGGCGTTCTGCGCGGGCGCCGACCTCGGCGACCTCGGGCGCGGCGGCGAGAGCGGCGACGGCGGCAACGTCACGACCGTTTATGACGGCTTCTTGCGCGTCGCCCGGTCGACGCTGCCGACGGTCGCCGCGGTCAACGGCCCGGCCGTCGGCGCCGGCATGAACCTGGCCCTGGCGTGTGACGTCCGCCTCGTCGGTCGATCGGGCCGCTTCGACACCCGTTTCTTGCGACTCGGCCTGCACCCGGGCGGCGGCCACACGTGGATGCTCCAGCGGGCGGTGGGTCCGCAAGCGGCGGCGGCCATGGTCCTGTTCGGCCAGGTGCTCGAGGGCGAGGTCGCCGCCCAGCACGGGCTGGCGTGGCGTTGCGTGGACGACGACGCGTTGCTGGCCGAGGCCATTGCCCTCGCGGCGTCAGCCGCTGGCGCGCCGCGCGAACTCGCCATCCGGGCCAAGCAGACGCTGCAGGCGGTGGCCGGGCTCGAAGAGCACGGCGACGCGGTCGCCGTCGAGCTTGAAGCCCAGCGCTGGTCGTTCGGCCAGCCGTTCTTCGCCGAGCGCCTGGCGGCAATGCGTGAACGGGTGGGCAAGCAGAAGTAGGGTCGGCGCCATGCGCAAGATTCTGTTCACCGCCCTGGCCGTGGTCGCGCTAGTCGGCGCAGCGTGCGGCAACGACGACAACAACGACAAGACGGCGAAGGGGCCCTCGGGCGCCCAGTCCTACGCCGTCGACATCGACGCCGCCGCATCACCCCAGTTCCAGATCGGCGCCTACTTCCCGGGGGCCATCACGGTGCGCCCCGGCGACACGCTCGTCTTCACCAACAAGTCCAAGGCCCACCCGCACACGGTGACGCTCGGCATCAAAGCCGACCAGTCCAACCGACCGCCGATCATCACGCCGCAGGGCGTGGAGAACCCGGCTGCGTTTGGTCCGTGCTTCACGGACACCGAGCCGTCGACCACGTTCACTGCGTGCCCGACGCCGCCCAACCCGGCGGCACCGCCCGCGTTCGCGGGCAAGGGCTATTGGAACTCGGGTCTGCTGGCGACCGCGGCCGGACCAACAGTCCCCAGTTCGACGACGGTGAAGCTGGCCGACTCGATCGCGCCGGGCGATTACACGTTCCTGTGCATGCTCCATCCCTTCATGGTCGGGTCGCTCAAGGTGGCCGCCAAGGACACCGACCGGCTGGCTCCGGCGACGGTGAAGGCCAACGCCGAGCGCGATGCGGCCGCCGCCGTCACCGCGACCGCGTCCCTCACGCCGCCCGCTCCGAGCGGCAACGTGAGCGCCGGCTGGGGCGACCGCATCACCGCGGTCATGGCCTACGACCCGGCCACGATCAGCGTGAAGGCGGGCGACACCGTCACGTGGAAGACCGCCAGCCCGTACGAGCCGCACACCATCACGTTCCAGTCGCCGTTCAAGACGCCGTCCGACAAGGGTGCGACCTCGCCGGCAGGGGTGAAGTCGGGCGGCACGTACACCAGCGGCTTCACGAGTTCGGGGCTGATCGGCCCGGCGCCGTTCTTCCCGGGCAACACGTTCAGCCTGAAGTTCGCCAAGGCCGGTACCTACAACTACGTGTGCGCGATCCATCCCGGCATGGCCGGCGTCGTCACCGTTACCTAGCGCGCGTCAGTCGATCCAAGCGTCACAGAGGAGTGGGCCGCGATCGGCCCACTCCTCTGCCGTTATGGCGTAACGCACGTGGTCTTCCCACACGCCGTTGATCTCGAGGTACCGCTCGGCGGTGCCCTCCTCGCGGAGAGCCAGCTTCTCGACCACGCGGCGGCTCGGACGGTTGCGGGGAATGATCGCAATCTGCACGCGGTGCAGGTTCAGCTCCTCGAACGCGAACCGCAGCACCACGACCACCGCCTCGGGCATGTAGCCCTGACCAGCGACGGCCTCGTCGATCCAGTACCCGACGTACGCGTTCTGGAACGGGCCGCGCTGGATGCTCGACAGGTTGATCTCGCCGGCGACGCGGCCGTCGACGAACACACCGAAGCCGAAGCCCGAGCCCATCTGCCGTTCGCGCTCGCGCGCACCGCAGCGGGCCGCGAATGCCTGGCGGTCCTCGCTCGGATCCGGATGACCGGGCGCGGGTCTCGGTTCCCACTTCACCAACCAGTCGCGGCAGCGCCGACGGACGTCGCGCCAACCGTCAAAGTCGTGCGACGCCAGCGGGCGGAGGAGAACGCGGCGGCCCTCGAGCTCGACCGGTGTGGCGCGGATTACCACCGGACCACTTCCTCCACCGCGCCCAATAGGGCAACGACATTCCGCAACCGCGCGGTGTTACCCATGCAGCCAATGCGCCATGCGGTGCCGGCCCACGGCCCGACGCCGCCGCCCACTTCGATGCCGAACCGGTCGAGCAACGCCCGGCGGGCGAAGAGGTCGTCGACCCCTTCCGGTAGGCGCACGGTCGTGAGCTGCGGAAGGCGGTGGCCTTCGGCGGCGAGCAACTCGAAGCCGAGCTTGTCGAGGCCGTCCTGGATGCGGGCGCCGCATTCCGCGTGGCGCCCGAACGCGACCTCGAGGCCCTCGTCGAGGACGGCGCCCAGGCCGGCGTGGAGCGCGTAGACCATCGAGATCGGCGCGGTGTGGTGGTACTTGCGCGCGCCAGTTGTACCGGCGTACTCGGCGATCATCCCGAGGTCGAGGTACCACGACTGCACGCGCTCGACCCGCCGGCTGAACGCGTAATCGCTCATCGTCAACGGCGCCAAGCCCGGTGGCACGCCGAGACACTTCTGGGTCCCGCTGTACGCGATGTCGACCGACCAGTCGTCGACGGCCACGTCGATGCCGGCGAGCGATGTGACGCAGTCGACGATGAGGAGGGCGTCGCCCTTGGCCGCGCCCAGTGGCGCGACATCGTTGCGCACGCCGGTCGACGTCTCCGCGTGGACGACGGCGATCACCTTCGGATTCGGGTGGGCGTCGAGCAGGCGCTGCGGATCGAGCGCTTCGCCCCACGGCGCATCGACGCGGACGACATCACCACCGCAACGCGCCGCCACGTCGCACATGCGCTCGCCGAACAACCCGTTCACCCCGACGACGACCACGTCGCCGGGACCGACGACGTTGACGAACGCGGCCTCCATGCCGGCTGATCCCGTACCGCTGATCGGGAGCGTGATTGCGTTGCTGGTGCGGAACACTTTGCGAAGCCGATCGCACGTGTCGTCGAGGATCGCGAGGAACTCGGGGTCGAGGTGACCGAGCACCGGACGCGCCAGGGCCGCCATCACTTCGGGGTACGGATTGCTTGGTCCTGGCCCCATCAACATGCGCTCGTGCACCATCTGTTCGCAGCCTAGGAAATTGCCGTGCGCCGCGGGCGGGCCCGCGTAAGCTGGTTGATCAGTTCTCGAGCCAGGAGGTGAGTGCATTGACGGCCCATTGCGTTAACCGCCGTTTTGCGTCCCTCCGCGAGGTCGCCAGCTAGCGACCACCAGGGGCGCCCGTTACCTGGGAGACCCCGTTGTCCGACACGTTTGAGCGCTCCACTAAGCCTGAGCGCTTCGATTTTCTCAACTACGACACCCGCGCCGAGGGCGAGTCCACGTACCTCTGGGCCGACGAGCGCGGCCCGGTGCCCGTTCCCGACTGGGTCATCACCAGCGGCGACGCCACCGAGTCCGACCTCGGCGTCTTGAAGACCGGCAAGGAGGCGGACGTCTCGCTTGTCGAGCGAACGCACGGCGAGCAGACCAACCTGCTCGCCGCCAAGCGCTACCGCGACACGCAGCACCGGCAGTTCCGCAACGACGCCGCCTACCGAGCAACCAAGGTCAAATCCAACACGCGCGAGGACCGCGCCATGGCCAAGCAGACCCACTTCGGTTCGCAGGTGCGCGCCGTGACCTGGGCCACCAACGAGATGCTGCGATTGAACCGGCTGTGGGCCATCGGCGTGCGCGTGCCGTATCCAGTCCAACGCAGTGGGACCGAGGTACTCCTCGAGTACATCGGCGACGCCGACCACATGGCGCCGAGGCTCGTCAACGCCGGTGGTGGACGGTCCGAGCTGATGGCGCTGTGCACCCAAGCCGTCGACGCGCTGCGCCTCATGACGTGGGACGGGCTCGTCCACGCGGACCTGTCGCCCTACAACGTGCTGGTTTGGAACGACGAGCTGGTGATCATCGATGTCCCGCAGGCCATCGACCTCGACGACAACCCCAACGCCTACGACTTCCTTCAGCGCGACGTGACCAACCTTCTCGGGTGGTTCGCCAAGCGGGGAGTCGACGTCGACCCGCAAGCGGTGTTCAACGATCTCCTCGACGTGGCGTTCGACCCGTCCCGCGAGCGCGGCGACAAGCGAGTCGCTACCGCCGACTGACAGAGTTGACCCGTGGAGTCACCGCCGGCTGAGGTGCTGACCGCGTTCGGGATCACCGAGACGCCGGTGCCGCTGACCGGCGGGCAAGGCCAGACCTGGCGCGCCGGCGATCTCGTGCTCAAACCCGAGGACGCCGACGCCCGGGTGGCCTGGCTCGTCGACACCATCGAGCAATTGCCGGACACCGATGACTTCCGGCTCGCCCGGCACGTGCGCGCCGGCGACGGCCGCCTGCTCGTGGATGGATGGGAGGCGACAGGCTGGCTCGCCGGCGCTCACCTCTCCGAATCATGGGCCGACGTGCTCACCGTGTCGCGGGCGTTCCACGCCGCGCTGGCGACGGTGCCGGTTCCCTCGGCGGGTGTTCCCGGCGACGACAACCACTGGCGCATCGCCGATCGCGTTGCGTGGGGCGAGCAACCGTGCGCGGCCGATGTACCCGCGGCCGTGCGTGCGCTGTTCGACAGGCTGCAGTCCCACGTCGACGCGCCGTGGACCGGGTCAGCGCCGCAGCTGATCCACGCCGACATCGGCAACAACGTGTTGTTCGCGCCCGACGAGGGCTTGCCGCCGGCGATCATCGACGTATCGCCCTACGTGCGCCCGGCCGAGTTCGCCAACGCCATGGCGGTCGCCGACGCCATGGCCTGGCAGGGCGCGCCCCTCACTCACGCCATCCGGTTCGTCACGACTGTCGACGGTGGTGACCAACTGCTCGCACGAGCGGTGGTGTTCCGGATCGTGGCCGCCGCGCTGGTCTGGCCGGGCTATCCGGAGCGCTTGGCCGCCGAGGTAGACGCGTACCGGCCGGTACTGTCCGCATTATGAGTGAAGCCTCGGAGCGCTACGCCCGTCTCGCCGGCGCCTTCGCCGACAAGATCGCCGCGATCGCCGACGACAAGTGGTCCAGCCCCTCGCCGTGCGACGGCTGGGATGCGCGCGCCGTCGTCGACCACGTTGTGTCGACCCAGGGAATGTTCCTCGGCTTCGTCGGCCAGGAGCTGGGTGACATCCCGTCGGCGGGCGATGACCCTGCGGGTGCATGGGACGCGGCCCGCGCCGCGGTGCAGGCCAACCTCGACGATCCGGCCAAGGCGGCGGCCGAGTTCGAGGGCTTCATGGGACCGACAACGTTCGAGAAGTCGGTCGACACGTTCCTCAACACCGACCTCGTCGTGCACGGCTGGGATTTGGCGCGCGCCGCGGGACTAGACGACACGATCGTCGACGAGGACATCGAGCGGGTGCGCCGCTACATGGAGCCGCTCGGCGACAACCTGCGCAACCCGCAAGCGTTCGGCCCCGAAGTCGAACCGGCGGCCGGGGCGAGCGAGCAGGACAAGCTGTTGGCGTTTCTCGGCCGTCGTGTCTGACGACGCCTGGTGACGCTCGTCGTTGGCCAAGTGGTTGGCCGCGGTCGAATCAGCTTGGTCTGCGACTCCAAGATCAACTGGGATGACGCTCGCCGAACGAACCCATATCTCGAAGCTCCGATCAAACTGATCATCATTCGTCCGTCGCTCTGCCTCGGGGTCGCGGGACGATACGATCCCGATCAGCTTCGACACGTTGCAGAGGCGAACCCTTCGTATGACGAGCTGCTGCGTGGCTTGCAGACTCAGCCGTCCACGAGCTTCGTCGTGGCGTGTTTGGACGAAGGAACCAAGCTCGTCAGAGTTCGGAACGGCGAAGTGACTGAACCGACCTATGACCGTGTCTGGGCGGGTGATGGCAACGGGTACAGCCGGTTCCAAGCGGCATACGAGTCGGCCAAAGACCACGAGGACGCGCGATGGCGGCTGCTCGCCTCCATCCAACACGTGCTGAATTGCGCGATCGAAGAGGTCGGCGGATTCCATGTGCGTGTAGGCACAACCACAGACGGTTTCCGGTACACGGCTGACGCGACGATGGTCCCAACAGAACGACTCGACGGCACAATCTCGGTAACGCCGGACGGCGTCACACTCTCGGCGAGCTTCGACGCCGGCGATCCGTTTTCGTTCTGTTGTTGTCCAGGCGTCGCACCCACGATCGGCGCGTGCGGGTACTTCCTTCCGCAGCCACGCCTTGGGTTGTTGTGGCGCCATCGGCAGCCGGACTACGCGATCCACGTATCGGCATCGAGCGTGGATGAGTTTGTCGCGAAGGCACGGAGGGGCTTCGGTCAATATTTGCTGTCCGTGCGAGCGCCGACTTTGGGCCAAATGCTGGAGTAACAGAAGTCGGCGCATCGTCGTCGACGGCGCGGCGAGGCCGACACACCTACGGTCCAAGGCGTGGATGCCGCCGCCGCGATCCGTAGAACCCACGCGTGGTTCGAGGTCAACTCTGGTTGGGCGCCGCCCGATCCCGACGAGCTAGCGGAGTGGCTCGCCGACGGAGTTTGCCGCTGCCCTGATGACTGTCTCGTCGCGCCCGACGGCTGGTGCGCGCACGGCCTGGCGTCGTGGGCGCTGGTGCTGACCGCCCTTGAGCCATAAGGACTGTCACCAATGTCGCCCAAGATTCTCGCGAGGCGGCAATTTGGGGTGGATCGACCACCTGGCCGACCAACTTGGGCGGCCTTGGTGACAGAACTGCATCTTGGGTGCGAGCAGTCCGTCTAACGCAAGCTGAGGATGAGGCCGTCGAGGATGTCGGCTTCGGACACGAGGCAGGTGTCGAAGTCGAAGTAGCGCATGATCGTGACGAGGATCAGCGCGCCGCCGACGATCACGTCGGCCCGCCCTTCCTCGAGACCGGGGTTGTGGATGCGGGCCGCCCGCGACTCGGTGGCGAGTGTGCGGAACACGTCCTCGGCGGCTGCGTGGCTCAGCACGAAGTGATGGATGCGGTTGCGGTCGTACTCGGCCAGCCCGATCTCGACCGCGGCCATCGTCGTCACCGTCCCGGCCAGGCCGACGAGGCGGGCGGCGTCGAGCACGCCCGGGACCGCGCGCGTGAGGTCGTCGAGCGCGTCGCGCACCACGCCGATCGCGTTCGACAGCTCCTCGGGCTGCGGTGGGTCGTGCTCGAGGAACTTCTCGGTTACCCGAACGCACCCGAGGTCGACGGAGAGCGTGCCCTCCGGCGCGTCGCGCCCGACGATGAACTCGGTGGAACCGCCGCCGATGTCGACGATGAGGTACGGGCCGTCGGCCGCATCGAGGTCTGACATGGCGCCGGCGAACGACAACGCTCCTTCCTCGGATCCACTGAGCAACTCCGGGCGCACGCCGATCGCCGCTTCGGCGGCGGCGAAGAAGTCCTCGCGATTCTCGGCGTCGCGCGCGGCCGATGTCGCCGTCATGCGCACGCGCGTCACGCCGTGCGCATCGAGCACCTTCCGATACTCGGCCAACGCAGTGACGGTGCGCTCGATCGCCTGGGGCGCAAGCCGTCGGGTGCGATCGACGCCCTCGCCGAGGCGGGTGATCCGCATCAGCCGTTCGATGGTGTGCTGGCCGTCGCCAATCAGGACGCGCGTCGAGTTGGTGCCGCAGTCGATGGCGCCGAACAGCTCAGCCATCGTCCCGTAGCTGCGTCGCGACCCACGCCCCGATGGGGTCGTCACCGCCGGCCAGGTGCCACGCGTAGTGCGCGTGCAAGCACTTCACGCCGCGCCGCGT
>DASRJI010000154.1:0-2268 GCA_035649535.1 Acidimicrobiales bacterium | reverse complement strand
GCGGACGGCGCGATCGTCGACGGCGCGACGGGGTCCATGGTCTCGTACGACACCAACACGGTCACGGCTGCCGTCAACCGCGACTACGCGGTCCCGACCTATCTCGCGGTGCGGGCCGACCGGCCGTTCGTGGAGGCATCGAGCGGCTATGCAGGCACCGAAAGCGACGGGCTGGCACAGCTCGATCAGGACCGCGAGCTCACGGCGATCAGCGACGAAGCGTTGAACGGCAACGTTGTCCAGACGGCCCTGCTCGCCCCCAGCCCGTCAGGCGTCGCCGAGCTGGTGCTCGGCTTCGGCCGCACGGCCAACGAGGCGGTCGGCGCCGCAAGCACCACGTTGAGCAGGCCTTTCAACGCGCTGCAGGCCGACTATGTGCGCGGCTGGCGAAAGTACGACGACGGTCTGGCCAAGCCACCGGCAACGTTCCCCGGTCTGTCGCCGGATCGCGCGAAGCGCCTACGCGACTTCTACTACCTCGGCGCCAACGTCGTGAAAGCGAGCGAGGATAAGCAGTTCCCCGGTGCGATCGTGGCCAGCCTGGCATCACCGTGGGGTCAGGCGGTCTCGGCCGGGACCGCGCAAAGTGGCCTAGCGCCCTACTTCGGCTCGTATCGCGAGATCTTCTCGCGCGACCTCTATGAGGCCTTCACCGGCTTGCTCGTCGCAGGCGACCTCCAGACGGCACGGGACACGGTGCGGTTCCTCTTCGAACGGCAGCAGCTAGCCGATGGCCGATTGCCGCGCAACTCACTGCTCAACGGAAAGCTGGCGCCGGACAGCGGCGGGGATCAGCTCGACGAAACTGCCTATCCGATCCTGATGGCCTGGCAGGCCGGGCTGGGGGACGACGCGGCCCTCTACACAGATCACATCCGCAAGGCCGCCGACTTCGTCGTCGCGCGCGGGCCATCGTTCGGATCGGAGCGGTGGGAAGAGCAGAGCGGCTTCTCACCCTCGACCATCGCCGCCGAGATCGCCGGTCTGGTGGCAGCCGGCGAGATTGCGCAGACCCACGGCGACAGCAACCGGGCGCGGCTCTACCGGGCCGTGGCCGACCACTTCCAGCGCAGCATCAAGGACTGGGCCGTCACCGACACCAGCCCATACACGCCGACCCCGCACTTCATCCGCTTGTCCAAGACCGGCGATCCGAACGCTGCGATCTCGTACGGCCTCGGCAATGGCTCGCCGGCCTTCGACCAGCGATCCGTGATCGACGCGGGCTTCCTCGAGCTCACCCGGCTCGGCATCCTGCCAGCCACCGACCCGGACGTACTGCGCTCGCTGAACGTTGTCGACCAGGTGATCGCTCGCGACACGGCGAGCGGGCGCAGCTTCTACCGGTACGGGGTCGCGATCGATCCGGTAACGAACGCCGGGACCGAGGACGGGTACGGCGACTGCTATGAACCGGACGCCACGTTCTGCGACCCGACCGGCAAGCCGTGGCCCGGCCCGAACAACAGCGATGGCCGGGGCAACCAGGGCTCCGGACACCTGTGGCCGGTGCTCTCCGGCGAACGGGCGGAACAGCAACTGCAGGTTAGCGATCTCGACGGAGCAGCAGCGCTGCTTGACGCGATGGAGCGCTACTCCTCGGAAGCCGGCCTGGTGCCCGAGCAGGGGTGGGAGAACCCGAATCTGGCCGCATCGCCGTTCGGCACGCCGCCCGAGATCGCGTCCATCGGCTTCCGGAACGGCGAGCCGGCCGGGTCTGCCACCCCGCTGACCTGGGCGCAGGCGCAAGCGGTTCGCCTCACGCTGGCGATCGGTGCCGGCCGGCCGCTCGAGCAGCCATCGATCGTTCGCGCTCGCTATGTTGACGCCGCCCCGCCCGCCGAGGCGCCGCTTGTCGTGACGGCACCGCCGCCCGGCAGCGAGGCGACGGAGCAGTCGACGACGGTTACCGGCACGACCGTGCCCGGAGCGTCCGTTTCCGTCGCGGCCGCCAACCTGGATACCGGTGCGACGGCGGTCTTCGCATCCACCGCTGACGAGTCGGGAGCATTCGCGGTCACCGTCACGCTCGACAACGGGGTGACCGCACTCACCACGACGGTCACCGCCGGCGGAGCTACCGGCTACGACCAGCGGACGGTCTTCCGTGATGCCGTATCCGGGACGCTCCTGCTCGACGTCATCGACCCGGACGGCGACGACAACGGACCCGGGACGTTCGCGTATCCGACGTCCGCCGACTTCAAGCCGGGCGCATTCGATCTCGAGCGGTTCCAGGTGTTCGACGCCGGCGACGATGTCGTGCTG
>DASRJI010000153.1:0-12685 GCA_035649535.1 Acidimicrobiales bacterium | reverse complement strand
GAACAGCGCGAGCGCACCGACGGTCATCACCACGAGTCGACCCCTCGCGCTCACACCGTTCGACGGCGGCTCCGTCACCGTGGTCGATCGCCAGCGCACGTACCGCGGCGCGATCGACGCCAGCGCGCGCGACGCCGCGGTGCGGTTGGTGAACCAACTGAGTGTCGACCAGTACCTGCGCGGCATGGGCGAGGTCCGCGATCCATCGTGGCCGGCCGCCGCGTTGCGGAGCCAGGCGATCGCGGCGCGCACGTACGCGTTGCGGGCCATGGACAAGGCGGGCGAACTGTGCGACACGCAGCGCTGCCAGGTGTACCTCGGTCAGCAGGCGGAATACCCGGCGATGGACAAGGCGGTCGCTGCGACCGCCGGTCAGGTGCTCGTGTTCAACAAGGCGCTGGCATCGGCCGTGTACTCGGCCAACGCCGGCGGGCACTCGGCGAGCCGCGAGGAGGGGTTCGGTGTCGGCGGCGACGGCTATCCGTACCTGCGGCCGGCGCCGTATGAGACCAAAGACGCCATGCCGTGGACCGTGTCAGTTGCCCTCAGCGACATCGCGGCCCGCCTCGGGCACGTGCCGGTGTCCGACGTATCAGTGGCGGGGACGGGTCCGTCGGGCCGCGCCCTGGCCGTGACCCTCGCCGGTCCGGGCGGCGTCCGCTCGGTGTCGGGGCTTGAGTTCGCCCGCGCCCTCGGCCTGCGCTCGACGCGCTTCACCGTTCGCATGGGCGTCACCGACACGGCGCCGGCGCCACCATCGGCCGGCACCGTCCTCCAAGCGCCGCCCGACGAGGTCGGCCAAGCCGCCGACGCCCCCACGGAGCTGCACGCGCTTGCCATCGACCTCCCCGACCGACCGCGCGTCGAACGCGCAACGAGCGCCGCTCACAGCGGACCGGTGTCCACGGTGAGGGCGCTCGCCTTGCTTGCGCTGACGCTGGTTGTCGTACTCGGCGCCGGTTGGCGGCGCCGCCCGAGAACCTCTTAGAAGTCCTCCATGCCGCCGCCGGGCATGGCGGGAGCGTGGTCCTTCTCGGGCTTGTCGACGATGACGGCCTCGGTGGTGAGGAAGAGGGCCGCGATCGACGCGGCGTTCTGCAGGGCCGAGCTAGTGACCTTGGTGGCGTCGGTGACGCCGGCCTTGAACATGTCCTCGTACTCGCCGGTCGCGGCGTTGAGGCCCTCAGTGGCCTTCTTGAGGTTGCGTACCTTCTCGACCACGACGCCGCCTTCCATGCCGGCGTTGACCGCGATCTGCTTCAGCGGCTCCTCGCATGCACGGGCCACGATGCGGGCACCGGTGGCTTCGTCGCCTTCGAGCTTCTCGGCCACGTCGAGGATGCGCGCCTGCGAACGGAGCAGGGCGACCCCGCCGCCGGGGACGACGCCCTCTTCGACGGCGGCCTTGGTGGTGCTGACCGCGTCCTCGATGCGGTGCTTCTTCTCCTTGAGCTCGACCTCGGTGGCCGCGCCGACCTTGATGATCGCCACGCCGCCGGACAGCTTGGCCAGGCGCTCCTGGAGCTTCTCCCGGTCGTAGTCCGAGTCGGTGTTGTCGATCTCGGCCTTGATCTGGTTGATGCGACCCTTGATGTCGGAGTCCGAACCGGCGCCTTCGACGACGGTGGTCTCGTCCTTGGTGATCACGACCTTGCGGGCCCGGCCGAGCAGGTCGAGCGTGACGTTCTCGAGCTTCAGACCGACTTCCTCCGTGACGACCTGGCCGCCGGTGAGGATCGCGATGTCCTGGAGCATGGCCTTGCGACGCTCGCCGAAGCCGGGCGCCTTGACGGCGACGCTCTTGAACGTGCCGCGGATCTTGTTGACGACGAGGGTGGCCAGCGCCTCGCCCTCGACGTCCTCGGAGATGATCACGAGCGGCTTGGCCGACTGCATGACCTTCTCGAGCACCGGCAGCAGGTCGCGTACGGCGGAGATCTTCGAACCGACGAGCAGGACGTAGGCGTCCTCGAGGACGGCCTCCATGCGCTCGGGGTCGGTGACGAAGTAGGGCGAGATGTAGCCCTTGTCGAACCGCATGCCCTCGACCAGGTCGAGCTCCATGCCGAACGTCTGGCTCTCCTCGACGGTGATGACACCGTCCTTGCCGACCTTGTCGATGGCGTCGGCGATGATCGCCCCGATCTCGGGATCGGCGGCGGAGATGCCGGCGACCTGTGCGATCTGCTCCTTGTTGACGACTTCCTTGGAGATGTCCTTGAGGGCGGCGATGGCGGCCACGACGGCGGCCTCGATGCCCTTCTTCAGCGACATCGGGTTGGCGCCAGCGGCCACGTTGCGCAGGCCCTCGCGGACCATGGCCCACGCCAGCACCGTGGCGGTGGTGGTGCCGTCGCCGGCGACGTCGTCGGTCTTCTTGGCGACTTCCTTGACCAGCTCAGCGCCGATCTTCTCGTACGGATCCTCGAGCTCGATCTCCTTGGCGATCGACACGCCGTCGTTCGTGATCGTGGGGGCGCCCCACTTCTTCTCGAGAACGACGTTGCGGCCCTTGGGGCCGAGCGTGACGCGTACGGCGTCGGCGAGCTGGTTCATTCCGCTCTCGAGCGACCGACGGGCCTGCTCGTCGAAAGCGATCATCTTTGACATGGGCGGGACCCTCCGTGGGTTAGCACTCGTGACCTGTGAGTGCTAACAGCTTGGCACTCTCCCCCCACGAGTGCAACCGGCGTCTGATGGTATCGCTTTGGTATCATCACGATCCATGGCGATGACCCTGCGCCTCGACGACACCGAGACCGCTGCCCTCCGCGACCAGGCCGCTGCGGAGCGGCGGTCAATGCAGGACGTGGCTCGGGCCGCGATCCGCGAGTACGTCGCCCGGAGAGGTCACGAGGCGATGCGCGACGCCGCCGCGGCACGCGTGCTCGAAGTGCACGCCAACGCGCTCGACGAGCTCGGCCGCATCTGACCGTCTTTCTCGATCTCGACGACCTCCTGGCGCTAGCCCGCGTCCTCGGCGTCGATGCCATCCGCGATGTCGGGCTTCTCGGTTCCGCGGCCGCCCGACCGGCGATCACAGCCTTCGGTCAGGATGCATACGACGACGTGGTGACCAAGGCCGCGGCGCTGTTGCACTCGATCGTGACAAGCCATCCGTTGGACGACGGCAACAAGCGTCTCGGTTGGCTCGCGGCGGCGACGTTCCTCGAACTCAATGGCGCCAGTGTCCTGGCCGCGCCGAACGACGCGGCCGTCGACCTCGTTGTGCGCGTCGCCGAAGGTCGCCGCGACGTTCCCGCGATCGCGACCGCTCTGCGGAGGTGGATCGCTACGTCGCGCGGGTGACGTCGGGGCCGCGGCGGAGGGTGTGGCCGCCATCGATGGCGAAGCACTGGCCGGTGACCCACGCCGACTCGGGGCCGCAGAGGTAGCGCACGCCGTTGGCGACGTCCTCGACCGTGCCGAGGCGGCCGAGGGGCATCTGCTCGATGTAGTCGGCGACGATGCCGTCGTTACCGGCCAGCGGCGTCGCCAGATCGGTCGGTACGAGCCCGGGGCGCACGGCATTGACCCGCACGTTGGCGCCGCCCAGCTCGTCGGCCGCGCCCCGCACGAGCGCCTCGAGCGCAGCCTTGCTGACGCAGTACGGCGTCATCATCCGATGCGTAAGCGGCGCGGCGATCGATGACATGGCGACGATCGACCCGCCACCGGCGGCGACCATCGCGCTACCCGCGTGCTTGATGCAGAGGAACGCCCCCGTGAGGTTCGTATCCATGCAGTTGTTCCACATGTCCAGCGGGACCATCGTGATCGGCCCACCGGCGCCGGTGCCGGCGGCGAGCACCGCTAGGTGCAGACCACCGAGCGGTTCGGACGCCACCTCGACGGCCCGCACGACGTCGGCCTCGTCGGCCACGTCGCACTGCACGTAGGACGCCCGCACGCCGAAGTCAGCGGCGGCCGCCTTCACGACTTCCTCGCGGCGCCCGGCCAGCGTGACGTGCGCGCCATCGGCGTGCAGCGCCCGCGCGCAGGCCAGGCCGATGCCAGTGCCCCCGCCGGTAATGAGCGCCGCTTGTCCCTGGAGCGGACTCAACTGTCACCCGGGGGCTGCGCCCCCGCACCCCATCTGCGGATGCCTCGCTGGCGCTCGCTCATCCGCCGGCGACGGCGGGGACGATCGACACGGTCTGGCCGTCGGCGACAGGAGTGTCCAGGCCCTGCAAGAACCGTACGTCCTCGTCGGCGACGAACACGTTGACGAACCGGCGCAGCTGGCCGTCGTCGGCGAAGAGCCGCTCGGCGAAACCGGCATGGGCGGCGTCGAGCGCCTTGAGCGCCTCGCCGACGGTCGACCCGTCGACGGCGACCTCGCCGGCGCCGCCGGTGAGGGTCCTCAGTTGGGTCGGTACGCGGATTGTGACGGCCATCTAGCCAAGCACTCCTTTTTCTCTCAGCCGGCGAGAGCCTCGAGGATCGCGGCGAAGGCGTCCAGCGTAGGAGCGATCGTGGCCGTCGGTTTCGACGACGGCGCCACCGCCTCGATTGTCTTGAGTCCGTGACCGGTAACGAGCGCCACGACCCGCTCGTCGCGTTGCACGACACCGGCCGCCGCGAGCCGCGCCAGCGTCGCGATCGTCACGCCACCCGCGGTCTCGGCGAAGATGCCCTCCGTCCGGGCGAGCAGCTTGATCGCGTCGATCACCTCGCCGTCGCTCACCGCCTCGATGGCGCCGCCGGTCTGGCGGACGGCCTCGACCGCGTACGGTCCGTCGGCCGGGTTGCCGATTGCGAGCGACTTGGCGATGGTGTCGGGCCGCACCGGTCGCACGACGTCGGTGCCCTCCTTGAACGCGGTGGCCACCGGCGAACAACCGAGCGCCTGCGCGCCGGAAATGCGAACGTGCGGCTCGTCGTCGAGCAAGCCGACCTTGTGCAGTTCCTGGAAGCCCTTGTGCACCTTGGTGAGCTGACTGCCGGACGCGATCGGGACGACGACGTGGTCCGGCGTTTGCCAGCCGAGTTGCTCGGCAATCTCGAACGCGAGCGTCTTGGACCCTTCCGCGTAGTACGGCCGCACGTTGACGTTGACGAACGCCCACGTCGGCTGCTCCGACGCCAGCTCCGCGCAGAGGCGGTTGACGTCGTCGTAGTTGCCGTTGACCGCGATCAGGTTGCCGCCGTAGACCGCGGTCATGACGACCTTCCCGGCCTCGAGGTCGTGCGGGATGAACACGAACGACTTCATGCCCGCGTGGGCGGCGTGGGCGCCGACCGAACTGGCCAGGTTGCCCGTCGACGCGCAGGCGGCGACCTTGTAACCCAGCTCGCGGGCCTTGGTCAGCGCGACTGACACGACGCGATCCTTGAACGAGCCCGTGGGGTTGACCGTGTCGTTCTTGATCCACAACTCGCCCAGGCCGAGCTCGGCGGCCAGGCGATCGGCCCGCACCAACGGCGTGAACCCGGCGCCTAGGTCGACCGGTGCCTGCGCGTCGGCCGGCAACAGCGGGCCGTACCGCCACATGGTCAGCGGGCCGTCGGCGATGGACTGGCGCGTGACGTTGGCCCGGATCTTTTCGTAGTCATAGGCGACCTCGAGCGGTCCGAAACAGAAGTCGCACACGTGCAACGCCTCGGCCGGATAGACGCGACTGCATTCCCGACAGCGGAGCCCTTCCACGAACGACACTTCGTCCTCCTCATCGTTTCGGGCTTTGGCACCTGGCTTTTCAGCTGGTTGTCGCGGTGTCGACGGGCCCGATCCCTCAACCGCTCTTGATGACTGGTTTGCACTGACAGACTACACGGGTGCGCGAGTTCGACTCCCGGGAGTTCCACCTGGCCGACCTCGTCGCGCGCAAGGCCGCTGTCGCGGCGCGCATCTCCGTCTGCCTGCCGGCGCGCGACGAAGCGGCCACGGTCGGCGACGTAGTTGCCGCAATTCCTGACGAACTGGTCGACGAGATCGTCGTCATTGACGACGGGTCCACCGACAAGACAGCGTCGGTAGCGACGGCGGCGGGCGCGCGCGTGATCAGCACGAAACCGGCCGGCAAGGGCGACGCTATGCGCCGCGGCCTCGAGGAGACGACGGGCGACATCGTCGTGTACCTCGACGCCGACGTCCGCAACTTCGAGCGCCACTTCGTCACCGGCCTGGTCGGGCCGCTGCTCGCCGACGACGCCATCCAGTTCGTGAAGGGCTGGTACGCGCGGCCGACCGCCGACGGGCCCGAAGGCGGCGGCCGCGTCACCGAGTTGGTCGCCAAACCGCTGTTGCGGATGCTGTTCCCGGCGATACCGCCGATCCGCCAGCCGCTCTCGGGCGAGGTCGCCGCCCGGCGGCCGCTGCTGGAGAAGCTCACCTTCGCCGGCGGCTACGCCGTCGACCTGGCGCTCCTGCTCGACGCGTTCGCCGCCGTCGGCTCCCCTGCGATCGCCGAAGTGGATCTGGGCGTGCGCGTGCACCGGAACCGGCCGCTCGATCAGTTGGCCCCGCAAGCCGAAGCGATCCTGACCGCCGCGCTCGAGCGCGCCGGTCAGTTCAAGTAATCCCTGATCGCCGCTTCCACCGCGCCGGCGGTGTCGGCCATCGCCTGCTCGCGGCCAACGCGCGCCACGAGCGACACCACCGGCCTGCCCGCGGGTAGTTCGATCGCCGGATCGATGTCGCCCACGACGACGAGCGCGGCCACACCCGCGGCGGCGGCCAGCTCGACCACGCCGCCCACCGCCTTGCCGCGGAACGACTGGGCGTCGAGATAGCCCTCGCCGGTCACGACGAGATCCGCGCCCTCGATGACGTCCTCAAGATCAAGGCGGTCGGCAACGACGTCGAACCCGGGCACCAGCGCGGCGCCGATGGCCGCCAGCCCGCCGGCCAATCCGCCGGCGGCGCCGGCACCGGCGAGGTCGCGCACATCGACGCCGTAGTCAGCGACGTAGGTGTCGACCAGACGGTCGAGCCGGCGCTCGAGGAGTTGCACCTGTTTGGCGGTGGCGCCCTTCTGTTCGGCGAACTCGGTCGCCGCGCCGACGAAGCGCGTGGTCACGTCGCACGCCACGACGACGTCGATGCCGCGCAGCCGCGCCTTCGAACCAATGGCGCGCAGCGCGCCGAGGCCGCCATCGGTGGTCGCTGATCCGCCGACGGCCACGACGATGCGACGGGCCCCACCCTCGAGCGCGGCGAGGATCAACTCGCCGGTGCCGTACGTGGTCGCGTCGAGCGCGTCGTTGTTCTCGGGTCCGCCGGCCAGCATGAGCCCCGAGGCCTGCGCCATCTCGATCACCGCGGTGCCGCCGTCGAGGCGCCACGCAGCGTCGACCGGAGACCCGAGCGGCCCCGTCACGCGCGTTGTGCGGTTCCCGCCACCCAGCACGGCCAGGGTGCCCTCGCCGCCGTCGGCTACGGGAACCGCGTCACAGGTCCAGCCCCGGGCGACCGCGGCCCGCTCGATCGCGGCGGCCACTTCGGCCGCGGTCGCCGTGCCACGGAACTTGTCCGGGGCGGCAACAAGTCGGGGCACGTGGGTATGTTCGCTCAGATATGGCTTCTCTCGTCGTTGCGTCGAACCGCGGGCCGCTGTCGTTCGCGCGCGACGACACCGGCGCGCTGACCGCGCGCCGAGGCGCCGGCGGGCTGGTCGCCGTGCTCGGCCCGGCGCTGGTCGACCAGGACGCGGTGTGGGTGTCGGCGGCGATTTCCGAGGAAGACCGCGAGGCCGCCGCCCAAGGACTCACGGAAGCCGACGGTTTCCGCTGGCGAGCGCTGGTGAGCGATCGCGACACCTACCGCATGTTCTACGACGTCGTCGCCAACGCCACGTTGTGGTTCATGCACCACGGGCTGTTCGACCTACCGCGCCGGCCGCGCATCGACCGGCGCTGGCGCGATGCGTGGACCGCGTACCGCGAGGTCAACTACGCCTTCGCCGACGCGATCAGCGAGGAAGCCGACGACGGCGCCACCGTCCTCGTGCACGACTACCACCTCGCCCTGGTGGGCGCCGGCCTCGCGACAGCGCGGCCCGACCTGCACACGATCCACTTCAATCACACGCCGTTCTGCCCGCCGGCCGGCCTTCGTGTGCTGCCGGCCGATGTGGCCAACGAGTTGCTGTCAGGTCTCGCCGGCTTCGGCGCATGCGGATTCCACTCGGCCCGTTGGGCCGGCGAATTCGAAAACTGCGCGCGCGAGGTCCTCGGCAACGCGCCGCCGACGTTCGTCTCGCCCGCGGCGACCGATCACGACGACATCGCCAAGGTCGCGGCCAGCGAAGACTGCGCGCGCGAACTGGCGAGCCTCGACGAGCTGGTCGGCGACCGCAGCTTCATCGTGCGCGTCGACCGCATCGAGCTCTCGAAGAACCTCCTGCGCGGCTTTCTCGCCTTCGACGACCTGTTGCAAACGCGGCCCGAGTGGCGCGGCCGCGTCGTGTTCGGCGCGTTCGTGTACCCGTCGCGCGAGTCGCTCGTCGAGTACCTCGCCTATCACCAAGAGGTCGAGGCCCTCGCCCGCCGCATCAACGAGACGTGGGCCACCCCCGATTGGACGCCGATCATTCTCGACACCGCCGACTACTTCCCGCGCTCGTGCGCGGCGTTGCGGCGTTACGACGTGCTCTTGGTGAATCCCGTCCGCGACGGCCTCAATCTCGTCGCCAAAGAGGGTGCACTCCTCAACGAGCGCAACGGCGTGCTGGCCCTCTCACGTGAGACCGGCGTATGGGAGGAGCTCGAAGGCGGCGCGCTCGACGTCAACCCGTTCGACGTGGCCGGCACCGCCGACGTTCTCGCCGACGCGCTCGCCATGGATAACGACGAACGAGTGCAACGCGCTCGCGTCCTGCGCGACGCCGCCGCCCAGCGCACGCCGCACGATTGGCTGGCCGACCAGCTCCGCGCCGCCCAAACCCGCTAGAGCAATCCGCGCAGCGCGGCCACCACCGCCACTGGGCCGTCGAGGATATCGTCGGCGCGCTCGAGCAACTCAGCCGGCGCTTCGTCGGAGCGGACCGCGACCTTGAAGCCGGTGCCGCCGTCGGCCGCGAATCGGTCGAGCGCGTCGAAGGCCAGCACGTCGCCGCGGTCGTCGCCGATGAAGCACGCGGTGTCGACGTCGAGCAGTAGCTGGGCGACGACGGTTCCCTTGTCGACGTCCACCGGCGGCCGCAGCTCATAGGCCAGCCGGCCCACGCTCAAGGCCAACCCGCGTGCTGCTGCCTCGGCTTCGGCAAAGCGACGGGCCCACGCGTCGTGCTCGGGGGCGGGCCGCGCGTGAAGCACGACGCTGAGGCCCTTGCGCTCGATCGACACGCCGTCGGGTGCGGCGGCGACCGCCGCATCGACCGCACCGGCGACCGCGTCGCGCCAGGGGGCGGCGTCGGGATGGGTGACGATCCGATCGCCGTCGGTCCACTCGAGGCCGTAGTGCCCGAACGCCCGCACCGCCGTACCCGCCAGCCCGACGTGCTCGAACAAGAAGTCGACGGGTCGGCCGGAGACGACGGCGACCGACCGGTAACGCGCCGCCAGCGCCACGAGCACCTCGGTCGCGCCGGGCACCGGCCGCGCATCGGCGGCGTCGACGACGATCGTCGAGAGTGTGCCGTCGAAGTCGAGAAACACCCCGGCGCGCTCCGGCGTACGGCTGAGGTCGGCCCAAGACGCCACTGGAGCGAAAGTAGCCTCCGCCCGGTGCGGCGCTTGGCGGTGATCCTTGGAACGGCGGCGCTGCTGCTCGCCGGGTGTCGCTCCGACACCGTGCGAATCTCGTTCCAACCCAAGCAGGGCGCGCGCTACGAGTACGAGGTCAACGTGCGCGCCGTCACGCGTTCGACGCTCGCCGACGCCGCGCCGCGGCGGTCACCGGTGGACGACTTCGTCGTGCACGCGATCCACCGCGTCGTGTCGGTGGGGCCCGACGACACCGAACTCGAAGTGCGACTGGAGATTCCCGGGATCGGGCAGCGCACGTTCACGGCCCGGTTCGATCGCGGCGCGCAGCTCAGCCGCATCCAGTCCATCGAAGGCGTGCCGGCCGCCGCGCTCGGTCAGCTCGGTCTCTCCGAGATCCTTCCCGGCGCCGCCGCCGGCGCGCCGCCACAGCGCGGCCTGTCGCCGGGCGACCGGTGGTCGATCAACCTGCCGGCCGACCTGCTGGGCGGCGCCGGCAGCCGCGTTCGAGGTGAAGGGCGGCTCGTCGAGTTGGGCGTGATCCGCGGCCGCGACGTGGCCACGGTCGAGAGCCGGTTCAGCCTTCCGGTCAAGCGCACCACGACGGCGGGCGACGCGACGATCGAACTCGACGGCACACAGACCACGACGATGCGCACCGTGCGAACCCTCACCGACGGGGCCGTCGAGTCGGCCAACGCGGTGACCGAGGCGCGCTACAAGGTGACGTTGATGCCGCCACCGGGTTCGGCGGGCGCGCCGGTCACCGGCCGGCTCACCGTCGAAGTCCGTTCGACGACACGGCGCGTGCGGTAGCTACAGGCCCTTCCGGGTCGTCACCGTTGCCGCCGAGGTCCCGGCGGTACCCGTCGTGGGGTAGTCGGGCCCGACGACAACGAGCACATTGGCCGTCTTGAGGTCGGACACCGGAAGACCGGCGCCGACCGCCGGCATCGCCGCGACCGGCGGCGTCGGGGTGATGCTGAGCAGCGCGGCGATCTTGCGCGCGTCGGTGTCGTAGCCGGGGTTGAAGTAGACGGTGGTGATGCGTTTGGCCTGCTTGGCCGCCGCCGTCGCGTCAACCGGAGCGAGGGCGTTGTAGCCGGCCTGGCCGATCACGTTCTTGGCGTTGAGCCCGACGCCATTCGTCGTCGTGCCGTTGGCGACCAACACCGTCACGCGTGACGCGGGCCGCGTGCTCGTCGTGCTGGGCGGGAGCGTGGTGACGACGCCCGTCGTCGCCGTGCCGCTGTCGACCTGCGTGGCCGGGCCGTTCCCCGAATCGACCTTCTGGAGCAGGATGACCCCGAGCAGCAGGGCGACGCCGATCAACACGGCGCCGCGCGCCGTGTGGACGCCGACCGAGCGGGCGAACGAGCCGTCATCAGCGGCCTGGCGGCCGCGGCGCATCATCGGCGGGCGGTCACCGCGGCGGCTGGCCGGCGGTGCGACCCTCGAACTTCACGCGGCGACGGTGCTCCTCGGCGCGGCGCAGCCGGCGGACGAGGAGCGGGTCGTATTCCAAGGCATCGTCCGAGTCGATGACCGTGCGGCGGAGCTTGTAATACGCGGTCGGTGTCAGCCCGAGGCGTTCGCGCACGGCCGCGTCCTTGGAGCCCGTCTCGAGGATCCATCCCCGCTCGAAGTCGAGGATTGCCTGCTCCAGGTCAGACAGGGCCATTCGCGGCAGCCTGCCAACACCGCTACCGATAAGCAAGCATTCGCCGAACGCGTAGCGAGGCGTACGCAAGGCGATGGGGGTTGGGGGTCCCCGTCGCACAAGCCGACGGGTGCCCTACGAGCGGAGCGAGGAGGGACGGGACCCGTCGGCAAGGGACAGAGCCGGGTGACGGGATCGAACCGACGACATCTTCTTTACAAGAGAAGTGCTCTACCGACTGAGCTAACCCGGCAAGTGGGCCGAGTTTACGAGTCAGACCAGGGCGTCGACGTCGCGCTCGCGCAGGTGGGCATCGAGCTTGTGCTTGATGCGCTGCAGCGCGTTGTCGATCGACTTCACGTGGCGGTTCAGGTGAACGCCGATCTCCTGGTACGACTTGCCCTCGACGTAGAGGCGCAGCACGTCGACCTCGAGGCTCGAGAGCATGCGGGTCATCGACTCGCGGACCGTGTCGAGCTGCTCGTGGTTGGCGACCTGCTCGGCCGGGTCGATCTCGCGGTGGTCGCCGAGAAGCTCCTCCATCGCCCGGTCGCTGTCCTGGTCGGACGATGTCCCGACCGACGAGATCGACACGTAGCGGTTGAGCGCCTGGTGCTTCTGCCGGGTGGCGCCCTTGATCGCCGTGATGATCTGGCGGGTGACGCACAGCTCGGCGAAGGCCCGGAACGAGGACTGGCGGTCGGGCCGGAAGTCGCGGACCGCCTTGAACAGGCCGATCATGCCTTCCTGCTCGATGTCGTCCGCGTCGCCGCCGATCAGGAAGTACCCGCGCGCCTTGGACTTGGCGAAACGCCGGTAGCGGCGGAGGAGGGTATCCAGAGCCTCCGAATCGCCCCCTTGGAATCGCCCAGCCAACTCCTCGTCTGAAAGGTTGCTGGCTACATCGAGGTCGGCCATCTAGCTCCAGGTCGGGGGGAGGACTGCTTAGGGCTAGTTACTTGTACCTAGCCCTCACGGAGGGTGTCAACGAGAACCTGACGTTGACGACGCCGTCAACTTCGCGAACGTACTCGATTTGGACAAACTTTTTCCTTATTGGCCCTGCGCTAGCCCGCTCGGCTGCCGTCGGCGCCTCTGCCTCGCTCTGACGAACGCTGCCGGGCGACTGCGAAGCAGGCCACCGCGGCCGCCCCGGCGACGCTGAGCGACTCGATCGTGCCGTGCTGGGGGATAGCGGCCAGCACGTCGCACCGCTGGCGGACCAGGCGTCCGAGGCCCTTTCCCTCGGCGCCCAGGACCAGGGCGACGGGCTGGTCGGCCACCGGCAGGTCGTCCACCGACGTCGTGCCCTCAGCGTCGAGCCCGACGACCCAGACGCCCCGCTCGACCAAGTCGGCGAGCGCGGCCGGCATCCCG